>DAINPA010000025.1:0-17832 GCA_036743675.1 Steroidobacteraceae bacterium
ACCGCTCGATCTTTGGCGCGTTGGCCGAATTAACTCAAAGTACAATCGCGAAGGGATTATTTCTGTACACTGAAGCCGAAGAAGCCAAAATTCCTCGTTTCGGGCGATGCTGAAATGAAAGTGGATCGGTGGGGGGTGAGTATGTGTCACGGAGGCTCACGTTGCAGCCGAAAACGGAATTGAACAGGGAGAGCTACCTGAGGCGTTTGGTGGACCTGCCGCGGTCGACCAAACGCCTCATCTCGATATGCACGGATGCGGTCATGATGCCGTTGGTGCTATGGATCGCGGTAAGTCTGAAGGCCGGTTACCCCCGGTTCGAACTGGCGGATTGGCCCGCGTACGTGGCCGTCATGGTCTTCAGCATTCCCGTCTTCATACGACTGGGCTTATATCGGGCCGTCATCCGTTTTCTCGGTCACCAGGCCGTGTTCGCCGTTGCCTTTGCCACTGCGTTGAGCGGTGTATTGCTCGGCCTCTTGAATTTGGCGCTCGACATGGACGCGCTGTCTTGGAGCGTGGTGGCGATTTATTCCTGTTTGGCGTTGCTGTATGTCGCCGGATCGCGCTTTGTCGTGCGCTATTACCTGCTGACTCGTTACCTTCAGCCGACCGAGGCCCGGGTGGCGATTTACGGAGCCGGCGAAGCGGGTGCGAGATTGTCGGCGATTCTGTCGACCACGCGCGCGTTCGATCCGCTGGTGTTCATCGACGACAACCGGAATCTGCAGGGCCGGATGGTCAACGGCATCAAAGTGTTCTCGCCGGATCATTTGCCGGAGCTCATCAAGGATCGCAAAATCGACCGTATTTTGCTGGCGCTGCCCTCGTTATCCCGTCGCCGTCGCTTGGAGATCTTGAGTGCTCTCGAACCGCTGTGCTTGCATGTGCAAACAGTTCCGGAATTCGAGCAGCTGGTGACCGGCAACGCCAGCGTGGCTGACATCCGCGAGGTCGACGTGGGCGATCTTTTGGGGCGCGATGCGGTGCCGCCCAAGGCGGGCCTGTTCGACGCCTGCATTCGCGACCGCGTGGTGATGGTGACCGGGGCGGGAGGCTCGATCGGCTCGGAGCTGTGCCGGCAGATCATCGGATTGGGGCCCAAGCGGCTGGTTCTTTTCGAAATGTCGGAGCTCGCGCTCTACCACATCGAGCGCGAGTTGCGCACCATGGCCGAGCAACAATCGCTGCACGTGGATATTGTCGGGCTCATCGGCAACGGGCATCACAAATTGCGCATGCGGGAGGTGTTCCTCGCCTACCGCGTGCAGACCGTGTATCACGCCGCGGCTTACAAGCATGTGCCGATCGTCGAACAGAACGTGATCGAGGGCATCTACAACAACGTGATCTCGACTTGGTACGCCGCGGAGGCGGCCCATGAGACGGAGGTCGAAACCTTCGTGCTGGTGTCGACCGACAAGGCGGTGAATCCAACCAACGTGATGGGCGCGACCAAACGCTTCGCGGAAATGGTGCTGCAGGCCCTGCACAATCGGGGCAGCAAGACGCGCTTTTGCATGGTGCGGTTCGGCAATGTGTTGGCCTCATCGGGTTCGGTGGTGCCTCTGTTCAACGAACAAATCAAAGCCGGCGGACCGGTGACAGTGACTCACCCCGAAGTGATCCGTTATTTCATGACCATCCCGGAAGCGGCGCAGCTCGTCATCCAAGCGGGATCCATGGCCGATGGCGGCGATGTCTTCGTGCTCGATATGGGTAAGCCCGTGCGCATCTGCGATCTCGCCCGGCGCATGATCCATCTCATGGGGCTTACCGTGCGGGACGAAGACCATCCGGACGGCGATATCGAGATTTCGTATACCGGCCTGCGCCCGGCGGAGAAGCTGTACGAGGAACTGCTTATCGGCAATAACATCACCGGGACGCAGCACCCGATGATCCTGCGCGCCATCGAGCATTCGTGGCCCTGGGAGCGGGTACACGGCATGTTGAACGAGAGTCTGGCGGCGATGAATCGCTTCGACTGCCCGCGCGCGCTGCAGCTGTTGGGCGAGATCGTCATCGAGTATAAGCCGGCGCCCGAGTCGCACGATCTGGTCTGGTCCCGGCAAGCGGCCGTGCCGGCGGACGATCGAAAGGTGACCAGCCTGAAAGTTCGCCGCATCGTGCGAAACACGGGTCCACAGACCACAGGCCCGACCGACACGGCACAGCCGTGAGACTTTAGGAGCGGCCCAATACGGCTTGCTGGCCGAACACCATCTATTGTGGAGCTTGCGCGCCGTACCGATGCGCCCGCGCCCCAGTTTAGGAGATACCTTGTCCAGAAATACTATCCTGGTGACCGGCGGGGCCGGCTATATCGGCAGCCACGTCGTGCGGCAATTGGGCGAGGCGGGCGAACGGGTCGTCGTCCTCGACAACCTCGGGAAGGGGTTCCGACAGGCGGTGACCACCGGCGAGCTCGTTGTCGGCGAAGTCGGGGATCAGGCGCTCGTCTCGCGCCTGCTGGCGGAGCACGGCATCGATACCGTCATGCACTTCGCTGCGCACACCATCGTACCGGAGTCGGTGGCGCTGCCGCTCAAGTACTACGGCAACAACACCTGCTCGACCCGCAGCCTGCTGCAGGCCTGTTTAGACAACAACGTCCGCCATGTCGTCTTCTCATCGACGGCGGCCGTCTACGGCATGCCCGAGGACGGCTATGCGAGCGAGGAATCGCCGACGCGCCCCATCAACGCCTACGGGACCTCCAAGCTCATGAGCGAGTGGATGCTGCGCGATGTCGCGGCGGTGAATCCGCTGCGCTACGTGGCGCTGCGCTATTTCAACGTGGCGGGCTCCGACCCCACGGGACGCATCGGTCAGGCGACCCCCGGCGCGACTCTGCTCACCAAGGTCGCCTGCGAGGCCATGGTGGGCAAGCGGCCTCACGTGTCGGTGTTCGGCAGCGACTACCCCACCCCGGACGGCACCGGGGTGCGCGACTACCTGCATGTCGAGGACTTGGCGGCGGCGCATTTGCGGGCACTCGATTATCTGCGCGCGGCGGGGCGCTCCGTGACGCTCAATGTGGGCTATGGCCACGGCTACTCGGTGCGCGAGGTGCTGGCAATGGTCGAATCGGTGGGCGGCAAGCCCTTGGTGATCCGCGAGGAGGCGCGCCGCGCCGGCGATCCCGCCTATCTCGTGGCACGGGCCGAGCGCATTCGCGCCGAGCTCGGCTGGCAGCCGCGCTATGACGATCTGCGCGCCATTGTCTCGAGCTCGCTTGCCTGGGAGCGCAAGCTTCAGCGGGTGCCGTGGGCCTGACCTTTACTTGACCCCTCGAAACCGCTACCCTTTGAGCCCTTTTTCCTTGTTAAATCAGAATATTACGCATGCGAATCACGATTTTCGGCTCCGGCTACGTGGGTCTGGTGACGGGTGCGTGCCTGGCCGATGCCGGCAACCAGGTGATCTGCGTCGATGTCGACGAACGCAAGATCGCCATGCTCAAGGCGGGCGAGGTGCCGATCCATGAGCCCGGTCTCGATGCCGTGGTCAAGCGCAATTTCGAGATGGGGCGATTGCGCTTCACAACCGATGCCAAGGAGGGCGTGGGCCACGGCCAGTTCCAATTGATTGCGGTCGGCACGCCACCCGACGAAGATGGTTCGGCGGACCTGCGCCACGTGCTCGCCGTGGCACGCACCATCGGCGAGCACATGGCCGAATACAAGGTCGTGATCACCAAATCGACAGTGCCGGTCGGCACCGCCGATAAGGTGCGGGTCGCGGTGGCGGAGTCGCTCGCGGCGCGCCGGGCGAGCGTGGAATACGATACGGTGTCCAATCCCGAATTCTTGAAAGAGGGCGCGGCTATCGAGGACTTCATGAAGCCCGACCGGGTGGTCGTCGGCACCGACAGTGTGCGCGCCACCGAGCTCATGCGTGATCTATACGAGCCCTTCATGCACAACCGCGATCGCATGATCATCATGGACGTGCGCTCCGCGGAACTCACCAAGTACGCCGCGAACGCGATGCTCGCCACCAAGATCAGCTTCATGAACGAGCTCGCGAATCTCGCCGAGCGTGTCGGTGCGGACATCGAGGCGGTGCGCTTCGGCATCGGCTCGGATCCGCGCATCGGCCATGCCTTCATCTACCCCGGCGTAGGCTACGGCGGGTCCTGCTTTCCCAAGGACGTCAAGGCGCTGAAGCACTCCGCCGACGAAGTCGGGTACCACGCGAAGATTCTCGCGGCGGTGGAGGCGGTGAATGAGCGGCAGAAAACGATTTTGTTCGACAAGATCAAGGCGCATTTCGGCGAGCTGCGCGGCAGGACCATCGCGCTCTGGGGTTTGGCGTTCAAGCCCAATACCGACGACATGCGCGAGGCGCCGAGCCGGGTGCTGATGGAGGCGCTGTGGCAGGCCGGTGCCAAGGTGCGGGCCTTCGACCCGGTGGCGATGCCCGAATGCACCCGGCTGTACGGCCGGCGTGCGGACCTAACCCTGTGCAAGGCGAGTCCGGAGGCCGTCCAAGGGGCGGACGCGCTGGCGATCGTGACCGAATGGCGTGAATTCCGCAGCCCGGATTTCGACTACATCAAGGCTGCGCTCAAATCGCCGGTGATCTTCGACGGGCGCAACCTCTACGACCCGCTGCACATGGCGCGCGCCGGCATCAGTTATTATGCGATCGGGCGGGGCAAACGGTCGGAGTGAGGACATGGTGGAACCTTTGATTCCCGTGATTTTGTCTGGGGGTGCGGGCACCAGGCTCTGGCCGTTGTCGCGAGAAATGTTCCCCAAACAACTGCTCGCGCTCGCCGCCGAGCGCACCATGCTGCAGGAGACCGTCGCCCGGCTCGCCGGCGTCGCGGGCGCCGCCGCACCCATCATCGTATGCAACGAAGCGCATCGCTTTACGGTTGCCGAACAGATTCGCGAGCTGGGCGCGCAAGCCTCCGGCATTCTGTTGGAACCCGTGGGCCGCAATACCGCCCCGGCGGTCGCGCTCGCGGCCTTGCACGCCATGCAACAGGATCCCGCTGCGATTCTGATCGTCGCTCCGGCCGATCACGTGATTCGCGACGCGCGCGGTTTTCAGCAGGCGGCGGAAGTGGCCGCGGGCCTCGCCAAGAACGGCAAGCTCGTGACCTTCGGGATCGTGGCGCACGCCCCGGAAACGGGCTACGGCTATATTCGCCGCGGCGAGGGGCCAGGCCCCGCCTATCCGGTGGCGCAATTCATCGAGAAGCCGGGCCTGGACGTGGCGCAGCAGTTCGTCGCTTCCGGGGACTATTACTGGAACAGCGGCATGTTCGTATTCAAGGCCGGCCGCTATTTGGACGAGCTCGGGCGCTTCGCGCCGGATATTCTCGAGGCGAGCACGGCGGCGTACCAGTCGGGCAAAACGGACCTTGATTTCGTGCGCATCGACAAGGCCGCATTCGAGAAATGCCGCGCCGACTCGATCGATTACGCGGTCATGGAAAAAACGCGCGATGCCGTGGTGCTGCCGTTGGATGCGGGCTGGAGCGACGTCGGATCCTGGGCCTCGTTGTTCGATGCATTGCCGGCGGATGCGGAGGGCAATGTGCTGCAGGGCGATGTATTGGTGCACGATACGCACGATTGCTACGTGCACTCCACCAGCCGCCTGGTCACCGCCGTGGGGATGGACGATCACATCATCGTCGAGACCAAGGACGCGATCCTGGTCGCTCCCAAGGAGCGGGTCCAGGACGTGAAGGAACTGGTCGCTAAAATGAAGAAATCGGGGCGCAGCGAACCCTCTCTGCACCGCGAGGTGTTCAGGCCGTGGGGCAGCTATGACAGCCTCGACAGCGGCGAGCGCTTTCAGGTCAAGCGCCTGTCGGTCAAGCCGGGCGGGGTATTGTCCCTGCAGATGCACCATCATCGCGCCGAACACTGGATCGTGGTGAAGGGCACCGCACGCATCACTTGCGACGAGAAGACATTCCTGCTGTCCGAGAACCAGTCCACCTTCATTCCCATCGGAGCGACGCATCGCATCGAAAATCCGGGCAAAGTGGCGCTGCACATCGTCGAGGTTCAATCCGGACCCTATCTCGGCGAGGATGACATCGTGCGCTTAGAGGACAGCTATGGCCGCCAAGGGACCAGCACTTGAGCGCGATCACCTGCTTCAAGGCCTACGACTTGCGCGGCCGGATTCCCGGTGAATTGAACGATGACGTCGCGTATCGCGTGGCACGCGGCTATGGCGAATTCCTCTCGCCCAAGCGCGTCGTGGTCGGGCGCGATATCAGGCTCTCGAGTGCCGGCCTCGCGGACGCGGTGTGCCGCGGATTGACCGACAGCGGCGTCGACGTCTACGACATCGGCATCTGCGGCACCGAGGGGGTCTACTTCGCGACGTTCGACGGAGGTTATGACGGCGGGATCATGATCACCGCCAGCCACAATCCCCCCGACTACAACGGCATGAAATTCGTCCGCGAACAATCCAAGCCGATCAGCGGCGACAACGGCTTGCAGGAGATTCGCCGCTTCGCGGAGCGCGGAGAGTTTCCCGAAGCCAAGACCCGCGGCACGCGCGCCTCGCTCGACACCCTGCAGCAGTACGTCGCGCACCTCTTGACCTATGTCGATGTGGCCCGGCTCAAGCCCTTGAAGATCGTGGTGAATGCCGGCAATGGCGGCGCCGGGCTCATCATCGATCAGTTGCAGCGGCACCTGCCCTTTGAATTCATCAAGGTGCATCATCAACCCGACGGACACTTTCCCAACGGCATTCCAAACCCCATGATCGAGGAGAATCGCGCGCCCACCATCGAGGCCATTCGCGCGCACGGGGCGGATTTTGGTCTCGCCTGGGACGGCGATTTCGATCGATGTTTTTTCTTCGACGAACACGCTGATTTCATCGAAGGCTATTACATCGTCGGCTTGCTGGCGTCGATCCTGCTGCGCGGCGAGCCCGGCGGCAAGGTGGTGCACGATCCGCGATTGACGTGGAATACGCTCGAGATCGTCAAGGCCGCCGGCGGGCAGGCGATACAGTCGAAGTCCGGCCATGCCTTCATCAAACAGCGCATGCGCGAGGTCGATGCGGTATATGGCGGAGAGATGAGCGCGCATCATTATTTTCGCCGCTTTGCCTATTGCGACAGCGGCATGATTCCCTGGCTCCTGGTCGCGCAGATCCTGTGCGAATCCGGCAAGCCGCTGTCCACGCTGGTGGGCGAGCGGATTGCCTTGTTTCCGGTGAGCGGCGAACTCAACTACCGGGTGCCGGATCCGGGTGCCGCGATCGCGGCGCTCGAGGCCCGCTATGCGCGCCTCGCACACAAGGTCGATCGCACCGATGGCCTCTCGTATGAATTTGCGAACTGGCGTTTCAACTTGCGCGCCTCGAACACCGAGCCGCTGATCCGCCTCAACGTCGAGGCGCGCGGTTCGCAGGAACTCATGCAGGCGAAGACCCAAGAGCTGCTCGGTCTATTGCAGTCGCGAGGCGCTGTGGCCGCCGATCACTGACGCGCCCGCATCGGCACATGCCCAAACTCAGCGTCGTCATCCCGGTCTACAACGAGGAGCAAGTCCTGCCAAGCCTCTTTGCGCGGCTGTATCCCGCCTTGGACGCGCTGCGGGTGTCTTACGAGTGCGTCTTCATCAACGACGGCAGCAAAGACCGGTCGCTGGCGCTTCTGCGGCAACAATTTCAGCTCCGGCCCGCTGAGACCCGCGTGGTGATGTTTCACGCCAATTTCGGGCAGCACTCGGCGGTCATGGCGGGCCTCGCGCATGCGCGAGGCGAGTACGTCGTGACTCTGGACGCCGACCTGCAGAATCCGCCGGAAGAGATTGGGAAATTGGTCGGCATGCTGGACCAGGGGTATGACTACGTGGGCACGATCCGGCAGCAGCGGCAAGACTATTTATGGCGCCGCATGCTCTCGAAGGGGGTCAATAAGCTGCGCGAATGGATCACGCCGGTGCGGATCACGGATCAGGGCTGCATGATGCGCGGCTACGCGAGCTCGGTGGTGGCCGCTCTTAATCAGACGCGGGAGGTGAACACTTTCATTCCGGCGCTCGCTTCGCTGTATGCGATGAATCCGGTCGAAGTGCCGATCGCCCACGAGGAGCGCCATGCCGGACGCTCGAAGTACTCGCTGTACAGCTTGATCCGCCTGAACTTCGATTTGATCACCGGATTCTCGGTCGTGCCGCTGCAGCTTTTCTCCATGGTCGGCATGGCGGTTTCCGTCCTTTCCGCCTTGCTGGTGGTCTACCTGTTCGTGCGCCGCCTGATCGTGGGTCCGGAAGCAGAGGGTCTGTTCACGCTGTTCGGCCTGGTGTTCTTCTTCATCGGATTGGCCCTGTTCGGCATCGGTTTGCTGGGTGAATACGTCGGCCGGATCTACGCCCAGGTGCGCGAACGGCCGCGCTATATCGTGGAAGGGGTTCTGGAGGAGGGCGGCGCCGGGCTCCTGCGGCGCACAGGGGACCTGCCGCGCGTCGGGGTACTTCCGCCCTCCGCGGTGCCCGCCAAGAGCGGCGAGGTCATTTAACGGTGAGGCGTGCGGTGGTGTTCGCCTATAGCGAGGTCGGGGTTCGCTGCGTGCGCGAGCTCATTACGCAGGACATCGACATCAGGATCCTGTTCACGCATGCGGACGATCCGGCCGAGAGCCGATGGTTCGGCAGCGTCAGGGAGCTCGCCGAAGCGCACGGGGTGCGCGTCGAAGCGCCGGACGATCCGAATACGGTCGAGTGGCTCGCCGAGGGGCGCCGCGCGCGCCCGGACTTCGTGTTTTCATTCTACTACCGGCACCTGTTGAATGCGGCGTGGCTCGCGATACCGAAGCGCGGGGCGCTCAACATGCACGGGTCGCTGCTGCCCAAATACCGCGGGCGCGCGCCCGTGCACTGGGCGATCATTCATGGGGAATCGGTCACGGGCGCAAGTCTGCACTACATGGTGGAGAAGCCCGATGCCGGCGCCCTCGTCGATCAGCAAGCGGTGGCTATACTGGAAAATGACACGGCGCTTACCGTGTCGCTCAAAGTGGCGGAAGCGGCGCAACAGGTGCTTGCACGCAGCCTGCCGAAATTGATCGCCGGCAATGCGGCTGCGCGCGCCTTGGATCTCTCCCAGGGGTCCTACTTCGGACGCCGCCGTCCCGAGGACGGCCGTATCGACTGGCGGCAGGGCGCACGCGCGGTGCATGATCTGGTGCGCGCGGTGGCGCCGCCGTATCCGGGCGCCTTTACCGAGGTGAACGGGTGTAGGCTCGCTGTCCTGGAAACCCGCGTAGACCATGAGCCGGCCCGTTACGGCGCGCGTGCGCCGTGCTTGTACGCGGTGGGCGAGCGGTGGTATGCGGATTGCATCGACGGCCGGCGGCTCGAGATTCTCAAGCTGGCGATCGGGCAGCGGCCGGTCGACCCGGGCGCCGCGCCGCCGGCGCTGGCGAACCAACCGCTCGCACTCGCATGACTCGCATCGACAGGAACCGAACTTCTAGGGGCTACACTTGAAAAACGTCCTCATTCTCGGCGTCAATGGCTTCATCGGCCATCACCTGAGCAAATACATCTTACGCCACACCGACTGGCACATTTACGGCATGGATCTGCAATCGGAACGCGTCCAAACCGAGCTCAGCAATCCGCGCTTTCACTTCGTCGAAGGCGACATCACCATCAACAAGGAGTGGGTCGAATACCAGGTGCGAAAATGCGATGTCATCCTGCCGCTGGTGGCGATTGCGACGCCCGCCACCTACGTGCGCGAGCCCCTGAGGGTTTTCGAGCTGGACTTCGAGGCGAATCTGCCGATCATCCGCCACTGCGTGAAATACAAGAAGCGCGTGGTATTTCCGTCGACTTCGGAAGTCTACGGTGCGTGCCGCGACAAGGAGTTCGATCCGGAGACTTCCGAGCTGGTGTTGGGGCCCATTCACAAGCAGCGTTGGATCTATTCGTGCGTCAAGCAGCTGCTCGACCGGATCATTTGGGGTTACGGTGAGCAAGGTCTGCAGTTCACGCTGTTTCGGCCCTTCAATTGGATCGGCTCCGGTCTCGACAGCATGGACGATCCCAAAGAGGGCAGTTCCCGCGTCTTGACTCAATTCCTGGGCCACATCGTGCGCGGCGAGTCGATCAAACTGGTCGACGGCGGCAGCCAGACGCGCGCCTTCACCTTCGTCGACGACGCGGTGGACTGCCTGACCCGCATCATCGACAACCCGGGCGGCATCGCCGACGGCAAGATCTACAACATCGGCAATCCGCACAATTTGTATTCGATTCGCCGGCTGGCCGAGATGATGCTCGAAATCGCCCTTTCGAGGTCCGAATACGCGCCCACGGCGCGCAACACTCGACTGATCGACATCTCGGCGCTCGACTACTACGGCAAGGGATATGCCGATATACCGGCGCGGCTGCCCTCGATCAAGAATACGACGGCGGAACTCGGTTGGACCCCGAGCACCGACATGCGCTCGGCATTGATGTCGATTTTCGATTCCTACGCGCATGCCTTGCCTTCGGCATCGGCGCTGTTGTCGAGAGATGCTTAGCGACGCGCACATCGGCCTCAAGGTCGATGTCGATACCTTGCGCGGCACGCGCGAAGGGGTGCCGCGGCTCGCGGCACTATTGAAGAAGCACGGCATCGATGCGACCTTTTATTTTTCGGTGGGACCCGATCACACCGGTCGCGCGATGCGCCGGGTATTCCGCAAGGGCTTCGCGCAGAAGGTGGCGCGCACCTCGGTATTGAAGCACTACGGCCTCAAGACGCTCATGTTTGGCGTGCTGTTGCCGGGCCCGGATATCGGCCGCAAAGGCGGCGCCGAGATGCTCCGCGTGCACGATGCGGGTTTCGAAGTGGGGCTTCATGCCTTTGATCACGTGCGGTGGCAGGACGGCGTGGCCGGCGCAGACGCATCGTGGACTCGCCGGGAGTTCGAGCGGGGCCTCGATGCCTTTCGGCGAGCGTTCGGATTCTTGCCCGAGTCGCATGCGGCGGCCGGCTGGCAAATCAACGCGCACGGCCTCGAGCTCGAGCGTGAATACGGCTTGAAGTACGCGAGCGACACCCGCGGCGGCCCGGCGTTCTATCCGCTGCTCGCGGACGGCGCGAGTTCCTGCCCGCAAATACCCACCACGTTGCCGACCTTCGATGAACTGCTCGGCCGCGATGGCATCGACGAGTCGAATATCGCCGATGCGCTGTTTCGCCTCTCCGCGGCAGCGGCGGAACCGGCCCTTCAGGTCTTTACGCTGCATGCCGAATTGGAAGGAATGCTGCTGCGCGACGCCTTCGAATCCTTGTTGATGCAGTGGCGCGAGGCCGGCGCCACCGTCACGCGCATGGCCGCCATTCATGCGCTCGCGGTGCGGCGGTCGTTGCCGGCTCGCGCCGTGGTGATGGGCGAGATTCCCGGACGCTCGGGGTTGCTCGCGGTCCAGGCATCGGCCGCGGCCGCCTAAAGTGAATCAGCCAGCGGCGCCGGAAGCGCGCGAACGGTGGACCTATCTCGGCTTGTCGGTGTTCCTCGCCATGCTGTGGTTTGCCACCCTGTCGCTGCGGCCGCTGTTCAATCCGGACGAGGGCCGCTATGCGGAGATTGCCCGCGAGATGCTCACCGGCGGAGACTGGGTCATCCCGCATTTGAACGGCCTCGCCTACATCGAAAAGCCCCCGCTGCAATATTGGGCAACCGCGCTGAGTTTGCGCGTTTTAGGGCAGAGCGAGTTCGCCGCGCGCTTCTACACGGCCTGCTGCGCGCTCGGCACCTTGCTCACGGTGTGGCTGTTGGCGCGCCGGCTGTGGAGCGTAGTGGCGGCCTGGCGGGCGGCGGTCATGCTGTCGAGCATGCTGCTGTTCATCGTGATGGGACAGCTCCTGACCCTCGATATGGGTCTGACGCTGTACCTGACGATCGCGCTGGCGGGGTTTCTGCGGGCTCAGCCGGATGGCAGCGCGGCAGCGCCCGCCGGCCGGCGCCCCTCGGAGCTCGGTTGGATGCTGCTCGCCTGGGTCGCCACCGCCCTTGGAGTGCTCAGCAAGGGCCTGGTGGCGGCGGCCATCCCTGCGGCGGTTCTGGTCTCCTACAGTGCGTGGGCACGCGACTTCTCGCCCTGGCGCCGGCTGCACATTGCGTGGGGCCTGCCGCTGTTTCTGGCGATTACCGTTCCCTGGCACTGGCTCGCGGCACTTAGGCTCGCCGATTTTCCCCAGTTCTTCTTCGTGCACGAGCACTTGGCGCGCTACTTGACCCCGAGTGCGAATCGCGAGGAGGCATGGTGGTTCTTCGGCATGGTGTTCGTGCTCGGCAGCGCCCCGTGGACGCTGCCGGCATTGCGGGTGATGATCCTCGGCTGGCGGCGCCATGCGCCGCGCAGCGAGTTCAATCCCACCCTGTTCCTGTGGATTTGGACCTGGTTCGTGTGCATATTCTTTTCCTTGTCGGAATCCAAACTGGTTCCCTACATATTGCCGGCGCTGCCGGCACTCGCGTTGCTGATCGCTTCCTTGCCGGCCGATGCACTGCGCCGCGATGTGCTCATGACGGCGGTATTGACCGTGCTCGCCGCGGCCGCGCTCGCGATGCTCTGCTTCTTCGGACCCCGCTTCGTCGCCGCCTCCGACCGTAGCGAGTATTTCTTGTCGCTGACCAAGCCATTGGCGCAGATCGCCGCGCTGCTAGCGGCCTCCGGTGTTTATGTGTTGTCGCAGCGCCGGCGCGAGGTGACCCGTGCGGCGGTGTTCCTCGGCGTCGGCTGGTGCCTCTCGGGATTGCTGATGATGCGCGCCGCGGCGGCGGTGGCGCCGGTGTATTCGGGGGTTGAACTCGCGCGCGCGCTGCCCGCGGGCGCCGAAAATGCGCCCATCTACAGCGTCGGCACGTATGATCAAACATTGCCGTTTTATTGGCGGCGCAGCGTCGCGCTGGTGGCCTATCGAGGCGAACTCGATTACGGATTGGGCTACGACCCGGGCGCCGAGCTTCCAAGCGTGGCGGAATTTCTGGTGCGTTGGAGCGGCGAATCCGCCGCCTACGCGGTGATGGAAAAGGCGATGTTCGAGGAACTAAAAAGGCGGGGGGTACCCATGCGGGAAATCGGCCGAGATGCAAACCGGGTGCTGGTGGCGCGCCGATGAGCTGGTTGACATGGACATTGATCTTGAGCGGCGTCGCATTGAATGCCTCGGCACAGCTGTTGCTGAAGTATGCGACTCGACCGCTCGCGCATGTCTCCGAGTTCGGCATGCAGACGCTGGTGCACAGCACGGTGATTTTGTTCCAAAGTGCATTCTTTTGGGGCGGGATGCTGTGCTACGCAATGAGCGTCTGCGTGTGGATCGCCGCTCTGTCCAAGGCTCCGGTGAGCACCGCGTATCCCATGCTGTCGCTCGGCTACGTGGTCGTGGCTGGCTTCTCGGCGCTGTGGCTGGGCGAAATCCTATCGCCCGCCAAAATGCTCGGCATTGCGCTGATTTGCGGCGGCGTGGTTCTCGTGTCGCGGAGCAGCGCATGAAGCCCTTTTTGCCCTTTACCCGGCCGTCGATCGATGAAGACAGCATCGCTGCGGTCGCCGAGGTATTTCGTTCCGGACAGCTCGCGAGCGGCCCCAAGGTTCAAGCCTTCGAGGCGGCGCTCGGCGCCTATTTGGGCCCGGAGCGCCATGTGCGCGTCATGACCTCCGCGACCGCGGGGCTCGAAATGGCGCTCGAGGTCGCCGGCATCGGGGAGGGCGACGAAGTCATCGTTCCGGCGATGAGTTTTGCCGCGAGCGCGAATGTGGTGGCGCGGCTGCGCGCCAGACCGGTATTCGTCGATATCGATCTGTACACGCGCAACCTCAACGTGGATCTCATCGAGGCCGCGATCAGCCGCAAGACGCGCGCCATCATGCCGGTGCATTTCGCCGGGTTGCCCGTCGATATGGATGCGCTCTACGGGATCGCCGCGGCGCGCGGATTGCGCGTGGTGGAGGATGCGGCGCATGCCATCGGTTCGCGCTACCGGGGCAAGCTGATCGGCAGCTTCGGCGACCTGGTGGTGTTCAGCTTTCATCCCAACAAGAACATGACCAGCATCGAAGGCGGCGCGATTGCCACGCAGGATGCCCGAGCGGCGGAATTGTTCGAACAGCACCGCTTTCATGGCATCAAGCGCAACTCTCAGGGGGAGATCGATGTCCTGTTTCCCGGGGCCAAGAGCAATCTCACCGATGTGGCGGCGCAAATCGGCATCGATCAATTGCGCCGCTTGGACGGATTCAATGCGCGCCGGCGCGAGCTGGCGGGCCGCTATTTCGACGAGCTCGAGGGCTTCGAGTCCGTGATGTTGCCGGCGCGCGGCGATTCCGGCCATAGCTGGCACATGTTCCAGGTGTTGATCGATTTTACGGCACAGGGCATGACGCGCCCCGAATTTCAAAAAGTGATGGCCGATCGCGGCATCGGAATCGGCGTGCATTATCCCAGCATTCCGAGCCTCACCTACTACCGCCAACAGGGCCATCGGCCGGAGGACACGCCGGTGGCGGCGCGAGTCGGCCGCGAAACGGTCACCTTGCCGATGTTTCCGGCCATGCACGACGAGGATGTCGTACGGGTATGCCGGGCGCTGCGCGAGGTGCTGCGCTGAGCGCGCCGCTGCGGCGGCGCAGCTTGCGGGGAATTTGGCAAGGGCGCAAACTTCGGCGCGTTTCCATTGCTCCTAAGGAGTTCACCCATGAAGCGTTCAATGGCCCTTGCCCTCGGTGCCTGCGTGATGGCTTCTCCGCTGTACGCGGCATTGAAACCCGGAGCCGTGGCGCCGGATTTCATCACTCAGGCGACGCTCGCCGGCAAGCCCTTCACCTTTTCATTGGCCGATGCGCTCAAGCACGGTCCGGTGGTGCTGTATTTCTATCCTGCGGCATTCACGCCCGGCTGCACCGTCGAAGCGCACGAGTTCGCGGAGGCCACCGAGAAATTCAAGTCCCTGGGCGCAACCGTCATCGGCGTCTCGCACGATTCCATCGACACGCTCAATAAGTTCTCGGTGAGCGAATGCCGCAACAAGTTCGCGGTGGCCTCGGATGCGGATCAGAAAATCACCAAGGAATACGATGCGGTGTTGGCGATCAAACCGGAATACGCCAACCGCACCTCGTACGTCATCGCGCCGAGCGGCAAGATCATCTACGAGTACACCGCGTTGAACCCCGACAACCATGTGGCGAACACCATGGCGGCGGTGGAGAAGTGGCAGGCCGAGCAGAAGAAGGGCTCTTAATCGCGCTCAGAACTTGTAGCGCACGCCAACGGTGGGATTGATGTTGGTGGTGTAGATGTAGCCGCTCGCCACGCCGTCGTGCACGCCGCTGTACATGGCGCCCAAGTAAGCGTCGAAGTGCTTGTTGAACCGGTAGTCGGCGTCGAAGGAAAAGGCCTCGAAGTTTCCGCTGCAAGTGCTGTGCGCGAACGTCGAGCAGCCGGTTTGTTTGCCGGTGCCGTAGGCGTTTTGATTGTAGCCGTAATAAGCCGCCGTCAAGTCGAGGTGGGGAATGACGGTGTAGCGAACACCGGTCCACCAAACCTGCACCGTTTTAGAATTGTTGTAGGCATTGTTGGTGACAAACGCCAGAACGTAATCGCCGATGTCGTTGAACCCGGCGCCGATCGGCGTGTGTGGATTCGCATACTTGATGTGCTCGTAGCCGGCAAAGAATTTCAACGGGTCGAACTTGTACGACGCCATGAGGGCATACGCCGTATTGTCCGAGATGGTCGCGGCCAGAGAATTCGACTCGGAATACCCCAACGCCGGCAGCGCGGCGACTTGAGCGGCTGTCAAGGAGGTCGCCGTGATGGCACTGTTGACCTTCGAATAATACGCATCGACCGATGCGCCCGCGTATTCACCGCCTAGATCCGCCTGGAAGGCGGTGTTGGCCGAGCCATTGGATCCGTTGAACTTGTAAAGAGCACCGAGGTGCACCAGATCGTTGAAGTCTATGAAGTACTTCGCGGTCGAATCGAGCCGGTTATCCTCCTGGCTGCCTGCGCCCGAATACGTATTGGACGCGCCGAGCAGGCCGAACGCCGAAGCGTTGTAGTTGGGGTCGTACTTGATCATGCCTTCCAACATCAGCGTCACCTGACGACCGAAGGTGATGGTGCCGAATCGCGGCGATTTGAACCCGACCCAGGCGGTCTGGAAGGCCTGACCCGCCGAGCTGCCATCGACACCGATGTTTTGGGTGGCCAGAGATCGACCATTGTTCACGGCCAACGACTTCAGAGAATCGGCGATTTCGCCGGACTGGGGGTTGAAAAAGCTCTCCACCTGGAATATGGCCGACCAATCGTCGTTTATGGGCTCGACGCCCTGCAGGCCGACCCTCGACTGGCCCATGTTGCTGGGCGTGAGACCGGTCACCGACTGGCTGCTGTTGCTGCGCACGATGTTGCCGCTGGCGGCCGGACGGTAGGGGGTGAACGGCGCGCTGTGCGTATCGTACTGGATGCCGATATCGACGACGCCGTACAGGGTAATGCCATGCCATGTCAGGCTGTCATCGCCGGTGATGCCGGGTCCGGTCTTCTGCTGTGCGAGCGCGGGGACCGAAGCGGCCATCGCACTCAACAAGACCAGTGCGCACCATCCGAGCCTCAAACCGCGTGAGCCCATCGAAGAAGGGTTGAGCCCGAGCGCGAGCCAATTAGGTCCCGATAGACGCAATCCACTTGCGTAATTCATTGGTCTTCCCTTTGCCCTTTTTTATGCGCCCTTTTTTATGCGTAGAATTCTTAAATACCTAGTGAATCAATAGGAATTATATGAATTCACGCCAGCCTGTCAAGTGCTGCGGTGATAAAAGGCTGATGAACGGGAGATACGCGGCGGAGTTCTAGCCCCGCGCGGGCTCGCCCACGGTCGCCGGAATTACCGAGGGCGCGAAATCGCGGCCCCCGGCTACTTCGGCTCGAATTTCAGCGCCACGCCGTTCATGCAGTAGCGCTCGCCGGTGGGGCGCGGCCCGTCGGGAAATACGTGGCCCAAATGTCCGCCGCAGCGCGCGCAGTGCACTTCGGTGCGCGCCATGCCGAGGCTGCGATCGATGGTGGTGGCAACCGCCTTCGGCAGCGGCGCGAAAAAGCTCGGCCAGCCGCTGCCGCTGTCGAACTTGGTCGAGGATTCGAACAACGGCAGGCCGCACGCCGCGCAGGCGTACATGCCGGAGCGATGCTCGTTGTTGAGAGGGCTGGTGCCCGCGCGCTCGGTGCCGTGCTTGCGCATCACCGCAAAGGTCTCGGACGGCAATTCCTTGCGCCACTCCTCGTCGGGACGGTCGATGGTCGGTTCGGACGGCTTGGTCATTGGTTGCTCCAGCGCGATCGGTTCAATAGATAATCGAGCGATAGTTTGCCCGGTCCATAAATGATCAAAAACAGCAGCAGCGAGCCCACAGCACGTGCTGCCCGAGCGCGGCCTCGTAGCCCTCCGCCAACAGCACGTTCGCGTACGAATTGACCGCCATCGCGTTCACCGCAAAGAGCCCGATGGCGGTAATTGCTGCGTTGCTCTTCTTCATCGATTCTCTCCTATTGAGGGTGGGAAGTGGATTCAATCGCTCAAAAGGTCAGTGCCCTCAAGACCGTGCCATTGCGGCAATTATTTCAACCACCGATATAGTACGACGGCGCCGCCCGCCACGGCGCATATGACCTCCGTCATGGCGAGTGGGGTGCCGTCGTACAACGCGCTCACCGCCGCACCCGCGAGACCCGCCAGAAGAAACTGCAGAGTGCCGAACAAGGCGGAAGCGGTCCCGGCGGAAGCCCCGTGAGGCGTCAGTGCCAGGGCCAAGCCGT
>DAINPA010000025.1:17932-21919 GCA_036743675.1 Steroidobacteraceae bacterium
GCCGTGGCTCAAGGCGCAGCCCACCGAACCCGCCACCAACAGCGCAAGGCCCCACAACAGCGGGGGCCGGCGGCCGATGTGGTCGGCCAGCGAGCCGAACAGGAGCTGGCTCACGGCCAGACAGACGAAAAACACCGGCAAAGTCAACTGCACCGCCCCTGCGCTCGCCCGCAGGTCCACGGCGATCGCCGGCAGCGCGGGCAGGTAGATATCGAGCGTAAAGGGGGTCAGGAGGGAGATCGTGCCCAGCAGCACCAGCAATTTCGACATCCGGGGCGGTTTGGCGTTACGGCGGGGTTCGGTGCGGCTGGACAAATCGATATTCGGTGCAGCGGGCGGCATGGATTAACGTGTAGAATAGCCGTTTGACCGGACTGACGGTGGTGGATGGTTAAGGACGCGCGCGGCGGGAAGGCCGCATTGATTTGCGGCTCGGTGGCCTACGATACGATCTTGGTGTTTCCGGACCGCTTCAAAGCCCACATCCTTCCCGACAAGATTCACATCTTGAACGTCGCCTTTCTGGTGCCCGAGATGCGCCGCGAATTCGGCGGCTGCGCCGCCAATATCGCCTACAGCCTGCGCCTGCTGGGCGATCTCGGGCTGCCCATGGCAACCGTAGGGCACGATTTCGGTCCTTACCGGGAGCGTCTCAAGGCCCTTGGCATCCGCCTCGATCATGTCACGGTGCTCGAGGATCAATTCACCGCGCAAGCCTTCATCACCACCGACCTTGACGATAACCAGATCACCGCCTTTCATCCGGGTGCCATGCAATACGCGCACATCAATCACGTGTCGCGGGCCGCGGCCGGCGTGGCCGTAGGGATAGTGGCCCCGGATGGCCGCCAGGCGATGATCGAGCATGCGGCACAGTTCGTGGAAGCCGGTATCCCCTTCATATTCGACCCCGGCCAGGGGCTGCCGATGTTCGGTGCCGAAGAGCTCGACACCTTCATCGAACAGGCCACCTGGGTGGCGGTGAACGACTACGAATGGGGTCTGCTGCAGCAAAAGACCGGCTTGACCGCCACCGACATAGCCGCCAAGGTGCAGGCCTTGATCGTCACCCGGGGCGCTGAGGGGTCGGTGATTTACGCCGGGGGGCGGATTATGACCATTTCCAGTGTGAAACCACGGGCCATCGTCGATCCGACCGGTTGCGGTGATGCCTATCGAGCGGGTTTAATTCATGGTCTGCTGCGCGGCCTCGATTGGGAGACGACCGGCCGTGTGGCCTCGCTGATGGGTTCGATCAAGATCGAATCGCGCGGGCCGCAGAATCACGATTTCACGCCCGAGGATTTTCGCGGGCGATACCGGCACATTTTTGGCCACGTACCTGAAGGGATCTGACATTTATGAGCAAGAATTTTTCATTCACATCGGAATCGGTCTCGGAAGGCCATCCGGACAAGGTCGCCGATCAAATATCGGACGCGGTGCTCGATGCCATCCTCAGCGCCGATCCGCGCGGCCGCGTGGCTTGCGAGACCCTGGTCAAGACCGGGGTGGTGATCGTTGCGGGCGAAGTCACCACCAGCGCCTGGGTCGATGTGGAAGCCCTGGTGCGCAAGACCGTGCTCGACATCGGCTACGACACCTCCGAGATGGGCTTCGACGGCGCGAGCTGCGGCGTGCTCAACATCATCGGCAAACAAAGTCCCGACATCGCGCAGGGGGTGGATCGCAAGGACGAGCGCAAGCAGGGCGCCGGGGACCAGGGCCTGATGTTCGGCTATGCGACCAACGAGACCGATGTGCTGATGCCGGCGCCGATCACGCTCGCTCATCGGTTGGTCAAGCGCCAGGCGCAGGTGCGCAAGAGCGGCAAGCTCCCCTGGCTGCGGCCGGACGCGAAGAGCCAGGTGACCCTGCGCTACGAGAACGACAAGCCGGTCGGCCTCGAGGCCGTGGTGCTGTCGACCCAGCATTCGGATGACATCGGCACCCGGCAATTGCGCGAAGCGGTCATCGAAGAGATCTTAAAGCCGGTGCTGCCGGCCAAATGGATCGACAAGCGCACCAAGTATCACATCAATCCCACCGGCCGGTTCGTCATCGGCGGTCCGGTCGGCGATTGCGGACTCACCGGGCGCAAGATCATCGTCGACACCTACGGCGGCTTTGCGCGCCACGGGGGCGGCGCCTTCTCCGGCAAGGATCCCTCCAAGGTGGATCGTTCGGCGGCCTATGCCGCGCGCTATGTCGCCAAGAACATCGTGGCGGCGGGACTCGCGGAGCGCTGCGAGGTGCAGGTGTCCTACGCCATCGGCGTCGCTGAGCCGACCTCGATCATGGTCGAGACCTTCGGCACCGGCAAATTGACCGATATGCGCTTGACCCAGATCGTGCGGGCGCATTTCGACCTCACCCCGTTCGGTTTGCGCGAGATGCTGGATCTGGCACGGCCGATTTACCAGAAAACCGCCGCTTACGGTCATTTTGGCCGTAAGGAAGAGGAGTTCACGTGGGAGCGCACCGACAAGGTCGACGTTCTCGCAGCCGAACTCAAAGCGACGCGTGCGGCTTGAGTCCACGTCGCGCGTAACCTCATCAAGGAGTCAGTGATGAATGCAGCAATGAAAGTTAAAGCCGATTATCTCGTCAAGGATTTGGGCCTCGCCGAATGGGGGTGCAAGGAAATCAAGATCGCCGAGACCGAAATGCCCGGACTGATGGCCATACGCCGCGAATACGCGGCCGAGCAGCCGCTGCGCGGCGCGAGGATCGCCGGCTCATTGCACATGACGATTCAGACCGCGGTGCTGATCGAGACCTTAAACGCCTTGGGCGCGCAGGTGCGCTGGGCCTCGTGCAACATCTATTCGACCCAAGACCATGCGGCTGCGGCGATCGCCGCGGGCGGTACGCCGGTGTTCGCGGTCAAGGGCGAGACTTTGGGGGAGTATTGGGACTATACCCATCGCATTTTCGAATGGGCGGACGGCGGACACGCGAACATGATCTTGGACGACGGCGGCGATGCGACGCTGCTGCTGCACTTGGGCGCCAAGGCGGAGCAGGATGCATCGCTCATCGGTGCACCCGCCAACGAAGAAGAGGAGTGCCTGTTCGCCGCCATCAAGGCCAAGCTCAAGGCCGACCCGAAGTGGTATTCGACGCGCCTCGCCAAGATCCGGGGCGTGACCGAAGAGACCACCACCGGCGTCAAACGCCTGTATCACATGGCGAAGGAGGGCCGCTTGGCGTTTCCGGCGTTCAACGTGAACGATTCGGTCACCAAGTCAAAATTCGACAATTTGTACGGCTGCCGCGAGTCGCTGGTGGACGCCATCAAGCGCGCCACCGACGTGATGATCGCCGGCAAGGTGGCCGTGGTCGCCGGTTACGGCGATGTCGGCAAAGGGTCCGCACAAGCGTTGCGGGCGCTGTCGGCGCAAGTATGGGTCACCGAGATCGACCCGATTTGCGCGCTCCAGGCCGCCATGGAAGGTTATCGGGTCGTCACCATGGACTATGCGGCGGACAAGGCGGACATATTCGTCTCCGCCACCGGCAACTTTCATGTCATCACGCACGAGCACATGAAGCGCATGAAGGATCAGGCGATCGTGTGCAACATCGGGCATTTCGACAACGAAATCGAAGTCGCGGCGCTCCGGCAGTACACCTGGGACAACATCAAGCCGCAGGTCGATCACATTGTCTTCCCCGACGGCAAGCGGATCATTTTGCTCGCCGAAGGCCGGCTGGTGAATTTGGGCTGCGGCACGGGACATCCCTCGTACGTCATGAGTTCCTCGTTCGCCAATCAGGTGCTGGCGCAAATCGAGTTGTTCACCCAAACGGCAAAGTATCCGGTGGGCGTGTACGTGCTGCCGAAGCACCTCGATGAAAAGGTGGCGCGCCTGCAGCTCTCCAAGCTCGGCGCCGAACTCACCGAGCTCACCGACGTGCAGGCGAAGTACATCGGAGTATCGAAGCAGGGGCCCTACAAGGCGGATCAGTACCGGTACTAGGCCG
>DAINPA010000025.1:22019-24930 GCA_036743675.1 Steroidobacteraceae bacterium
ATCAGTCGATTAAACCCATTGTGGCGAAGCGAGAGAGGCTAAGGGCGGCGGATGGACATAACTTCGAGTTCCAAAGTGTTTCCCGATGCGCCGAGCGCCTTGCGCGGCGTCATCAAGGACGGGATCACGCTGATGTGCGGCGGATTCGGATTGTGCGGTATTCCCGAGCGGCTGATTAGCGCGCTGCACGATTCCGGTGTTCGTAATCTCACCGTCGTATCGAATAACGCCGGCGTCGACGGCGCCGGGTTGGGCCTGCTGCTCAAAAGCCGGCAAATCCGCACAATGATTTCCTCCTACGTCGGCGAGAACAAGGAGTTCGAGCGGCAGTATCTCGCCAAGGAACTGGAGCTCGAATTCAATCCGCAGGGCACCATGGCGGAGCGCATCCGCGCCGGCGGCGCGGGTATCTATGCCTTCTTCACCAAGACCGGTGCGGGAACGCTGGTGGCGGAGGGTAAGGAACAGCGGGTGGTGGACGGGGAGACCTACATACTTGAGACCGGCCTGGTGGCGGACGTCTCGCTGGTCAAGGCCTGGAAGGGCGACACCGAGGGCAATTTGATTTATCGGAAAACCGCCCGCAATTTCAATCCGAACATGGCCACCGCGGGGCGCGTCACGGTGGCGGAAGTCGAAGTGCTGGTGCCAGCCGGTGAACTCGATCCGGACCAGATCCACACCCCCGGCATCTTCGTGACGCGCATCATCGATGGCAGCCCCTATCACAAGATCGTGGAGAAGCGCACCGTTCGCAAGCGCACCGAGGATGCCCATGCCGTGGTCGCGTGAGGACTTGGCGGCGCGCGCCGCGCGCGAGCTCCAAGATGGGTTCTATGTGAACTTAGGGATAGGCATCCCGACGCTGGTCGCGAACTATATCGCGCCGGGCCTCAAAGTCGTGCTGCAATCGGAGAACGGTATGTTGGGCATCGGGCCCTTCCCGTACGAAGGCGAGGAAGACCCGGATTTGATCAACGCCGGCAAGCAAACCGTGACCGAGCTGCCGATGAGCTCGTATTTTTCCTCCGCCGACAGTTTCGCCATGATCCGCGGCGGGCATATCGACATGGCGGTGCTCGGCGCCATGGAGGTCTCCGAAGCCGGCGATCTGGCCAATTGGATGGTGCCCGGCAAAATGGTGAAGGGCATGGGCGGCGCCATGGATCTGGTCGCCGGCGTAAAACGCATCGTGGTGGTGATGGAGCATACCTCCAAGGACGGCGAGCCCAAATTCAAACCGCGCTGCGAATTGCCGCTCACCGGCGTCAACGTCGTCGACCTGCTGATCACGGATCTTGCGGTGTTTTCGCGCCCGACGCGCAAGGATCGATTCAAGCTCATCGAAATCGCGCCCGGCGTGACGGCCGATGAAATTCGGCACAAGACCACCGCCGCCTATCTAGAGTAAGTCCTCGGACCTCCGCAGCGGTACGGTAGCCGCCAGCGGACTAGGTGCCAGCGGACTAGGTGTGATCGCCGCTGCCCGAAGCGCCGCGCGGCGCTGCTGCTCGTCGCGCACGTCCGCGTCGGTGAGTCCGGTGTTCGCGGCGATGATCTCCACCAGCCGGTGCGCCGAATCGCGCGGCAGCGGGATTTCGTGGATGCGCTCCCAGATCCGGATGCGCTCCTCGGCCGTTTTGAGCCGCGAGGATTGTTCGGCTAAATCATGGCGGCGGCGCTCGGCGTTTTCGGCTTGCTGGTGTATGAGTCGCGCCCGGAAATCCATCATCGGGTCGTCCCCGGTCGGCACCGAGGGGCGTCCCATGGTGGGGGTAGGCTTGTATTGATTCACGAATGCTCCTTGGGCTTTAGCCTCTCAGACTAGCACTCTCCGGGGCTCGAGATGAGCGAGATTTGCGCGATCGTGCGAAAGGCGCGGGCCTTACGCCCGAGTTTCGGCGATTCGCCAACTGAGCTTCAAGTTGAGCCAAAAATTCCAACCGGTGACGGCGGCGATGGCCACGGCGTTGGCGAGATAGCGGTTCATGCCCAGCACATTGAACTGCAGGTTGAGCAATGTCGCATTGATTGCCACACCCGCCAGGCAAATCAACTGGAACTTGCCCAGGCGCCGCAGGCGCGCCTTCAGGCCACGCTGATGCGAGGACAGATCGCGGAAGGTCCAGGTGTCGTTCCACATGAAATTATTGAGGATGGCGATTTCCGATGCGATCAACTTACTGCGCGTGAGACCCCATGCCAACATGGTCGGATCGCTCAAGAGAAACAGCAGCCCCATATCGACGATCACGCCGGAGAGGCCCACCACGGCAAAGCGGATAAACCGGTTGACAGGCAGGCTGGATAAACGCAGGCGCAGCAGATGGCGCAAATAGTCGAGGTATATCCGGGCGGTCGCCTTGCTGCCCCCGTGGGCGCGCTCGATGAACACATAAGGCACTTCGCCGACCCAGGGGAGCTTGCCGCGCGCCAGGACTTCGATCAATATTTTGTAGCCCAACGGGTTGAGCTCGACGCCCTCGATGGCGCTGCGCCGAATCATGAAGTAGCCGCTCATGGGATCGGTGACTCGGCCCACCACCCCGGGAAGCATGAGCAGGCCGATGAGCTGTGCGGTCCGCGACACGATGCGACGGACCACGCTCCAATCGCTGACCCCACCGCCCTCGAGGTGCCGACTGGCCACCGCGATGTGGGCGCCGCGCTCAATGACCCGATACAGCGCCAAGACGACGTCCGGTGGGTGCTGCAGGTCGGCATCGATCACGCACAGCACCTCGCCGCGGGCCGCTTGCCAGCCGCGTATGACGGCCGTCGACAAGCCGCGCTCCTGTTCACGGCGCATGACGCGAAGGCGGGGGCGTTCGCCCACGAGTTTTTGGGCCAACTCCCAGGTTCGATCCGGGCTGTTGTCGTCGACGACGATGATTTCGTAGCGGTGGCCAAA
>DAINPA010000026.1:0-3232 GCA_036743675.1 Steroidobacteraceae bacterium
TTCGGTCGAAGAAAGCGCTCATCGTAGGTTCTCCAAAAATTGACCTTCTCGTCGTCTTAAGCGGCAACGCGAAGGCGAATTATGGTGCGCCGCCCCGCTGCCCAAGTCTGTACGGCAGCGTACTCAACAGCCGCCGGAAGCGTTCCCCATCTCATCGCCGGCGCAGGGACTCGAGCCCGACGAGGCTGGTAATTCGCCGGCTACCGATGCACCCTTGTGGCGTATGCATCGCGGCATGGCCAAGAGGATCGGAATGAGAATCAATTCCAAGGACTTTCGGGTTCGCGAAGGCAGCCGGATCAAATTGAAGCAATGGGCGACCCGGGTCGCGCCCGCATATGAGAAACCCGACGACTACCAAAAGCTTCTGCAAACTCACGTCAAGAGCTTGAGCGCCCAACAGGTACGCCTGTATGCCTCGGACCGCTACGCGGTACTGCTGATTTTTCAGGCTATGGATGCCGCCGGAAAGGACGGCGTCATCAAGCACGTGATGTCGGGAGTCAACCCTCAGGGCTGCCAGGTATTCAGCTACAAGCATCCGAGCCCCATGGAGCTGCAGCACGATTTTCTCTGGCGCACCACCCGTGATTTGCCCGAGCGCGGCAAAATCGGCATTTTCAACCGCTCCTATTACGAGGAGGTTCTGATCGTGCGCGTCCATCCGGAGATTCTTCACGCGGAAGGATTGCCGGACGCGATGCGCGGCGGCGGAAAGGCCGTCTGGCAGGAGCGCTATCGATCCATCGTCGGCCTGGAGAGGCACCTGCACCGCAACGGCACGCGCATCATCAAGTTTTTCCTGCATCTTTCCAAGGAAGAACAACGCAAGCGCTTCCTGGCGCGCATCGACGCGCCGGAGAAGAACTGGAAATTCAGCGCGGCCGATGTCGAGGAACGCAAGTATTGGAAGCAATACATGCGCGCCTACGAGGATTGCCTGAGCGCGACCAGCACCGAGCACGCGCCCTGGTACATCGTTCCGGCGGACGACAAATTGAATGCGCGCCTGATCTGCTCGCAGATCGTGCTCGATACGGTCGCCGAATTGCGGCTGTCGTTTCCAACAACGACCGCGCGACGACGGCGCGAACTCAAGACGCTGCGCAAGCTACTGGCGAAGTGACCGGACGCCCAGCCGGAACTATTCATGAACGAACAGTATTCTCGTGGACGAGGGCCGGCCTTCTTCGCGCTTTTTGTAATTCATGAATAGTTCCGGCTAGGGCACCAGCACCGCGGCGCCCTCGAACCGCCCCGCTCGCAGGTCGGCGAGCGCTTGGTTCGCTTGGCGCAGCGGGTAAGCCGTGGTTTGGGTGCGAATGCCCACTTGCGGCGCCAGGCGCAAGAACTCGATGCCGTCAGCCCTAGTGAGATTCGCGACCGATTTGAGCTCCCTCTCTTCCCACAGCAGCCGATACGGGAAGGCCGGGATGTCGCTCATATGGATACCGGCGCAAACCACCCGGCCGCCCTTGCGCACCGCCCGCAACGCCACGGGCACGAGGTCGCCGACCGGTGCGAAAATGATCGCTGCATCCAGTGGTTCCGGCGGCACATCGCCCGAAGCGCCCGCCCACACCGCGCCGAGACTCGATGCAAAACGCTGTGTGGCCGCATCACCGGGGCGGGTAAAGGCGAATACCGATCGGCCCTGCCATTTGGCCACTTGCGCCACGATGTGCGCGGCGGCACCGAAGCCGTAGAGCCCGAGCCGGCGCGCCTCTCCGGCGATGGTGAGCGCACGCCAACCGATCAGTCCCGCGCACAGCAAGGGCGCAAGCGACACGTCGCTGCCGAGCTCGCCCAGCGGGAAGGCGAATCGCGCGTCGGCGAGCGTCGCGGTCGCGTAGCCGCCGTCGCGGGTGTAGCCGGTGAACCGCGGCCGATCGCACAAGTTCTCGCGCTGCATCGAACAATAGGGACACACGCCGCAGGTGTAGCCCAGCCACGGAATCCCGACCCGCGCGCCGAGCTCCAACCCCCCGACTTCGGGTCCGATCGCGTCGATCCGTCCGACGATCTCATGCCCCGGGATTATCGGCAGGTGCGGTTCGGGCAACTCGCCGTCGACCACGTGCAAGTCGGTGCGGCACACTCCGCAGGCCAAAACCTTCACGCGGATTTCGCCCCTATCCGGCGGCCGGTCGGCAAGCTCCGTCCATTCGAGAGGTGTCTTGTGCTGGTTGAGCACCATGGCGAACATGAATCGAATTCTAAACTCCGGCGCGCGGCGGCGCTCCCCTTGTCGCTGCGAACGCGTCTCTGGCCGAGCTTCAGCGGCCGCGCTTGAACTCGTCGATGCGGTCGCAGCTGTAGATGAATAGGCTGTTTCCCGCGATGCTGAGCACGAACAGCGCGAGCGATGCCGGAACGACTTCGAGCACTCTGTGCAGCCCCAACCAATTCACCGGCGCATCGAGCCAGTGCCATAGCACCGCAAGCCGGCCGGTGTCGTCGCTGTTGACGCAGCAGCGCGCAAGGGCGGCGCGCAGGCCATCGCTCATGCCGATGTGCGTCCATTCCCCATCGCGGAACCAGCGGTAGAGTTGCAGGCTGATGAGCCACAAGAACGCCGCGAGGCAGCCGTATCCGACCACCGCGCCGATGCCGCGCGTGATCCACAGTACGATCTCGCGCCCGCTCACCGCCTCGCCGGTCACGGCCGTGCCCGTCATGGCTGTGCACCGCCGGTCGCAGGGCATCCCTTCACTTCCAGGCGCACGATGCGTCCGGCCTCGCCCTGCAAATCCGACGGCTTCAGTACGCTGTCGGTCGGCTTCAGATCGATGTCGACCCAGTACACGTTGCCGGTGCGCTTTCGATCGGCGATTCCGGGATTGAATCCGAGGGACTGCGCTTGCGTGACTCGGGCCTGCGCCCGCCTCGGTTCGCTGAATAGCCCGAGCGATATCACCGATCCATCATTCGGCCCCGGCATTTCCATCGCGTCCTCGATGCCGCCCGCCTTGAGCTTCGCCAGCACTTGATCGCCGGCGGCCCGCGTCGGCGGAGCGGGTATATAGACCCACACTCCCGCCCACCCCTCGCCGTCCACGACGCGCGGCCTGGGATCGTAGCCGCCGCTGCGCAAGGTGCTGGCGGCGTGCGCGGCCTCTGCCACGTCGCGGAACGGACCTACGCTGATGCAGCGCTTCACATTGGTGAGGAGACCGGCCGATGCGTCGTCGTGCGCGGCTGCTTCGCTGCCCGACACGCCGTTACCGCCGTT
>DAINPA010000026.1:3332-6024 GCA_036743675.1 Steroidobacteraceae bacterium
CCGCGCCGGCTTCGGAGGCGAGCTTCAGCGTCGCTGCCGTCGATGCGGCAACCTCCGCGTCTTGAGATTTCGTCATGCGATGCACCCACAGAAAATAGCCCACGTTGGCCAGCACGAGGCACAACACGATGCTCTTTAAAAACGTCACGCCACACCCTCAGTCAAGCGCAAACTGACTTCACCGGATACGAATTTGCGCATCAGGCCCGCGCTTTCGAGCAATAGGGCGCCATCGGCATCCACTCCGCGTGCCGTGCCGGCAACGGCGAGATCTCCGGCGAGAACCTGCGCGCTGCGGCCGCGAAGCGCATCGAGCCCCAACCAAGAATCGCGAAAGGGTGCGAATCCCTCCCTGTCGAATTGCTCCAGCATACTCAAAAGTTCATCCAAGAGCGCGCCGGCCAACCCATTGCGGGAAACCCCTGCCGAGCAGGCGTCGGCCACCGCCGCCGCGCGCACCCCGGTCTGCTGCAACTCACGCCGTGCCGCGGCCGACAGGTAAACATTGAGGCCGATGCCGATGACCGCATGCGCCGACCCGCTCGCATCCGCCTTGAGTTCGATCAATACTCCGCCAATCTTCCGATCGTTGAACCAGACGTCGTTAGGCCATTTGAGGGATATGCCTCGCGCACCCGCCCGAGCCAACGCCCGGGCGATCGCCACGCCGACCGCCAGACTCAAGGCCGGCTCGACGCGCGTCGCATCGCGCCAGGTCCATCCGAGCGACATGGCAAGGCTGTCGCCGAACGGCGCAAACCAGCGGCGACCGCGGCGGCCACGCCCCGAATGCTGCAATTCGCACATGCAAACATCCGCCTGACCCGCGGGAGGAGAGGCGAACCCGAGCAATCGGGTATTGGTCGAATCCACCTCCAACAGCACCTCCAGACGCCGCAACTTGATTTCATGGGTTTCGCGCAGCTCGCCGCGTATACGCCGCGCATCGAGTAATTCGACCGGCTTCGGCAGGCGGTACCCGCGTCGCAGCAGCGTCATGACCTCGACGCCCTGCGCTCGCAGCCGCTCGATTCCCTCGCCCAGCGCCGCGCGATTCACCTTGAGATCCCGCGCCAACGCGGCGCCGGTGTGCGGCTCACCATCCGCCAGCAATGCGAGCAGCGAACGGGGCTCTATGCCGCTCGGGAGCGAAACAGCCACAGTTTGCTCACTCGATGCTCGGTGCCGGCGCGCATGCGCGCAATGTTGCCGCGATGGGTGAAGATCACGAAGGACTCGACGGCGAGGCAAAAAATCAACAGCGGAGCATTCCCCGGCTCCCACACGTAGACGGCGATGACCACAGCGGCGCCCGCAAGCATGCTGGCGAGTCCCACATAGCCCGTGAGCAGCAGCACGGCGAACCAACTGACCAGCATCGGAACGAGGAGGCGCGGCTCAATGGCTGCCAGCACCCCGAGCATGGTCGCCACTCCCTTGCCGCCGCGGAATCCGAACCATACGGGATAGACGTGCCCGATGATGACGGCAAAGCCGCAGGCCAGGGTCAGCCACTCACGCGACAGCTCGGGGTCGAGAGGCACATGCGGAAGCGCCGCACCCGGCAGGCACAGCACCGCGAACACTCCCTTGCCCGCGTCGATCAGCAACACCGAGAGACCGAACAACTTGCCCTGGGTCCGCAAGGCATTGGTGGCGCCCGCATTGCCGCTGCCCAAGCGGCGAATATCGACGCCGCGCAAGCGCCCAAGCACGAGGCTGCCCATCAGCGCACCCAGCAAATAGGCGATGAGCGTTTTGACGCCGAGTTCCCACATACTTCGATTATGACACCAGGATGCCCACCGGCGCGCTAAAGGCGGGTGGGCAGGTGTATTTCCGCCAGCATGCAGCGCACGCCGCCGCCGCCGCAGCGCTCGATGACGGGGATATCGGCGGTCAGGATGCGGCCATGCCTCTCCAAGGCCCGGCGTTGCCCGGGATCGAGGCTGTGCCACGCGGTTGTCGACAGCGCGATGACATTGGTCCCTGCCGGGGCAAGTTCCAATAAATTGCCGGCGAACTGGAGCATTTGCGCCGGCGATATCTCGATGATTTCCCGCCCCCGTGTCCGCAGCATCGAATACACGGCGTCGCGATGCCGCTGCTGCGTGATGGCGGCGCCGCAGACCACCGCAAATCGAGCGCCGATCGCCATCAAGACGTTGGTGTGATAGACGGCGCCGCCCGAGCCGTCGAGTGCTTCGAAAGTCACCAGTTCATAGTCGAGTTGTTGGGCAAATTCGCCGAGCACATCGAGGTCGGTGCGCGGCGACAGGCTCGCGTACGCCACATGCCCGACCCGGTCGAGCACCAGACTGCCGGTACCCTCGAGATACTTGCCCTGTTCTTCGCGGTAGCTCAAATCCACGGTGCGGGTGATCCGAAACCCGCCATCGCCGCTCACCTGGCCCAGCACATCGTCGCGCCGCTCGCTGCGCCGGTTCGGGGCCAGCATCGGATAGAGCACCACCGTACCGTCGCTATGAAAGCTTACCCAGTTGTTGGGGAAAAGAGCGTCGGGTTTGGCCGGCTTCGGCGTATCGTCCGCCACGATGACGTTCACTCCCGCCCGCCGCAGGCCGTCGGCCAAACCCTCGAACTCGCGCAGCGCGAGTGCCTGCAATTCGGATTGCACGCCCGCCGGCGGAAGGTGCTGGAAGGAGTTGCTTGGCGCAGTTTGCGAATTGAA
>DAINPA010000026.1:6124-24417 GCA_036743675.1 Steroidobacteraceae bacterium
GCCTTCGGGCTAAACTAAAGGTAACCGTGTTGCCGGTTTCGAAGACCAATTCGTGCGTATTGCTGGTCATGGCACTGATGGCCGTGCCCTGGAGTCATGCGCGCGGCGATGAGCCGACCGGGGGCAAGCCGGCCGCCCACCCGTTTACCTTCGATACGCTGCTGGCCGAGGCCAAGCGCCGTGCGGCGGCCCCCTATGCCCCGCAGCGCAGCACCTTGCCGGCCGGCCTCGACAAACTCAGCCCGGAACAATATCGCAGCATTCACTTCAACCCGGACGCCGGAATTTGGCGCGATGCGCCGGTACCGTTCCGGCTCGAGCTGCTGCGCGCGGGATACAATTTGCAATCCGGGGTGACGGTTTCCACGGTCGAAGAGGGTATGGCGCAGGATTTGGTGGCTACCCCGTCGATGTTCGAGATGGCCCCCACCCTGCCGCGGCTCGGCAAAGTATCGCTGCCGCTGTCGGGGTTTCGCCTGCTCGGCCAAATCAACGCCAAAAAGGTCTGGGACGAATTTCTGGTGTTCCAGGGCGCGAGCTACTACCGCGTGGTGGCGCAGCATCTTCTATACGGTCTCTCGGCGCGCGGCCTCGCGCTCAACACCGCCGAACCGGCCGGCGAGGAATTTCCGGCATTCACGCATTTTTGGATCGAGCGCCCGGCCCCGCGCGCCACCTCGATCGTGATCTATGCCCTGCTCGAGAGCGCCTCCACCACCGGCGCCTACCGCTTTGCCGTCCAGCCCGGTGTCGAGACGGTGACGGACGTGGAACTCACGCTGTTCCCGCGCGCCGAAATGCGCGTCGTGGGTATCGCGCCGCTCACCTCCATGTTCTTGTTCGACGAAACCAATCGCGGGCATCTCGACGACTATCGGCCCGAGGTTCACGACTCGGACGGCCTGCAGATCACCTCCAGGACGGGCGAGCACATATTTCGGCAATTGGCTAACCCCATCAAACTCCAGTTATCGACCTTCACCGCGCAGCCGCCGCAGGGCTTCGGCCTGGTGCAGCGCTCGCGCGAACAGCGCGACTTCGAGGACTTAGAGAACCTTTACGAGCGGCGGCCGAGCGCTTGGGTCGAACCCAAAAGCGAATGGGGTGCGGGAGCCGTGGAACTGGTCGAGATCCCATCCGGGCGCGAAAGCAATGACAACATCGTGGCCTTTTGGCGCCCCACGCAAGCTCTCACCCCGGGGCATCCGGCACAATTCGCCTATCGCCTCACCTGGCTGGCGCAGCCCACCCTGCCGAAAGGCTTGGGCATGGTCGTGGCCACGCGCTCGGGAGCCAGCCTCGACGGCAAACGGCGTGTGTTCGTTTTGGATTTCATCCGCGCCGGCGAGAAAACCGACGGCCTGCGCCTCGATCTCGGGGCCTCCGCCGGCAGGGTATCCAATGCCGCGCTGGTGTCGAATGCATCCATGCACGGATTGCGCGCCAGCTTCGAGATCGACCCGAACGGCGCGGAGCTGATCGAGCTGCGGCTGCGCATCATGCGCGCCGACCAGCCGGTCAGCGAAACCTGGCTCTATCGATGGACCGCCCCGTGAGTTCCGCGATCGCCGTAGATCAACAGCGACCGTGCGGCGGCATGCCGCCGGAGGCGCCATTGAGCATGCCGACCCAGGATCTGCGCCGCACGCCGCCACGGCGCACCTGGAATCGTTCCACCGCCGCCGTCGCGTTCGCGCGATTCATCCTGATCACCGTGAGCCTCGGGGTCACTGTCTACGGCGTCTACCAAATGCTGCAGGTGGTGCGGTTCGCCAGCATGACGCTGCTGCAGGGACTGATGATTTTCTGCTTCGCGATATCCCTTGGTTGGATCGCCTTTTCCGCCGGCTCGGTCATCGCCGGCGCATCGAAGCGCCGTGATTCCGCGCCGAACCCGGCGGCTGGAACCGGCGGCACGCTGACGGCGCTGGTCATGCCGATCTACAACGAGGATCCGGTGCGCACCACCGCGGCCCTGCAAGCCATGGCCGAAGGGCTCGCGGCGATCGACGCGAATCGCGGCTTCGAGATCTTGGTGCTGTCGGATTCGACCAACGCCGACGCGTGGATCCGCGAAACGGCGGCGATCGATGCGCTGCGCAGGTCCCTCGCCGAGGTCATGCCCGTGTGGTATCGGCGACGCTGGCGCAACATCGCGCGCAAATCCGGCAATCTGGAGGACTTCGTCACCCGCTGGGGCAACCGCTACGACCACATGATCGTGCTCGACGCCGACAGCCTGATCGACGCCTCCTCGCTTCTGCGGCTGGTGCAGATGATGCACGAGGACCCGGCGCTCGGAATACTGCAGACCGCTCCACAGCTCATCGGCGCACGGACTCTCTTCGGCCGCTTGCAGCAGTTCGCCGGCTGCGTCTACGGCCCGGTCATCTCGCGCGGCCTGGCAGCATGGTCAGGCGATGGCGCCAATTACTGGGGCCATAACGCCATCATCCGCACCGCCGCGTTTGCCCAAAGCTGCGGCCTGCCCGAACTCAGGGGACGCAAGCCGTTCGGCGGTCATGTGCTGTCGCACGACTTCGTCGAAGCAGCGCTCATGCGCCGCAGCGGGTGGAAGGTGCGCATGGCCACCGATTTCTGCGGCTCCTGGGAGGAATCTCCGCCCTCGCTCATCGACGTTGCCATTCGCGACCGGCGCTGGGCCCAGGGCAATTTGCAGCACACCAAGGTCATCCACGCCACAGGCTTGAAAATAACCAGCCGCCTGCATCTCGGCATCGGCATCATGAGCTACCTGTCGTCGCCCTTGTGGCTGTTGATGCTGGGCATCGGCTTCGCGCTCGCGGTGCAGTCGCATCTGATCAGGCCCGAATATTTCAGCCATGATTTTCAGTTGTTCCCGACCTGGCCGCGGTTCGACGTCGAACTGATGATGTCGCTGTTCTGGTTCAGCATGGTGGTGCTGCTGATTCCGAAGATGCTCGGCCTGATTCGCGCGCTGATGTCGAAGCGATTGCGGGGCGGCGGCGGCGGCGTCATCGGCATCACCGCCAGCTGTCTGCTCGAAATCATTGTCTCGGCGTTGTACGCGCCGGTACTGATGCTGATCCAGAGCCGGCATGTCTTCGAAGTGTTCATGGGCCAAGACTCCGGCTGGCATCCGCAGCGCCGCGAAGGCGGCAGCACCAGCTGGGCGGATGCCTGGCGCTTCCATCACCGGCACATGCTGCTGAGCTCCGTCACCGCCGTGATACTTTGGTTTCTCTCGCCGCCGCTGCTCGCGTGGGTATCGCCGGCCTTGTTGGGATTGCTGCTCTCCATACCGCTGTCGCGCGCCAGCGGCAGCGAGTCCCTCGGACGCGCCCTGTCGCGGCTCGCGATTTTGCGCACGCCCGAGGAGGTCATGCCGCCCACGCTGCTGTCGCGCCGCGCCGAGCTCATCGCCCAAGCGCAGCCGCTGCCGGCGGACGGACTCAAGTTCCTGGCGCGCAATCACTCGGCGCGGCTCTCCCATATCGACGGCAACCTGCCGCGGCCCATGGATGCCCGCGGTCATCCCGAACCGCATGCCCTCACCGCGCAGCAAAAGCTGAATGACGCGCGAACCCTGGAAGAAGCCCTGGAATGGCTTACGCCGGTCGAGCGGGTCGAGGTTGCCGCCGACGCACGCTTGCTCAACCAACTCGCACTGCTGCCGGATGCGCAGCGCCCCTCATTCTTGATCTGAAGGACCTGAAAAACCAATGATCGACCGACGCGCCATCTTGAAATTAGCCGCCAGCCTCGCCGGCGGACCGCTCCTCTACAGCGGATTCTCCCGCGCGGCCCAGCCGCCGCAGAACCCCTCTGCCGCACAGCCGTTCGATTTCGCCTGGCTCAAAGGCCAGGCGCATTATCTCGCGAGCAGCGCCTATCAGCCCACCAAGGATGCGCTGCCGCCGGCCATGACCAAATTGAGCTACGACCAGTATCAATCCATTCGTTTTCGCGGCGATCACGCCTTGTGGGGCGACGCCGGGCTGGAGTTTCGCCTGCAGTTCTTCCACGTCGGCCGCAACTTTACCGAGCCCGTGCATATATACGAAGTCATCGACGGCCAGTCTCGTGAGATTCTCTACGACCCCGCCATGTTCGACTGGGAGAAAAGCGGGGTCGATCCCTCGGCGATGAAGGATCATGCGGGATTTGCCGGATTTCGCGTGCAGTTCGTGACCAACTGGCAGGCCGATGTCGCAGCGTTCTTGGGTGCCAGCTACTTCCGCGCCGTCGGCGGCGATACGCGGCAGTATGGCTTGTCGGCGCGCGCGCTCGCGGTCGACACCGCGTTTCCGCGCCCCGAGGAATTTCCGCGGTTTATCTCCTTTTGGTTCGAGCGCCCGGCGAAGGACTCCGGAGTAATGACCGTGTACGCACTGCTCGATTCGCCGAGCATCGCGGGCGCGATGCGTTTTCAAATCGCCCCCGGCGGCACGCAGGTCATGAACATCGACACGGCGCTGTATCCGCGCACGCCGGTCGAGCGTTTGGGAATCGCGCCGCTCACCAGCATGTTCTTCTATGGAGAGAACGATCGGCGCGCGGCGAACGACTGGCGGCCGGAAGTACACGATTCGGACGGCGTATCGATGTGGACCGGATCCGGCGAGTGGATCTGGCGGCCGCTGGTCAATCCGGCGAAGCTGCATTTCAATTCGTATTTTGACGACAATCCGCGCGGCTTCGGGCTGCTGCAGCGGGATCGCAATTTCGATCATTATCAGGATGACGGCGTCTATTACGACCGGCGGCCGAGTTTGTGGGTCGAGCCCAAACTCAATCACCAGAACGGCGGGTGGGGCAAGGGGGCGGTGCAGCTCGTGGAAATCCCGACGGCCGATGAAACATCCGACAACATCGTGGTGTTCTGGAATCCGCTCGACAAACCGAAGCCCGGACAGGAATTGCTGTTCAGCTATCGGCTGTACTGGGGCACGAGACTGCCCTTTTCACCGCCGCTCGCGCAGACCATTGCGACCCGCACCGGCATCGGCGGCACGCTCGGCGTCAAGCGCCAGTACTTTTCCTGGCATTTTGCCGTTGATTTCGCCGGCGGCGAACTCGGCGCGCTCGCCAAGGACGCCGCGGTCGAAGCGGTGGTCACGACCTCGCGCGGCCAGACCGAGCACGTGACCGCGCATTACGTCGCGGAGTTCAACGGCTACCGCGCGCTATTCGACGTCAAACCAATCGACGATAGCGCGGAACCGATCGATCTGCGGCTTTATCTGCGCTTGGCGGGCAGGCCGCTCACCGAAACCTGGATTTATCAGTGGACGCCTCCGCCGGTGAAGGAGCGCAAACTCGCGATTCAGTGACGGCGGCGGAGCCAACCCACCCGCGCCGCTCAATGACGCCGGGACAACAACCAGTGAGCCAACGATCGCAGCGGCGCGGCGCGCTCGCCGAACGGCACCAGGGCATCGAGCGCTTGGTTGTGCAGCAGATGAACCCGCTCTTGCGACGCCGCTATGCCGATCACCGCCGGATGGGTGGGCTTGGCATGCTCGCGATCCGCGCCGGTCGCCTTGCCGAGCGTCGATACGTCGCCGATCACATCGAGCAAATCATCTTGAATTTGAAACGCCAAGCCGATTGCGTTCGCGAAGCTATTTAGCGCGGCATACAGATGCGCCGCCAGCTGCGGCGCGCATTCGGCCGCCATCAGAACGCTCGCTCGTATGATTGCGCCGGTCTTGCGGGCATGCATATCCTCGACTTGCGCGATATCGAGCTTCCTGCCTTGGACCTCGAGATCGATGGCCTGCCCGCCGGCCATCCCGAATGTGCCGCTGGCCTCGCTCAACAGGTCGATCAGCCGCAGACGGATCGCGGGAGCCGCGGGTAGCGCCGGGTCCCGCACCAGAAGTTGAAATGCCAGCGGCTGCAGCGCATCGCCCACCAGAATCGCGGTCGCCTCGTCGTAAGCCTTGTGGCACGTCGGCCGACCGCGGCGCAGGTCATCGTCGTCCATGGCGGGCAGGTCATCGTGCACCAGCGAGTACACGTGGATCAGTTCGATGGCGCAGGCCGCCGCCTCCACTTCATCCTCGTCCAGACCCAAGGTTCGGGCGGTGGCGAACAACAGCGCCGGCCGCACCCGCTTACCGCCGCCGAGCACGCAGTAGCGCATCGCCTCATGCAAGCGCGCGGGCACGGCATCGGCCGGCGGCAGGCGCATCGCCAGCGCCCGCTCCATTCGCTCCTGCCAAGCTTCGAGCTGCGCGCCGAAAGCCTCGGCGGATTCGCGGTGGTCGGTGTTTGCCGTGCGGCGATCGGCTGAGTTGGTCACCCGCGTTCTCCGCCGTAGGCCGTAGAGCCGCGCGTTCAGCGCTGCGCCGCGACTCGCGCGCCGTCTTGCGGCTCGCGGCTCACGCGTTTGATGTCGGCGATTGAGATGGACACTATCTCGGGCACGGCGGCCCCGGCGGGGCCAGCCGCCGCGGGTTTTCCTGCGCCATCGACGTAGTCGAAGGGTAACTCGGGCGCCATCGGCCCCGAGGTCCGGGGTCCCATCAGCGCGGCCTTCAGCGCCTTGAGCGGGTGGCTGAAGGCATCATCGACCGCCGTTCCCTCGAAACCGCAGTGCGCCATGCAGTTGTCGCAGCGCGGATTGCGGCCAACGCCATACTTGTCCCACTCGGTATCCTCGATGAGCGAGCGGAAGGTCGGCGCATAGCCCTCGTCCGAAAGCAGATAGCAAGGCCGCTGCCAACCGAACAGGTTGTAGGTCACCATGCTCCAAGGCGTGCACTGGTAACTCTGGTTGCCGGCCAAAAAATCCAAGAACAGCGTCGAATGATTGAACGCCCAGCCGGTGCCCGATTTGCGCCCGCGGCGCAGCTTGAAGATCTCGCGAAACAGCTGTTTGCTGGCGGTGCGCCCCAAGAAGACGTCCTGGCGCGGGGCGTGGCTGTAGCTGTAACCCGGCGAGACGGTAATGCCTTCGATGCCGAGCTTCATGGCCTCATCGAAGAAATCGGCGACGTCGCGCGGTTCCTCGCCGTTGAACAGCGTGCAATTGATCGTTACCCGAAAGCCCTTGCTGCGGGCCAGGCGAATCGCGGCCACGGCCTTGTCGAATACGCCCTCCTGGCAGACCGACTCATCGTGACGCTGCCGATTGCCGTCCAAATGGATCGAAAACGTCAGATACGGCGACGGGCGGTATTCGTCGATGTGCTTGGCGAGCAGAATCGCGTTGGTGCACAGATACACGAATTTCTTGCGAGCCACGATGCCGGCGACGATTTGCGGCATTTCCCTGTGAATCAGCGGCTCGCCGCCGGGAATGGACACCATCGGCGCGCCGCATTCGTCGACCGCGCGCAGCGCATCTTCGACACTGACGCGCTTTTGCAGGATTTCCTTCGGATAATCGATCTTGCCGCAGCCGGCGCAGGCCAGATTGCATTGGAACAGGGGTTCCAGCATGAGCACCAGCGGGTAGCGCTTGTCGCCGCGCAATTTGCGTCCGGCGAGATAGGTTGCGACCCGAAAGGTTTGAAGAAGTGGAATTGCCATGCGCTATGTTACCGCGGCCTTAAAATCCGAACCCGGATTAAGATTTCCTAATGAAGTATGCCTAATCAGATTGCATTGAACGGTGAGTACCGCAAGGCTGCCCCCCGGCCCGCATGGCAGGGGGCCTTGCTCAGGCGGCCAAGCCGGCGATCGACTTCATCCACCGGGATTAGGGTCCCCGGATCTGTCACAATACCGCCTTTAATGAGATTATTCTCGCATCCGCATTCTTCCGTGACAACACCCCCAAACCTAAGGGCGCCGCCGTTGCGCCGCCTGTTCTCTTTATGACCGCAGTCAAGACGCACAGTATTCGGGGCCGTTGAGTGATTTTCGCGGCCCATCCGTGGATGATCGGCTGCGGCACGGCGCTTGCCGCCGCGGCCACGTGCTACACGCTCGCCTCATGGATCGCGGTCGTTTACATGCGCCGCAAGGCGGCAACCCCCTCGTTGCCCGACCGGTTCCCTCCGGTCACGATACTGAAGCCGCTGTGCGGTGCCGAACCCGAGCTTTACGAATGTTTGCGCTCGTTTTGCGACCAAGCGTATCCGGGCTTTCAGATCGTCTTCGGCGTGCGCGACAGGGACGATCCGGCTGTCGATGTAGTCAACAGATTGCGGGCCGAATTTCCGGCGGCCGACTTGGCTGTCGCAATCGATCGGCGGCAGCACGGCAACAGCCGCAAGGTCAGCAACCTGATCAACATGATGGCGCTCGCCCGTCACGACTATCTGGTGCTCGCCGACAGCGATATCCGGGTCGAACGCGATTACCTCGCCAGGGTGGTGCGGCCGCTGCTGGATGCGAAGGTCGGCATCGTGACATGCCTCTACCGCGGCAAGCCGCGCGCGGGATTCTGGTCGCTGCTCGGATCCATGTTCATCGATGAATGGTTCATGCCGTCGGTGTGCGTCGCGGCCATGACCGGTTCCCGATCATTCGCCTTCGGCGCAACCATTGCGATCCGCCGGCAGGTCCTCGCGCGCATCGGCGGTTTCGAGGCGATGGCGAACCAATTGGCCGACGACTTCCGGATGGGCGAATTGACGCGCCGCTTGGGGCTGCGCACGGTGCTGTCTGAGGTGGTGGTCGAGACCGGCGTCGATGAGCGCAGCTTAAGCGATCTGCTTCGGCATGAGGTGCGCTGGCTGCGCACGATTCGTGCGGTCCGGCCGGCCGGCTACGGTTTTTCATTCATCACATTCGGTCTGCCGGTTGCCGCTCTTGGCGCCCTGCTCGCCGGGGGCGCCCGGCCGGCGGTGATCTTGTTCGGCGCCACCGTGCTGGCGAGGGTAATATTGCACATCACCGTGCGCGGTCCGAACTCCGCACTTTGGCACCTGTTGGTGCTGCCGCTCAGGGACGGGCTCGGCTTGACTCTCTGGGCTTGGGGTTTCGTCGGGCGCAGCGTGCACTGGCGAAACGATCGCTACCGAGTCGTACGTGATGGATCCGTTCACCCCCTTTTTAAGGATTTGGCCCAATGAGAACCCTGTTTCTGCATCCGCCGTCATTCGACGGCTTCGACGGTGGGGCCGGTGCCCGCTACCAGATGAAGCGCGAAGTACGCTCTTTCTGGTATCCCACTTGGCTGGCCCAGCCTGCGGCTCTGGTGGAGGGCTCGAAGCTGATCGATGCCCCGCCGCACCGCCTCTCATTCGAGGACATCGTTCCGGAGGTCAAGAACCGCGACCTGGTGGTGATGCACACCTCCACTCCATCCTTCAAGTCGGACGTGCGGACGGCCGAGATGATCAAAGCGATCAATCCGGACGTCAAAATCGGCTTCATCGGCGCCAAGGTGGCGGTCGAGCCCGAGAAGAGCCTCATCGCCGGAAGCGCGGTGGACTTCGTCGCGCGCAACGAATTCGACTTCACCATCAAGGAGGTCGCCGACGGCACGCCGTGGGGCGACATCAAGGGGCTTTCTTACCGAAACCGCGAGGGCGTCATCGTTCACAATGAGAACCGCGAAGTTCTCGAGAACATGGATACGCTTCCCTGGGTGACGCCGGTCTACAAGCGCGACCTTGAGATCGAGAGGTATTTCGGCGGCTATTTGCTGCATCCCTATATCTCGTTTTATACGGGACGCGGATGCAAATCGCGCTGCACCTTCTGCCTGTGGCCGCAGACGGTGGGCGGGCATCGCTATCGGGTGCGTTCGGTGGAGCATGTCGTAGCGGAAATGAAGTGGGCCAAGAGCGCCTTCCCGCAGGTCAAGGAATTCTTCTTCGACGACGACACGCTGACCGACAATCTGCCGCGGGTCGAAGCGCTCGCGCGCGAGCTGGGCAAGCTCGGCGTCACTTGGTCGTGCAATGCCAAAGCCAACGTGCCGCGCAAGACCCTCGAGATCATGAAGGACAATGGCCTGCGCCTGCTGCTGGTCGGCTACGAATCCGGCAATCAGCAGATCTTGTTCAACATCAAGAAGGGCATGCGCGTCGAGTTCGCCCGCCGCTTCACCAAGGACTGCCACGAACTCGGCATCGTCATCCACGGCACGTTCATACTGGGACTTCCGGGGGAGACCAAGGAGACGATTCAGGAGACCCTCGACTTCGCCAAGGAGATCAATCCGCACACGATTCAGGTCTCCCTGGCGGCGCCCTATCCAGGCACCTTCCTCTACCGGCAGGCGAAGGAAAACGGCTGGCTCTACAATGAGGAGGTCGATCTGCTGACTCAGGAGGGCACGCAGATCGCGCCGCTCAACTATCCGCATCTGAGCCACACCGAAATCTTCGATTCGGTCGAGGACTTCTACAAGAAATTCTATTTCCGTCCGTCCAAGATCGCCTCGCTCGTGGCGGAGATGGTCGCAAGCCCGGACATGATGAGGCGCCGGCTGCGCGAAGGTGTGGAGTTCTTCCGCTTCCTGCGCACCAGGCGGGATGCTGCTTGAAGCGACTGATCGTCACGGCGGACGATTTCGGCGCCGCCCGCGAAGTCAACGAAGCTGTTGAGGCGGCGCATCGCGGCGGCATTCTCACCGCCGCGAGCTTGATGGTGTCGGCGCCGGCAGCGGACGACGCCGTCGCCCGGGCGCGGCGCACCCCCTCCTTGCGGGTCGGCTTGCATCTGGTCCTGACCGAGGGCCGGCCGCTGCTTCCCGCCTCCGCGGTGGGACATCTGGTGGATGGAAGCGGCTCGTTTCGCACCGATATGGCCGCCCTCGGAGCCGCCATCGCCTTCAGCACGCAAGCGCGGCGCGAGCTCGCGGCCGAAATCACCGCCCAGTTCGCGGCGTTTCGCGCCACGGGCCTGCCGCTCGATCACTGCAACGCGCACCAGCATTTCCATTTGCACCCGGTGATCGGACGCTTGATGGCCGAGATCGGAGGCCGCTTCGGTCTGCGGGCGGCTCGCGTGCCGTCCGAACCTGCGGCGGTGCTGCGCAAGATCGAGCCGCGGACCCGATGGGCGCCCGAAGCGCTCGCGGCACCCTTGACGATGCTGCTGCGCCGCCGCTTTCGCGCCGCCGGCCTGCTCGCGCCCGATCGCGTCTTCGGGCTGCGCTGGTCCGGACAATTCACCCGGGATCGCCTGCTCGGCCTGATGCGCAATCTGCCGGACGGCCTCAACGAAATCTATCTTCATCCCGCCACCGGCCCCTTCCCCGGCGCCGCCCCCGGCTATCGCCATCGCGAGGAATTCGAAGCGCTGACGGCTCCGGAAATAGTTGCGGCGTCGCGCGATCCGTCGCTGCGGCTCGGCGGATTCAGCGACTTTTTGTGCGCCGAGGCGCCGGTAGATCAGGGGGCGCAGCTGGCGGCGATGCCCCACCGAGGTGCGATGCCATGAGTTCGTCCCTGTCGGCACTCTCCGAATCCTCCGCCGATCATGGCCCCTTCCCCGATGGGCCGATCCGCTTCGGCAGCGATGCGCACAAGGCGCTGTTCTGCCGAACGCTCCTGGACACCCACGATCCCTATAAGCCGGCGGTCATCGATTGGCCCAAGCTCGAATCCGACGCCCGGGATCGCCTGGTGAGCCTGCCCATCTGGGATATCGCGGTGCAAACGGAGGGGCGCGCTCGCCTCAACGTCGCGGCCTATGCCGCGGCCACGGCCGATCCCCTGTTACGTAAGGCGATCGAGCTCAACGCCTTCGAGGAGGGGCGCCACAAGCTGGTGCTCTCCAATCTCGTTGCGGCGTACGGCATCGCGCTGGCGCCCGAGCCGCCCTATGCCGTGCAGGGCGACCCGGAATGGGCTTTCATGGTCACCGGATACAGCGAGTGCATCGACAGCTTCTTCGCCTTCGGTCTGTTCGAGACGGCCAAGCGCTCCGGATTCTTTCCGGAATCGCTGGTCGACACCTTCGAGCCCGTCATCCAGGAAGAAGCCCGCCACATCCTGTTCTTCGTCAACTGGGCCGCATGGCATCGGCGCACCATGCCGTTTTGGCGGCGGCCTTTCTTCGAGCTGAAGGTGCTGGCGGTCTGGCTGTTTCTCATCTGGGAGCGCATCGGCATCGCGCGCGACGTGGGAAGCGGCGTGCAGGACAACAATTTCACCGTGACCGGAGCGAAGACGCTCGGCAACGACATCGACGTCGCCGAACTGATCGACCTGTGCCTGGCGGAAAACACGCGGCGCATGAGTCGTTACGATCAGCGTTTGCTGCGGCCGTTCGCCATGCCTGCGCTGGCGCGACTGGCGCGCCGGTTCATGCCATCAAAAAAGGCAACCACCGGGCAAACCGCCGCATAAGCTCGTTGGCATTGCGTGAAACTCCGCATAGCAATCATTGCCGCTCTGGGGCTCGCTCTCGCCCTCTATCTCGTCAAGTACGTCGGCTTGGGCGCCGTGTTCGCGGCAGCCGTCGCGGTCGGATGGGGCGGGTTTGCGATCCTTTGCCTGTACGCTTTGGGATTGTTCGTGCTCCTGGGAACCCCTTGGTACGTGCTGCAGCCCAAATCGTCCCGGATACGGCTGGGCGTTTTCATCTGGGCGCGGATGGTTCGGGATGCGGCCGCGGAGGTGCTGCCGTTTTCGCAGCTGGGCGGAATGGTGTTCGGTGCGCGCGCGGCGATCCTGCATGGCGTACCCCAGCCCTTCGCGTTTGCCTCGATGATCGTCGATGTGACCGCCGAGATGCTGGCGCAGATCGCCTATATCGCGCTCGGCGTCGTCATCTTGAGCGCGCGCGCGCCGCGAATCTCATTCGCGGCGTCGCTGACCACGGTCGTCGTGACCGGCCTGGCGGTAGCCGCGCTCGCCGGCGGGTTGTTTCTCGCTTTGCAGCGCTACGGCCATCGGCTGACCGCAAGGCTCGCCGCGCGGCTGCTGCCGCGCGCGGTGGCGGCCACTGCGGGGGTAGGCGCCGCGCTCGATGCGATCTACGGTTCGCCCGTACGCGTCGGATTTGCCGCGGCGCTGCATTTGGCCGCATGGATCGCCAGCGCGCTCGGCACCTGGATCGCCTTTCGTCTGATCGGAGTGCGCGTCGATCTCGCATCGGTCATGGCGATCGAGAGTCTGGTCTACGCGACCCGAAGCGCCGCCGCCTTCATCCCTAATGCGCTGGGGGTGCAAGAAGCCGCTTACGCGGTGCTCGCGCCGCTGTTCGGTATCGGGGCGGAATTCGGGCTTGCCGTATCGCTGCTGAAGAGGGCTCGCGACATCGCGGTCGGAGTGCCCATCCTGCTGATCTGGCAAGGAATGGAAGGCCAGCGCGCGCTCGCGGGCGGCTCCCGGTTCTAAAGCAGTCCGCGCTCGCGAAACCAGCGCACCGCGTCGTCGAACGCCTCGCTGGGCGGGCGCCAGCGATAGCCCAATTCGCGCACCGCCTTGGCGCTCGAGAAGAACATGCGCTTGCGCGCCAGACGCACGCCTTCCAAAGTAATTCGGCCGCTGCGCCCCGATACCCGGGTCCACGCTTCCGCCAAATACGCGATCGGCAGAACCGCCGCATAGGGCAGGCGCACGCGCGGCGGCTTGCGGCCCACCAACTTCGCGATGAGCGCCAGAATCTCCCTCAAGGTCATGTCGTCCCCGCCCAGGATGTAGCGCTGCCCGGTGCGGCCGCGTTGATACGCCAGGAGATGGCCCGCCGCCACGTCATCGACGTGCACGATATTGAGCCCCGTGTCCACGTACGCCGGCATGCGGCCGGCCGCCGCATCCAGCACCAGCTGGCCCGTGGGCGTGGGTTTGATGTCGCCCGGGCCGACCGGGGTCGAGGGATTGACGATGACTACCGGCTGTCCCGCCCGCGCCGCTTCGAGCGCCACCTGCTCGGCGAGAAACTTCGAGCGCTTGTAGTGGCCGATCATCGCTTCGAGCGACACCGGTGTTTGTTCGTCGCCCGGCGCGCCGTCGCCCGGTATCCCCATGGTCGCGACGCTGCTGGTATATACCGTTCTTTCAACGCCCGCCTGCCGCGCGGCCAGCAAGATGTTGCGAGTGCCCTCGACATTGGTCGAATACAGCTGCCGCGGATCGGGCGCGCCCAGGCGGTAGTCGGCCGCGACGTGAAACAGCGCGCCGCAGCCGGCCAGCGCACGATCGAGCGATGGCCGGTCGCTCAAGTCGCCCACTGCGATCTCGAGGGCAAGATGCTGCAGATTGCCGCGCTCCGAGCCGCCGCGCACCAGCGCCCGAACCTGCCAGCCTTCGCGCAGCAATGCTCTGGCGACCGCCGCGCCCACGAATCCCGTTGCACCGGTGACGAGAGCGCGCATGCGGCCTATGCGCCCGATGCGGCAACGACGGCCGGCGCCGCCAGCGCGCCGGCGGCCGCCTCGAGGGAGCGGATCGCGATCCGATAACGCCGTGCCAACCGCAACAGCGGCGCGATATCGGCGGGCGCAAGCAGCAACCCGAAGATGAGCCGCCAGATCTGCACCTGGCCCGCGCGGCTCGCTGCCACCACGGCCCGAGGGAGCGCATCGCCCGCCGTGTCGACGATCACGCGAACCGCGATGAAGGGCAGGCCGTGAGCCGCAGCCGCTTGCGCCACGGCCACACTTTCCATGTCGACGGCGGCGGCGCCGGTCGTTCCATAAGCGATCTCCTTGGCCGCGACGCTGTCGATCGCGTGGACGCTGGTGAGAAGCTTGCCGCCGGCCACCGGCCTCTCGGCGGCGACCAATGCGGCCAACGGTTCGCGCCAATGCCGCGCGGTGCCGAAACTGGTGCCATCCGAAGCGATGACCTCGTGTGGCAAGCAGACGGTCCCGGCCGCAAGCTTCGGATCGAGAGCCCCTGCCATGCCCCAGCTGACGAGAGCCGTCGCTCCGGCCTCGATCAGGTCGCGGGCAGCGCGGCCGGCCGCGGCACAACCGATCCCGCTCACCGCCACCAGCGTGCCGTTGGCGAGAACCGGTCGCGCCCCGCTCCTCGCCCCGGGACCCAGGGCGCGCGCCTCCGCAGCCAGCGCCGCGACGACGCCCGCCGCATTCAATGCGCGGTTCCGGCTCGAGTCAACGTTCGGAAAGCTGCGAGGGCCCACAGCGGGAAATAGCCGCTGTAACCGTGATACTTCAAATAGAAGACGCGCGGGAAGCCAGGCGCATTGAAGTAGGTGTCGCTCCACAGCCCGTCCGGCTGCTGCGTGCGAATCAGATGATCGATGCCTCTGTGCACTGCTGCCGAGCCCACCTCGCCCGAGGCGAGCAGCGCCAGCAGCGCCCATGCGGTGTGAAAGGACGTGCTCGCGGCTTTTCCATCCGGCGGCGCGCCATTCAAGTAGCTGTCGTTGCTTTCGCCCCAACCGCCGTCCGCGTTCTGCCGGGCCCGCAGCCACTCGACCGCGCGGCGCACGGCGGCATCCTGCGGGCCGATGCCCGCCTGCGCGAAAGCGCTCAGCACCGACCAGGTACCGTAGATGTAATTGGTTCCCCAGCGGCCGAACCACGAACCGTCCGGCTCCTGGCTCGAACGCAGATTCTCGAGCGCACGTTTCAAGGCCCGACTGTCCTGCGGGCGGCCGACGCGCGCAAGGACGGCCGCGACGCGGGCCGTGACATCGCTGGTCGGGGGATCGAGCAGCGCGCCGTGATCCGCGAACGGTATTTTGTTCAGGTAATGCGACGTGTTGTCGGCGTCGAACGCGGCAAATCCGCCATCGGCGCTCTGCATGCCCACCAGCCAATCGAGCGCCCGGCTGACGCTCTCGGAGTAATCGGCGGAATTCGGCGCCTGGTGCATGGACCAGGCGACCACGGCGGTGTCGTCCAAATCCGGGTAATAGCCGTTCGCGAATTGGAATGCCCAGCCGCCGCCGCGCAATCCCGGGCGGTTCGCCTGCCAGTCGCCCGGTTCATCGAGCAGCTGTTCGGTCTGCAGCCAATCGAGCGCGCGCGTCGCCGCGGCGAGCGAAGTCGGGCATCCGATTGACTGCATCGCGTGGCTGGCCAATGCGGTATCCCAGACCGGCGACACGCACGGCTGACAATAGGCGCCCGACGGGCCTTCGACAAGTAGCTTTTGCAACGCGCGCTTGGCGGTGACGCGTCGCGGATCATCCGCCGGGTAACCGAGGATGACCATGGCTTCCAAGGCGTTGACCATCGCAGGAAAGATGGCGCCGAGCCCATCCTCTGCGTTGAGCCGATCGAGCATCCACAGCTCCGCATCGCGGGTCGCACGCGCTCGCACGGCCTTGGGAATCAGCGGGTCGAACTTGCGGGCGAGCCGATCGAGCACCAATAGGATCCTGCCGAGCAGTCCGCCTTGCTGCAGGCTGTCATGGAAATAGTCCCGCTCGAGTTCCGGCGGCGTGGTAAAGAGCTCGCGGATGTGCACGTTGCGCGGGTTCTTGGCGAGCGGCTTGCGCGTGCACAAAATGATCAGCGGCACCATCACGACGCGCGACCAATACGACACCTTCTCCAGGTGGAAGAAGAACCATCGTGGCAACAGCATGATCTCGACCGGAATATAAGGCACGCCGCGCCAGGGAAGCTCGCCGAACAGCGCCAATGCGATGCGGGTAAACACGTTCGATCGCGCCGCGCCGCCGCGCGCCAGAATCGCTGCACGCGCGCGCACCATATGAGGAGCCTGGGCATTGTCGCCCGCGAGCTTGAGCGCATAGTAGACCTTGACGGTGCAACTCATGTTGAAGTCGCCGCCGTGGTACAGCGGCCAGCCGCCGTGCTCCGCTTGATGCGCACGCAAATACGCGGCGATCCTGCCTTCGAGCCGCACGTCGATCTCGTCCAAGAAGTGCATCATCATGATGTACTCGGCCGGAATCGTCGAGTCCGCCTCGAGCTCGAACAGCCAGTAGCCCTGCGCGCTCTGGCGCGCGATCAGCGCGTCGCGCGCCGCGGCAAGCGCACGATCCAGCACGGTTGAAACCGTCTTGGTCAGCGTCAGCGAAACGAGGTCCCCGCGCGCGAGCGGCGCCGTGCCCGGTGCCGGTGCTGGCTTCTGGGCTATGCGGTTCATGTCCCGGAGCTCCCGTAGTAGCGGCGAACGGGTTCGGGTTGATACTGCGGGCGGGGTGCGTCGGCGAGGCGCGCCAGCGGCAGACCGCGCGCGGCCTGAGCGAACAGACGCCGCAGCAGCCAATCGTTGCGCACCGACAGATCCGCCAGAAGACGCGTCATGGTCACCGCGGACCGCGAGATCTTCACTTGCACGCCTGAGGTGAAGCCCGGATTCCTGTCGATCTTCCGCAGCGTCAAAATCGCGAGGCCGATGGCCCACAGGCAGAAGCGGCGTATTCCGACCTCGGTACCGGGGATGAGCAAGGTGTAATCGAGCGCATTGCGCAGATGAGCATGCGCCACCCCGATCAGTTTGCGCATTCCGGCATCGAAACGCGCGTCGCGCGACTCGCTCGAAAGCCGGGCCAGATCGATGCCGTGCGGAGTAAATACCTCTTGCGGCAACCAACACGCTCCGCGCTTGCGGTCCTCCCAAACGTCCTTGAGGATGTTCGTCATCTGCAGGCCCTGCGCGAAGGACACGGCGCGGCGCTGCAATTCGCTCCGATTCCGGCCGATGTCCGCGGAATATTCGCAAAACAACTCGGTCAGCATCTCGCCCACCACGCCGGCGACGTAGTAGCAATAGTCGTCCAGGTCGGTGCTGCGCGACAGGCCGGACAGGCCGGTGGTGGATTGAAATCGGGGCATGCCGTAGCACATCTGATCGACACAGCGCTGTATCGCGGCCCACTGCGGCGCGGTCAGGGACGCCGTCACATTGAGGACGCGCACCATGTGGCTGATCAGTTCCCGTTCGGTGGGCAAGGTGCGGTCGGATAGTCTCTTCTCGACCTCGGCGGCGAGCAATGCCGGGTCACCACGCCCGGCAACCACCGCCTTGAACCGGTCGAGGAACGCGAGCGTCTCCGCAGGCGACAGCGCGGGCTCGTCCTCGATCGTATCGGCGATTCGGCACAACAAATAGGCATTGGTCACCGCAACCCGCAACGCGGCCGGCAACTGCGGAATCGTCAACGCGAAGGTACGCGATACGTGCGGCAGGATCTCGTCTTGGTAACGCTCATCGGAAATGCCGGAATCCATACGGGCAGTATCTCGGAAAACCACGGGATGGCAACAAAGGCCTTGTTGCAATTATGCCACAGCCAGTGCGGTCGTTGCCCGCGAAGGGCCGCGGCAGTATAAACTCGCCCGGATGACCGCGCCAGCCGCCAATTATCCGCTGCTTGACTCCATAAAGCTCCCCGAAGACCTGCGCCGGCTGCCACTCGCAAAATTACCGTTGTTGGCCGAGGAGCTGCGCCAGTTCTTGATCCAAAGCGTCAGCACCCGCGGCGGCCATTTCGCCGCCGGCCTGGGT
>DAINPA010000027.1:0-23736 GCA_036743675.1 Steroidobacteraceae bacterium
GTCTCTGGGATCACGGACGGTCACGAAAGTCAGCATATTACCGCCGGACTAATGTATAAATCGGGAGCCGTCTGCGCGATCAGCAGGCGCATCTCGGCGACCTCATCGGCCAGCGCCGTTTCCCCGAGAAGGCGGTAGGCAACATAGCCGTCGATCGCGGCTGCGATCGTGCCGTCCGGTGAGACCACGAAGGTCGTGCGCTCCGTGAAGCCGTGGCCGACCTCGCCGCCGCCCTTCTCAACCAGCTGCGGCGCCTCGGACGGGAAGATGTTCGCCCGCCATCGCTTCCTTGAGGGCTCCTTCGAGCAACCCGACCGCTTCATCCACATCCGCTTCGCCGATCAAGAGCGGCGGCATGAATCGGACCGTACTCTGCCCGCACCACAGCAAGATCAGGCCATGGTGAAATGCGCGCGTGATCAATGCCTCGCAGAGCTTCTTGGCCGGTGTTCTGCTGGCTTGATCCGTCACCAGTTCCATGCCGATCATCAATCCCTTGCCGCGTATCTCGCCGACCACCGAATACTTTTGGGCGAGTACGCGCAGCTTTTTCATGAAATAGTCGCCCACCTTGGCGGCATTTGCGCAGTACTGCCGCTCGACCAGATCGAGAGTCGCCAGCGCCGCCGCACAGCACAGAGGATTACCGCCATAGGTATTGCCGTGCGCGCCGCGCGCCCACTTCTGCATGATGCTGCGTTTGGCGACCATCATGCCGATGGGCATGCCCGATCCCAAGCCCTTGGCGAGGGTCATGATGTCCGGCGCGACTCCCCAGTGCTGCGCGGCGAACATCTTGCCGGTGCGGCCGATGCCGGATTGAACTTCGTCGAATATCAGCAGAATGCCGTGCCGATCGCACAGTTCGCGCAACCCCGACAGAAATCCGTCCGGCGGCACGAGATAGCCGCCCTCGCCCTGGATGGGCTCGACCAATATCGCCGCCACCTCGCCGGCCGGCACATTATGGACGAACAAAACCTCTTCGATGTAGCGCAGTACCGCCTGCCCCTGATCGGCACCGGCAAACAGCGGTCGATAATTATTCGGATAAGGTGCGTGCGTCACACCCGGCATCGCCGGGAAGAATCCCTTCTGCTGCGTGTATTTGCTCGAGGTAAAGGCCAACGATCCCATGGTTCTGCCGTGGAAACCGCCGAGAAATCCGATGAAACGGCCGCGACCCGTGACGTAGCGCGCCAGCTTGAGCGCGGCTTCGACGCTTTCGGTCCCCGATTGCGCGAAGAAACTCATCGCCGGCACCCCCAACGGCGACAATTCGTTCATGCGTTCGGCGAGCCGCACCTGACCCTCGTGCCAATAGTCGGACGAGATATGGATGAAACGATCCGCCGCGTCCTTGATCGCCTGCACCACCGCCGGATGACTATGTCCGGTGCTGCATACGGCGATGCCCGCGGCAAAATCCAAGAATCGATTGCCGTCAACATCCCACACCTCGGCCCCCTTGCCGTGAGACATGACGAAGGGGTAATCGCGCGGATAGGACGGCGAGTCCACCAGCGCGTCGCGTGCCAGGAGTTCGCGCGCCTTGGGTCCCGGAAGTTCGGTCTTGATATGTGTTTTTTTCACGGCCGGCCCCCGCTCGAGTTCGCTTCGAAGAACATTTGCCCGCCTTGGCAGCCGGGTCCGCTCATTATATCGCCAGCCGCCGTCAACCTTCCCTATAACATCGCACAGGCGTCACGTCGCACCGGTGCCGCGCTTTGATTCGTGCGAGCAAAGCGATTACGATCTAGCCGATGCGATCTGTCCATGCCCGCCGGCCGCTGCAGCTCCTAGATCGCCGATGACACCGCAAAAGCGACCGCAACTGCTCGGGTTTTGGATGTGTGTCGCCTTGGTGGTCGGGAATTCCATCGGTTCGGGCGTATTTTTATTGCCTGCCTCGCTCGCTCCTTACGGACTCAATAGCGTAATCAACTGGGGCTTCACCGGATGCGGGGCCCTGCTGCTGCTGCTCGGCGCCCCGCTTTATTTCTTGGTTCGAAACGACCGGAGGCGGCTGGCGTGAACTGGTGGCGATCAGTGGTGGCGGTTGCGGTGGGGGGATTGCTCGGCTGCCTGTTGCGCTGGGTGCTGGCGATGCTCCTCAATCGATATTTCCCGACCGTACCGCCGGGAACCTTGGCCGCCAATCTCATTGGTTGCTACCTCATCGGAGTGGCACTGGCCTTGTTCACGCAATATCCGGCCTTCGCGCCCGAGTGGCGGCTGTTCGTCACCACCGGCTTTTGCGGCGGCCTGACCACCTTCTCGACCTTTTCGGCGGAAGTGGTATTTCTCATGCAGTCCGGGCGCACCGCAGGAGCGCTCCTTGCGATCGCCGTGCACCTGGGCGGTTCGCTGTTGATGACGTTCGCCGGGGTCGGTACGGTGACCTGGCTCAAGAGCTGAAGCGGCCTCAAGAACTGGGGAGATAATCGCCTAGGATCCCGCCGACTCGTCCGCCGGACTGCGGCGTATGCGCCATTCCTCGCGGCCAACATAAACCGCCGCTGATCGCCAAACTCGAATCACCACGGATGCTGCCCCGCAGCATGCGCTGCTTTGTCACTCCGATACGCATCGCAAGGCTGAGCCGCGCAGAATGATCTCGCCGCCTTGCCAGGATCCTCGCGGCCGAGATCTTGAATGATCGCAGTGAATCAACTAATCTGAATTCGTTGACGCGGCTGAGGCTGGGCTGCATGACATGGGTATTCGCGACGCCACGCTGCTGCCGCAAGAACTAGAATAATTATCACTCAATGCGAGGCCCGACGGAGAGCATCGATCATGCATCATGGCGCAGCTCTTTCGACCTGAGCAAATTTTCGCGCTGAAGTTCGGCGCGACCGTGGTTTTGATTCTGTGCGTGGCCGTACTCCTGCTGTGGCGCACCCTCATTGCCGAGTCGCCGCCCATCGATTCCCCGGTCGCGCAGATCCCCCCCTTTAGTCACAAGCATCACGTCAGCGACGTCGGCCTCGATTGCCGCTTTTGCCATGCAACCGTGGAAACCGCGGCCTTTGCCGGATTGCCGCCGACCTCGACCTGCATGACATGCCATTCCCAACTGTTCAAGGGGCAGTCGATTCTCGCGCCGGTTGCCGAGAGTTTCCGCGAAAACCGCCCTCTGCGCTGGATTCGCGTGCACCGCCTGCCAGACTTTGTCTACTTTCACCACGACATTCACATCTCCAAGGGTATCGGTTGTTCAACCTGTCACGGGCGGGTCGATCAGATGCCCCTCTTGTGGCGCACCCAATCCTTGGAAATGTCGTGGTGCCTCGATTGCCACCGCGCTCCGGAGAAATTCCTGCGCCCGCGCAACCGGGTGTTCGACATGACCTGGCAGCCGCCGCCCGATCAGCTCGAACAGGGCCGCCGGCTGTTGGCGGGTTATCAGATCGATCCCCGCCGACTGGCTGACTGTTCGAACTGCCATCGCTAATTGTCATTTCAAGAAAAACATTATGCCGCCCATCGACATGCCTGAGCCTGCCTTAGATCAACAGACGAGCGGCGGGCCGGCGCCTCTGTGGCGCGGTCTGGACGAGCTGCGGGAGCGTCCCGCATCCGGCGGCGATCACCACGCGCACGCCTTGGCCGCGCCCGACGCCACGCTCGATCGACGCCAATTCCTGCGCCTCACGGCCGCGTCCTTGTCCCTGGCCGGCGCCGGTGCCTGCAGCCGCCAGCCGCAGCAGGTGATCGTGCCCTATGTGCACGCGCCGCCGCAGCTGGTGGCCGGCGACCCGCTGTATTTTGCCACCGCCGTCAATCTGTGCGGCGCCGCCGCCCAGGGGCTCTTGGTCAAAAGCAATTACGGCCGACCGACCAAGGTCGAAGGCAATCCCTCGCACCCGGGCAGTCTCGGTGCGACCGACATCTTCGCCCAGGCCGCGGTGCTCGATCTGTGGGATCCGGATCGAGCTCAGGCCGTGCTGCATCAGGGTCAGATGAGCACCTGGGACAGCTTTGTCGAAGCGCTGAGCGCCCGCATGAGCCGGCTGTCCGTCAACACCGGGACCGGGCTGCGCATCCTGACCGAAAGCGTCACTTCGCCGACGCTCGCCGCTCAGTTGCACGCGCTGCTCGAACGCTTCCCCGGAGCGCGCTGGCACCAATATCAGCCGATCAATCGCGACCATGCCTATGAGGGCAGCCGCCTTGCCTTCGGAGAGGCTCTCGAAACGCGGTATCACTACGATCAGGCGCGCGTGGTCTTGAGCTTGGACAGCGACTTTCTGGGGGCTCCCGGCGTGCGCTATGCGCGTGATTTTGTGAGCGCGCGGCGCACCGCCGATGCGCAGCCCGATCCGGGGCGTCTCTACGTGGTCGAATGCACGCCGACGCTCACCGGAAGCTTTGCCGATCATCGATACGCCGCGCGATTTGGCCAGATCGAGGGTGTCGCCCGCGGCCTGGCCCAGGCTCTCGGCCTGCCGGTCGCCGGCGCACTCGATGCGGCGGCATTGCCGAGCGGCGTCCTGGCGGCCTGCGCGCGCGACCTCAAGGCGCACGCGGGGCACGCCTTGGTCGTCGTCGGCGACGCCCAGCCGCCCGTGGTGCACGCGTTGGCCCACGCGATCAACGAGGTGCTCGACAGTGTGAACCGCACGGTGAGCTACAGCGCACCGATCCTGGCCCTGGCGGAATCTCAAGGCGAGTCGCTGCGCTTGCTGACCGATGACATGGCGGCCGGGAAGGTCGACACGCTCATCGTGCTGGGCGGCAATCCCGTGTACAACGCGCCGGCCGATCGGCTCTTCGGCGAGCGCCTGGCCAAGGTGGGCTTTCGCGTCCATCTGAGCCTTTACGACGATGAGACCTCCGCGCTTTGCGACTGGCACATCCCGGCGGCACATTTTCTCGAAAGCTGGTCCGACACCCGCGCCTTCGACGGCACGGTCGCGATCCAGCAACCCTTGATCGCGCCTCTGTACGGCGGCAGATCGGCGCACGAGCTGCTGGCGTTCTTGATGGGTCAAACGACATCGAACGACTACCAGGCCGTGCGCGATTTTTGGACCAAGTCCCGCCCGCAAGCGGATGCTGAGGCGCTCTGGGAGCAGGCACTGCACCGCGGCGCGTTCGAAGGGTCCGAACTGCCTGTGCGCCCGGCATCGATCCGATCGGATTTTTTGCATGCGCCTGCACCGGTTCCCGACAACAACGAACTCGATCTTGTCTTTGCACCCGACCCGACGGTCTGGGATGGGCGCTTTGCCAACAATGCCTGGCTGCAGGAGTTGCCGAAGCCCTTGACCAAACTGACCTGGGACAACGCCGCCCTGGTGAGTCCGACGCTGGCGCAGCGGCTGGGCCTCGCCAACGAAGACCAAGTCGAATTGAGATATCGGGGTGCCGTTGTTCTCGCGCCGGTGTGGATCGTTCCCGGCCAGGCCGACGCAACCGTCACCGTGACTCTGGGCTATGGACGAAGCCGGGCCGGGAAGATCGGCAATGGCGCCGGTTTCGACGCCTATGTGCTGCGCCGTTCCGACGAGCCCTGGCACGGACACGGTCTGCAGGTGCGCAAGACGGGCGCCAAAGTGAACTTGGCGACCACACAGCAGCATTTTTCGATGGAGGGCCGCCGGCCGATTCGCGTGACGACGCTGGATGAATTCCGTCGCGATCCCGCGCGCGTGGCGGCCGACGAGCATCGACCCCGTCCCAGCATGTACGAACCGGTGCGCGATGAGGGTTATGCGTGGGCGATGAACATCAATCTGGATGCCTGCATCGGCTGCAGCGCCTGCACGATCGCCTGCCAGGCCGAAAACAACATACCGGTCGTCGGTAAATCCGAAGTGCGCCGCGGGCGCGAAATGCACTGGATCCGAGTCGATCGGTATTACGAGGGCGCTGCCGAGCAGCCGCGCACCTACTTCCAGCCGGTGCCCTGCATGCATTGCGAGGACGCGCCCTGCGAGGCGGTTTGCCCCGTCGAAGCTACGGTCCACGATTCCGAGGGGCTGAACTTGCAGGTGTACAACCGCTGCATCGGCACGCGCTTTTGTTCGAACAACTGTCCCTACAAGGTGCGCCGCTTCAACTTTCTTCAGTACGCCGACGAGGACACGGAGAGCCTCAAAGGACAGCGCAATCCAGAGGTCACGGTGCGCATGCGCGGCGTGATGGAAAAATGCACCTACTGCGTGCAGCGCATCACCAACGCACGAATCGAAGCGGAGAAAGGCAATCGGCGGCTGGCGGACGGCGATGTCGTCACGGCGTGCCAGGCGGCCTGCCCGACCGGAGCGATCGTTTTCGGCGATCTCAATGATCCGCGCAGCCAGGTCAACCGCGCCAAGGCCTCTCCCCTCAACTACGCCCTGCTGGGCGAACTCAACACGCGGCCGCGCACCACTTACCTCGCCAAATTGACCAATCCGAATCCCGAGCTTTCGGCCGTCCCGGCGGGCAAAGCCAAGGCGGACGGCTGATGAGCATCGTCGGCGCACACTCCTACGGCTCGATCTCGCAGAAGATCAGCGGCATCGTGCTCACCGCGCACGCGGCGCGCTGGTGGGTGATTTCCTTTGCCGCCTGCTCGCTGCTCACGCTGGTGTTCTTCGGCGCGATCGGCTACTTGTTCTATAAGGGTGTCGGCATCTGGGGATTGAACGTCCCGGTGGTTTGGGCCTTCGACATCACCAACTACGTCTGGTGGATCGCCATCGCCATGTCCGGGACCTTCATTTCGGCGGTGCTGCATCTGACGCGACAGCCGTGGGGTGCCTCGATCAGTCGCTTTGCCGAGGCGATGACGGTCTTCGCCCTGGCGATCGCCGGGCTGTTTCCGATCCTGCACTTAGGAAGGCCCTGGTTCTTCTATTGGCTGATACCCTATCCGAACGCGATGTCCCTGTGGCCCCAGTGGCGCAGCCCCCTGGATTGGGATTTCTTCGCGATCCTGGCCTATCTGCTGCTTTCGCTGCTGTTTTGGTATCTGGGGCTGATCCCGGACTTCGCCACCTTGCGCGATCGGGCGCGCGGGCGCGGCACGCAGATTGCGTACGGGCTGCTGGCGTTGGGCTGGCGCGGCGAGGCGCGCCATTGGCAGCGGCGCCAAAGCGCGCAGCTCCTGCTCGCAGGCCTCGCCGTGCCCCTGGTGGTTTCCGTGCACAGCGTGGTGGGCCTCGACTTTGCCGCCGGCAATACGCCGGGCTGGCACTCGACCATCTTTCCGCCGTTCTTCGTCGCCGGCGCAATGTTCTCCGGCTTTGCCATGGCGATGACGATCGTGGTGCTGCTGCGGCGCGCATTCGATCTGGGCGAGTACATCACCGAACGGCACCTGGACAATTTGGCCAAATTGATCCTTGCGATGGGCCTGGTGCTCGCCTACAGCTACGTCATGGAGCTGTTCATGGCCTGGTACAGCGCCGATCGCTACGAGATCTACACGGCCCTCAACCGCATGCGCGGGCCGTATGCACCGGTGTACTGGAGCTTGATTTTTTGCGTCGTCGTGGTGCCGCAGGCCCTGTGGTCGCGACGCGTGCGCCATGCGCCGTGGGTGCTGTTCGGCATCAGCATCGTGATCAACGTGGGCATGTGGCTCGAGCGCTTCATGCTGATCGTCACCAGCGAGCACCGCGATTTTCTGCCCTCGGCCTGGGGCATGTTCTACCCGACCATCTGGGATTGGGCGACCCTCATCGGCTCGATCGGCTTCTTCGGCTGGCTGCTGCTGCTGTTCGTGCGCTTCGTGCCATTGATTTCCATGTCCGAAATGCGTGAATTGCTGGACCACCAACGGCGTGCATCATGACAACCGGCGCGGCGGCACACGGCGCGGCGCACGGCTTGCTGGCCGAGTTTTCCGGCCCCCCGGCCTTGCTGCACGCGGCGCGCGCCGCCCACGGCGCCGGCTATCGACGAGTCGAGGCGTACTCGCCGATGCCGGTCGAGGGCCTGGTCGAAGCGCTGGGATCGGCGGACGAAGGACTGCCGCGGCTCGCCCTCGTGGGCGGTATCATCGGCGGTGTGCTCACCTTCGCCCTGCAATGGTTGAGCGTGACCGATTACTACCCGCTCAATATCGGCGGCCGCACGCCGGCGTGGCCGGGCTTGATTCCGGCCACGTTCGAGATGACGGTGCTGGGTGCCGTGCTCGCGGTATTCTTCGGGATGCTGCTGCGAAGCGGCTTGCCCCGCCTCTACCACCCGGTGTTCAACGACGCCGGCTTCGCGTCCGCCTCGAGCGACGGATTTTTCCTGTGCATCGACGCGGCCGATCCGCAGTACGATCCGCAGCGGACGCGCCAGTTTCTCGAGAGCCTGCAGCCGGTGCGCGTCACCGTGGTCGATGCCTAGGGGGACCCGTTGAGCCGACATCATGCAAGCCGCGTCTCTGCGATGGTAAAGCTCCTTCTGGGCGCTCTGTGTCTTTCATTGCTGCCGGGCTGTGAAAAGGCCATGCGCAACATGTACGAGCAGCCGAAGTACGATCCGCTCAGCGAGAGCAGCCTGTGGCCGGACGGCCAATCGGCGCGTCCCATCGAGCCCAACGTCGTCGTTCGAAGCGCGGGCGTTTTCGCCGCCTCATCGAGCGGCCGTCGGGGCGATCTCGGACAGCCGGCGCGCACCGCGGCGCCGGTGACCATCGAAACCCTGCGGCGCGGGCGCGAGCGCTACGACATTTATTGCGCGCCTTGCCACAGCGTGAGCGGCGACGGGGACGGCATGGTCGTGCGCCGCGGCTTTCCTGCGCCGGCGAGCCTCCATACCCCGCTGCTGCGCGCCGCAACGGACGCTCATCTATTCGATGTCATCACCAACGGCTCCGGCATGATGTATCCGTTCGCCGAGCGGATCGGGCCCTCGGATCGCTGGGCCATCGTCGACTACGTGCGTGCCTTGCAGCGCACACAGCACGCCAGCATCCACGATGTACCGCAGGCGGAACAGCGCGTGCTGCTCGAGGAGGCGCCTTGACGGGCGCGGCGACTCCGGTCGCGCGGCGACTGGCCGCGGCCTGCCTGGTGGCGGCAGGCGCCGGCCTGCTGCTGCTCGTCGTGGTCGGCCGGGGCGGCCAGCCGTGGCTGCCCTCGTATCTGTTCGTGTGGCTGTTCGTCCTCGGCTTATCGCTGGGGAGCCTTGCCTGGGTGGCCGTACACAATCTGACCGGTGGCGGCTGGGGAAGGGCCGCGGGACCCTTTTTTCACGCGGCGCTGCGGCTCTTTCCCTTGAACGCGCTGCTCGCGCTGCCGCTGCTTTTTGCGCCCGCCGGATTGCTGCCGTGGATGCGTACCCCGGTCGCCCCGGATGAAGGTGTGCTCGCCGCTCAGCACTGGTACCTGAACTCGTCGTTTTTTTACGTTCGCGCGATCATTTATTTTGCCGTGTGGCTGGGGCTTGCCCGGCTGCTCGGCGAGCATCGGAAGAAGCCGCACGCGAGATCTCGGCGCGGCCCCTCTCCTCAGGCCGTTTCCGCCGTCGGCTTCATTCTGTACGCCCTCACCATGACCTTTGCCGCGGTCGACTGGACCATGTCGATCACGCCGCCCTGGCATTCGAGCGTATTTGGCCTGCTGATCGGCACCGGCCAGGCGCTCTCGGCGCTGGCTGGGGGCATCATCGGCGCCACCGCGCTGGCGCACCATGTCGATGCGCCGCTGCGCCGGCGCTTTCACGATTTGGGCAACCTGGGGCTGGCGCTCATCATGGTGTGGGCGTATCTGGGACTGATGCAGTTCCTGATCATCTGGATCGAGGACCTGCCCGACGAGATTGCCTGGTACCTGCTGCGCACCCGGACCAGCTGGAGCGCCCTGACCTCCTTCGTGGTCGTGGCGCACTTTGCCCTGCCCTTCGTGTTCTTGCTCTCGCGTGGCGCCAAACGCGCGCCGGCGCTGCTTGCGATGGTGGCCGCCCTGGTGCTGCTGGCCTGCCTGGCCGACGGTTTCTGGCTGGTCGTGCCGAACTTTCGCCCGGACGGATTCGAGCTGCTGTGGAGCGACTTGGGCGCGCTGCTCGCCGTCGGCGGGCTCTGGCTGGGTTGCCTGATCTTCGTCATCGGACGCCCGGCGTCCGACCCGCTGCACGGCGCCCTCGGACATGGAATCGGTGAGCATGGCACACAACACGTCTGAGGGGAGCGCGCCGCCGGTGCCGCGCGAAGAACAGAGCCTCGATCTTGACGTGAGCTTCATGCGCTGGTTTGCCGTGGGCATCCTGGTGCTGATCATCGGCACCGCGGCGGCGGCCTTCGCCATGCTCGGCGGCTTTCGCATTCCCCTACCCCGAGCGGCCTCCGCCGCTGCCCCGGACACCAAGGAATCGGCCGCCGTGCCCTTCGCGACCTTGCAAAGCGCGCCTCAGGACGACCTGCGCAGCTACCGCCGCGACAAGGCGAGCGCCCTCGAGAGCTACCACTGGATCGACCGCGCCGGTGGGATCGTGCAGATTCCCATCGAGCGGGCGATGGAATTGGTGGCCGCCCAGGCGAGCACCCAGGGGAGCGCGCAGGAGACTGCGCCCGGGATCAAGCCGGCGGCCCCCGCCGCACCCGAACCCGGCGGGGCGCAGATGCGATGAACGCTCCCGCCGGCGCCATGATGACCGCCCTCGCCCTCCTGCTGGCCGCAACGCCGACGGCCGCGCAGCCGGTCGCACAATCCGCCGGCGCCGACCCCGGCCGCGCAATCGCCACGAGCGCGGATTTCGTGCAGCATCTGGACCGGAGCCTGCCCGCCGATCTGCAATTTCGCGACGAGCGCGGCAGCACCGTGCGCCTCGGGGACTACTTCGGCAAGGGTCCCTCGGGCCTGATGTTCGCCTACTACGGCTGCGCGAATCTCTGTCCGATGCAGATTCGCAATCTTGCCCAACGGCTGGCCCAAACCTCGGGCGGCGCCGCGAACGAGGCGCAGATACTCGTCCTCAGCATCGATCCGCTCGATTCGCCGGCGACCGCGGATCGGGCCAAACACAAGTTCCTCGACAATTTGGCGCCCGCCGTCCGGCCCGAGCGCTGGCATTTTCTGAGCGGCGCGCCGGCCGACATCGCCCGCCTCACCGAGTCGGTCGGGTTCAGCTACGCCTACGACGAGAAGACGCATCAGTACGCCCATCCGGCGGGTTTCGTGCTGATCACCCCGGCCGGAAGAATTGCGCGCTACGTCTTCGGTTTCGACTACACCGCCGAGGAGCTGGGACGCGGCTTCGACCAAGCCGCCACCCACCGAATCGCCTCGCCGATCGCGCGGCTGCTGATGGTATGTTTTCATTATGACCTGGCGGGTGCGCGCTACAGCGCCCTCATCATCGAGGTGCTGCGCGCGGCTTCGGTCGTCATGCTCCTCGGCGTGGCGGCGCTCGCCTGGATCCTCGTGAGGCGTGCGCGGCGCGCCCGGAACTCGGAAGCCTGACCATGGATTCTCTGCCGTTCTTTCCTGTTCGCGCCTCGACCACCGCCGGCCAGGTCGACAACCTGTATTTCGCCTGGCTCGCGCTATCGGGCGTCGTAGCACTGGCGGTCGGGCTTCTGCTCGTCTGGTTTGGGATTCACTACCGCCGGGGCTCGGCCACCAATCGGACCGTGGCCGATGCGGCCGCGTACGACAAAAGAATGCGCCGGATCGAGATCGTCTGGACGGTCGTGCCGCTCGTCTTGTTTCTCGCGATGTTCGTGTGGAGCGCCCGTGTCTACTACGAGAACGTGACGGTGCCAAAGGGCGCGCTGCCGATCTACATCGTCGCCAAGCAATGGATGTGGCATGCCGAGCACCCGGCCGGCGAGCGCGAAATCAACGAGCTGCACGTTCCGCTCGGCCGCCCGGTCGAACTACTGATGACCTCGCAGGACGTGATTCACAGCCTGTCGATCCCGAGCTTTCGGATCAAGCAGGACGTCCTGCCCGGTCGCTACACGACGCTGTGGTTCACGGCGGATCGCGCCGGCGAGTATCACCTGTTTTGCACGCAATTCTGCGGCACCTCGCACTCGAACATGGTCGGACGTGTGGTGGTGATGGACCCGGCCGCCTTCGAGGGCTGGTTGTCGGCGCACGCCAATGTGCCGACCATGGCCACGCGCGGCCGGCAGCGCTACCGTCAGCTCGGCTGCGACGGCTGCCACGGCGCGCAGGCCACCGTGCGCGCGCCGAAACTCGAAGGCCTGTTCGGCCGGTCGGTGGAGCTGCGCGACGGGCGCTCCGTGCTCGCCGACGAGCGCTTCATACGCGATGCGGTGCTGCTGCCGAATCGGGACGTGCCGGCCGGTTATGATGCCAGCATGCCCTCGTTCCGCGGACAAATCGGCGAAGAAGAACTGCTCGAGATCATCGAGTATCTCAAGTCCCTGGGCAATGCAACCCAACAGGTGATGCCATGAACAGCGCCGCGATCGTATCAGAGGAAAATTATTTGAGCAGCGGCTGGAACTTGTGGTCGTGGTTGACGACCCTCGACCACAAACGCATCGCCATTCTGTACACCATCACGATCACGTTGCTCTTCGGCATCGGCGGCGCGGCAGCCGCCATGATCCGTCTCGACCTGATGACGCCGCACAGCCAGCTCGTCAGCGTCGAGACCTACAACAAGCTCTTCACCATGCACGGCGTGATCATGGTGTGGTTCTTTTTGATTCCCTCGATCCCGGCGACGCTCGGCAACTTTCTCGTTCCGATGATGGTCGGGGCGCGCGACCTGGCGTTCCCGCGCCTGAACCTGCTGAGTTGGTATCTGTTCGTCGGCGCCGCCCTTTTCACCATCTACGCGTTGCTGTCCGGCGGTGTGGACACCGGCTGGACCTTTTATCCGCCGTATTCGACGGCGTTTTCCACCTCGCAGGTCTTTGCGGCCGCCACCGGCGTGTTCATCGCCGGCTTTTCCTCGATTCTGACCGGCTTGAATTTCGTCGTGACCGTCCACTCGATGCGCGCGCCGGGGATGACCTGGTTTCGCCTGCCGCTGTTCATCTGGGCGATGTACGCAACCAGCCTGATACTCATCTTGGCCACGCCGGTGCTCGCGATGACCCTGATGCTGATGGGCATGGAGCGCATCTTCGGCATCGGCGTGTTCGATCCGGCGTTGGGCGGCGATCCACTGTTGTTCCAGCACTTGTTCTGGTTCTACTCGCATCCGGCCGTGTACATCATGGTCGTCCCGGCAATGGGGGTGGTGAGCGAAATCATCAGCTGCTTCTGTCGCAACCCGATCTTCGGCTATCGTTTCATGGCCTATGCGATGCTGGCGATCGCCGCCTTCGGCTTCCTGGTTTGGGGTCATCACATGTTCGTCAGCGGGCAATCGGCGTTTGCCGGAACCGTGTTCTCGCTCCTCACCTTTCTCGTCTCGGTGCCCTCGGCAATCAAGGTGTTCAACTGGACGGCAACGCTGTACAAGGGCCACGTGTCCTTTCATGCGCCGATGCTCTACGCGCTGGGTTTCATCGGACTGTTCACGACCGGTGGCCTGACGGGGCTGTTTCTCGCCTCGCTGGGGCTCGACGTGCACATGCACGACAGTTATTTCGTGGTCGCGCATTTTCACTACATCATGGTGGGCGCCGCGGTCATGGCGTTCTTCGGAGGAGTGCATTTTTGGTGGCCGAAAATCACTGGGCGCATGTACCCGGAGGGGTGGGCGCGCTTTTCGGCCATCCTGACATTCATCGGCTTCAACCTCACCTTCTTTCCGCAGTTCATCCTGGGTTACCTCGGTATGCCGCGCCGTTATCCGATCTATCCACCCGAATTTCAGGTGTGGAACGTCCTGTCGTCCGCCGGAGCGTCGCTGCTGGTCTTCGGCTACATTCTGTTGCTCTTCTACCTGCCGTGGTCGCTTCGCTACGGCGAGCGCGCACCGGCCAATCCCTGGGGTGCCAAGGGTCTGGAATGGGAAACCGCGTCGCCGCCACCGTCGGAAAACTTTCATTCCACGCCGCTGGTGTCCGAGGAGGCCTATGCCTACTCACGCGCGGAGTCCCCCCATGGCTGACGCCCTCGCGGCTCACGCTCCGCAATTCGACGACGCCGAGCAGCAACGCATGGCCTCGAACTTAGGGATTTGGATCTTTCTGGCCACCGAAATCCTGTTCTTCGGAGTGCTGTTCGCCGCTTACACGATCACCCGCGTGCGCTTTCCGGAGGCATTTGCCGCCGCCAGCCGCCTCACCAACCTGCCGCTGGCAGGCACCAATACCGCGGTGCTCCTGACCAGCAGCCTGACCATGGCGCTCGGCGTGCACGCCGCCCAGCAGGGGGCACGCCGTGCCGTGGTCGGCTGGCTCAGCGCGACCGTGGCGCTCGGCTGCGCTTTCCTGGCGATCAAGGCCGTCGAATATCGCCTCGACTACCTCGAACACTTGGTGCCGACCCTCCATTTTCGCTATGCTGGCCCGCAGGCCGACCAGGTCGAACTGTTCTTCTATATGTATTTCTTCATCACCGGCGTGCACGCCTTGCATGTGCTCATCGGCATCGGCTGCATCGCGACGATCGCGCTCATGGCCTCACGCAATGCGTTCAGTGCGGACTACTTCACGCCGGTCGACGTCACCGGTCTTTATTGGCACCTGGTCGACGTGATCTGGCTGTTCGTGTTTCCAATTCTCTATCTCATCTCGCGATCATGACCAACCACACCTATCCCCGACCCATGGTCTACGTACGGGTGTGGCTGGCCTTGTTGGTCCTGCTGGCCGTGACGGTGAGTTCCGCCTTTCTGCCGCTCGGCTGGGCCAACACGCCGCTGAACCTCGCGGTCAGCGTGACGCAGGCAGCCCTCGTGATGCTTTTTTCGATGCACCTGCGCTCGGCTCACCCGCTGATCAAAATCATCGCGGTCATTGGCTTCGTCGGTATCGCGATCTTGATCACCCTGACACTGTTCGATGTGCTGACGCGATAGCTCGGCTAACGCGCTACCCTGGGAGAACCGGTCATCAATTTGCTGCACCCCATGCCCGCATCCGATCACCTCAGCATCTTTCCCGCCCTGGTACGCGCGCTCGCCGGCGCCGCTCTGCTGCTTTGCCTAGGCGTGGTCGTGTTGGGCGCGTACGTCAGGCTGAGCAGCGCCGGCCTCGGCTGCCCGGATTGGCCGGGTTGTTACGGTCATCTGTCGCCCTCCGGCGCGGCCGCCGACGCGCGAGTTCTCTCCTCTCCCACGGCGGGGCGGCCGCTCGAGGTCGGCAAGGCCTGGCGCGAGATGGTGCATCGCTATGCCGCCGGTACCCTCGGGCTCTTGATCCTGTCGTTGGTGGTCATCGGCGTCGCGGGCCGGCGCGCGCGAGTACTGCCTCTGCCCTACGTGACCGGCCTGTTCGCGATCGTGCTGGCGCAGGCAGTACTCGGAATGTTGACCGTCACATGGCAGCTCAGCCCGTTGGTGGTCACCCTGCATCTGTTATTCGGCTTCGTCACGCTGTCGCTGCTGCTGTGGCTGGTGATGTCGCTGCCTCACTTCGCCCGCCGCTGGCGGGCGGCACCGGCCGAGGCTCACGGCGCCGCGCTGCGCGCGCGGCTGTTGGCACCGCTCGCCCTGGGCGCGCTCGCGGTGCAGATCGCGCTCGGCGGCTGGACCAGCAGCAACTACGCGGCGCTCGGCTGCCCGGACTTTCCCACCTGCCAGGGGCGGTGGTGGCCGCAGGGCGATTACCGCGCAGCCTTCGAAATCCGCGGCGCGTCGGACCGCACCTACGAGGGCGGCGTGCTGGATGCCCCGGCGCGCACGGCGATTCAGTTCACCCATCGACTGGCGGCACTCCTCGCCGCCGTCGTGCTGGTGGGCGCGGCGCTGTCGGCGTTGCGGTTGCGCGCCAGTTTCGCGCGCTACGCCGCCGGCCTCATGCTCGCGGCGCTGGCTATTCAGATGATCGTGGGCATTTCGATGGTATTGCGCGGCTTTCCGTTATGGCTCGGAACCGCGCATAACGCCGGCGCGGCACTGCTGCTGATGAGCACCGTCGGACTGAACCGGGTCTTGAGGCCGACCGCATGAACCACGCCGAAGCACGCACGGCGAGCGTCGCGCCCACCTGGCACGACTATTGGCAGCTCACCAAACCGCGGATCGTGGCGCTCATCGTGCTGACATCCCTGGTCGGTTCGCTGATGGCCGCTCCGGCGCTGCCCCGGCTCGACACCCTGCTGCTCGCGAATCTCGGCATTGCGCTCGCCGCCGCCGGTGCAGCCGCCATCAATCACGTCCTGGATCGCGGCATCGATGCGCGCATGCGGCGCACCCGGGCTCGACCCTTGCCCGCGGGGCATCTCAAGCCCATGCCGGCGCTGTGCTTTGCGTTGGCGCTGTGCGTCGCCTCGATGCTGCTCCTGGTCTGGGAGGTGAACGTGCTGACGGCCGTGCTGACATGCGCATCGCTGTTCGGCTATGCCGTGATTTACACCGTGTGGCTCAAGCGCGCCACGCCGCAGAACATCGTGATAGGCGGCGCCGCGGGCGCAGCACCCCCGGTACTCGGTTGGGCGGCCGTCACCGGCCACGTGGAGCCGCAGGCATTGCTGCTGTTCCTGATCATCTTCGTATGGACGCCGCCGCATTTCTGGGCGTTGGCGATCGCCCGCCGCGCCGAGTACGCCAAGATCGACATTCCGATGCTGCCGGTGACCCACGGCGTCGCCTTCACCCAACGTGCGATACTGCGATACACGATCGCTCTGACCCTGGTCACGTTGCTGCCGTTTCTGACGCGCATGAGCGGGCTCATCTACCTCGCTGCGGCCGTGCTCCTCGATGCAGGATTTTTGCGGCACGCGCTCAAGCTCAAGCGATCCTCGAGCGACGCCGCGGCGATGGCGACGTTTCGCTATTCCATCGCATACCTAGCGTGGCTTTTCCTGGCGCTGCTGCTGGATCATTACCTGCCGACCACGCAGCAGTTCTGACAAGCGCCACTTTTTAGGTCCTAAACACCTTGGCCACCGATCCGATCGGCTGCTACAGCAACCGAATCGCGTTGGCATTTTATTGTGTACGGCAGCGCACCGACGAAAATGCTCGAACCGTGGGAGAGTGCGTGCAGAAAGCGCGTATCCCCACGGAGAATCTCATGAAAATGATTGCTGCGGTCCTGGTATCCACGTTTGTGTTCGGCAGTGTAAATGCGCAGGCGCCAGATCGCTTGGCAAGCCTAAATGGCGCGATCGATTCTCCAAGCCCGACGATGGCGCATGCGGATGCCAAACGCGATGCCGAGGTGGAGAAACACATCAAGGATCTGCATGGCAAGCTCAAGATCACTCCCGCCGAGGAATCGCAGTGGAACGTGGTCGCCGAAACGATGCGCGAGAACGCAAGAGAACTTGATCGCGCGATCGACCGACGCGACTCAGGCATGGCGAGCGCGACGGCGATCGACAATTTAAATTCCTATGCGGATATCGCCCAAGTGCATGCGAACAACGTCAAGAAGCTCGCGAGCGCCTTTGCCGGGTTGTATTCCACGATGTCCGAAGACCAGCGGAAGGAGGCTGACGTGGTATTCAGTCATCACGGCCATCACGGCGGCAAGGCCCCACAGTAATAACCTAATAACCCCCTAATAACCCCAAGCGTGTCACGGCGACCGGCCGCCACGATACCCGTCGCATGGCGGCTCATCGAGGATCCATCATGAAAAATCGAATTCTGTCTGTTGGCATGGTCGCCCTTGCGCTGACCGCAAGTTACGCCGCCCGCGCCGACGTACACGTCGTGGTTGGCATCAACCCGTTTGGTTGGTGGGCACCTGCCCCTCCGGTCGTCTATGAACCGCCCGGGTATTATGCGCCGCCGCCGGTAGTCTATAACGGCCGCGGCCATTGGGGTGATCAGCGCGACACTCGCGGGAACCAACGGGATCGCGGTCACAACGATCACCATGACGCCGGCGATCATCGGCACTGACGGATCGTCGCGCCTTCCGGGATTTGGAACCTTGGCGACGCGCCCGGGTTTCTCCCCGCTTAGAATCCGGCCAACGGGCTTCGCAGCCCGGCGGCCGCGATTTGTTTCCAGTCCCTGCTTTGGCCCTTGCCCTGGCCCGTGCTATATTAGTTAGATAACTAATCATTAGAGGGCGCTTCAATGGCCGATCTCGAGGAGCGCTTTGCCGATGCCTTGCACGGGACCGCGCGTGCCTGGCGCCAGGCGGTCGATCGCCGGCTCAAAAGCCTGGGGTTGAGTCAGGCCAGCTGGATGACCATCGCGGTGGCCGCCAAGGCGCGCACGCCCTTGTCGCAATCCGAGCTCGCCGATCGGTTGGGGGTCGAAGGCGCCACCATGGTGGCGATGGTGGATCGGCTGGTGAAGGCGGGATTTGTGGCACGCCAGCCGTCGAAGACCGATCGACGCATCAATCGCGTGGTGGTCACCGAAACCGGCAGCCGGCTGTACGCCACCGTCAAGACCGAGGCCGCCGCGGTACGCAAGGAATTATTGGCGCACATTGACCCCAAAAGTCTGGCGCTGGCAACCGAGTTGCTCGAGACGCTGCAGCAGCTGATCGAGACGGGGGCATGACGGACTCGGTCACTCTGCGGCCGCTCGATCGACGCATGATCACGCTGTCGATCATGGCGGCAACCGTCATGCAAACCCTCGACGGCACCATTGCCAACGTCGCCCTGCCGCACATGCAAGGCGCGATGTCCGCCTCCCAGGATCAGATTGCCTGGGTATTGACCTCCTACATCGTCGCCGCGGCGATCGCCACGCCGCTCACCGGTTGGCTGGTCGATCGCTTCGGGCAGAAGCAGGTGTTTCTCGCATCCGTGATCGGCTTCACCGTGGCTTCCGCGCTCTGCGGCATGTCGGACAGCCTGGCCGAAATCGTCGCGGCGCGCCTGCTGCAGGGCGTGTTCGGAGCGGCCCTGGTGCCCATGTCTCAGCTGGTCCTGATGGACATCAACCCACCGGCAAAACAAGGCTCCGCAATGGCGGTTTGGGGAATGGGTGTCATGGTCGGCCCGATTCTCGGCCCCACTTTGGGCGGATGGCTCACGGACAGCTATAGCTGGCGCTGGGTGTTCTTCATCAACGTTCCCGTGGGCATCGTCACCACCTACGGCATTTGGAAATTCATCCACCCGCGGCCGGCAACGCGGCGTGTGCAATTCGATCTGTTCGGATTCGCCGCCTTGAGCGTTGCGATCGGCGCCTTGCAGATGCTCCTCGATCGCGGCCAGCAGAATGACTGGTTTTCCTCGACTGAAACCTGGATCGAGGCGATCACCATGAGCGTGGCGTTCACCTACTTCGTTGCGCATACCGCGCTTACCCGCGCGGACCGGTCGTTCCTGGATTACCGGTTGCTCAAGAACCCCAATTACGCCAGCGGCCTCATGTTCATCTTCATCGTCGGCCTGGTGATGTACGCCACACGGGCGCTGGTCCCCACCATGCTCGAAGACCTGCTCGACTATCCGGTGATGACCGCCGGCCTGGTGACCGCGCCCTCCGGCATCGGCACCATGGCCTCGATGCTGCTCGCCGGCCGCATCCTCGGTAGGATCGATCTGCGCCTGATCCTGTTCTGCGGGTTTGCGATCACCGCGGTGTCGTTGTTTCAAATGACCGGTTATTCGCTGGATCTGTCGCAAGGCGACATCGTGTGGCCGGGAGTCATTCAGGGCATCGGCTTGGGATTCGTCTTCGTACCCTTGAGCGCGGCGACATTCGCGACTTTGAGTCCGGAAATGCGCGCACAGGGGACGGCAATATTCAGTCTGGTGCGCAACATCGGCAGCAGCATCGGCATTTCCCTGGTGCAGGCCGTCCTGGTACACAGCACCGCGAACTCGCATGCCGCGCTGGTCGAGCGGATCACTTACGCGAATCCCGCATGGACCAATCCGGCCATCGCAGCGGCCTACGATCCGGGACGATTGAGCGGCGCCGCCGCCCTCGACGGCGCGATCACCCAGCAGGCATCGATGATCGCCTACGTCAACGACTTTCGCTTGATGCTGTATTTGACACTTGCGGTCATTCCGCTGGTGCTATTCGTCCGCGCCCCCCGGCGCAGCGCCGCAGCGCTAAAGTAACCTGCGCGATAGAATCGCGCGCTCATTCCTAATCTCACTGCCCCTGCGGTTGCCATTGCGGCACCCCTGCCTGCCACAGGACGAATCCGATCCAATCGGCGGTAAGGGCATCGGTCTGCGCCTTCGTTGACCCGATGCCGTGGCCGGCCTCCTCGTCGATGCGCAACAGCACCGGCCGCGAGGTACCGGACGCCTGGAACGCGGCCGCCGTTTGCGCCGGTTCCCAGGGCGACACCCGCGGATCGTTCAATCCCGTGGTCACCAGGAGGGCCGGGTATTGAGTGCCCGCTTTCACGTGACGCAGGGTGTCCATCTCATAAAGATTTTTAAATCCGGCTTCGGTCGTAACCGAGCCGAATTCAGGAATGTTCGGCGGCCCGTTCGGCGAGAATTCATCGCGCAAGGTATTGCTGGCGGGCACGAGATCGATGGCACCGGCGAACAAATCGGGCCGCTCGGTGATGGCCCGTCCCACGGTAATGCCGCCGGCCGAGCCGCCGAGAATGAACAGCTTGTGCTTGCTGGTGTCGCCGCGCGCGATCAAATATTCGCTGCACGCGATCAGATCGTCCCAGGTGTTGTGCTTGTTCGCGTCTTTGCCGCCGAACCGCCAGGCCTCGCCCAAATCGCCGCCGCCGCGCACGTGGCATACGCCGTAAGCGATGCCCCGGCGAATGGCCGCCGCACGGCGCACGCTGAAATCCGCGAGCTCGGAGATGCCGTACGACCCGTAGGCCTCGATGATGGCGATCCGCTCGCCGCTCGCGTCCCTGGGTTGTATGAGCGACAGCGGCACCATGACGCCGTCCCCGGCCCTTGCGCTCAAGTCCCTGACCACATACTTCGATGAGTCGATGTCGCCGCGGGCGCCGATCTTGAGATCCGAAAACGACTTGTTCTCAGGCCGGTAGGCGTACAGCGTGGAAGGCACGACCCAGCTGGAGACATCCACGGTAACTCCGGAGGCGCGCGGATCCGCGAACGCCTCGCCGATGTGCCCCTGGACGGGCAACGGGACTTCCTCGATCGAGGTCGTCCCGGCCGGAATGCGCAGCAGCTGCGAATAGGCGCCGTGGCGCGCCAGGACATAGAGCGCGTCGGCGGCCGCGTGAATTTCCTCGATCACGCGATCGGGTTGCGCAGGCACGAGCACCGAGGCGGAGCCGAGCGGCTGGCCTGCGCGAACCGAGAGGACTTTGAACGTGGGCGCATCCTGGTGCGAAAGCAGGAATATTTCCGCGCCGCGCATATCGATGGCCGTGATCCCGTCCGGGCGTGTGACAAATTGAGTCCAGGCGGCTTTCGGATCGCGCACCGCGGCGACCGGTGTCAGCCACACGGCCAGTTCGGTCTGCACTCCGTTGATCGACAGCGCCGCCGCCAGGGGCGCGCCGGCGCTCATGACCAGCGCGGGAAACTCGACCGGGTTGAGCGTAGGACCGTGCCCGATGGTCGCACCGAGAATGGCAACGGGTTGCGACTTCAGATCCCAGGCATCCGCCGTGGCATCCTTGTAGGTGTCGGTCAGCGGATCGGTGGCCGCAAGTTTTTTCAAGCGGATGAAATACAGAATTTTCGAATCCTCGCTCCACGCCGTCGCGCCGAAGCGTGCGCGGTCGATGGGTCCGGCAATCTTTTTACCGCTGACGGCGTCGTAGACCGTCAGCACCGCATCCTCCGAGCCGCCCTGCGCGATTCCGACCGCAACCTTGCCGCCGTCGGGCGATGCCAGAAAGTAATTAATGGCATAGGGCTTGCCGCCGTGGGCTTTACGGAGCGCCGCGACGTCGACGATTTTTCGCACTCCCGAAGCGTCGGCCGCGATCAGATCGAAATTATCGGATCCCGGCGCCCGCTCCTCGTAAAACGCCCGGCCGCCGTAGCGCACATAGCCCTGAATCAGGCCGAAACTCGCCGAGAACCTGGCGACTTCGGTACCAAGCTCGGTAAGCGGCGGGATCGCATCGAGCACCGATCGCGTATAGCGGCCTTGGGCCTTCATCCAGGCGATCGTCGACGGATCGAGCGCCTCCATGTAGCGATAGTTGTCCGTTACTTGCCGGCCCCACAGGGTTTCGGTGACGGGCTTTACGACGGCAGCCGGGGGCTTCATCCGCGGGCTGACGGGAGCATCCTCCGCTCCTGTCGCCGGCCAAGCCGCGGCGCCGGCGAGCAATGCCGCACTCAGCCCCGTGAGTAGGTAGTCGCGCATGCAGAACATAAACTTTCCTCAGTGAGGCGCTTGCGAGGCGGCCAGCCCCTGTCGCGCAAGGCGGCGATTCGGGTAGACCGCGAGGGTCTTTTGAAAGGCGGCGGCGGCTTCTGCGCGCCGCCCGTCGGCCAGCAGCAGCTCGCCGAGCAGCTCGTCGAATGGCTTGACCGACCAGGGCGGGCCGTATTCGAAGGTCATGCGATCGGCCGAGCCGATGGCCGCGCGGATCTGCGCGATGCCGGCGGATTTATCGCCCTCGTAATACTGCATCGTGCCGGCGAGCACATTCGCCATGAGCGTCGCCTCCTCGATCTCTTGAACCGTAATGTTGTCGAGCCAGCTGCTCGTCACTCCGGTTACCCGAGAGCGCGCATTCTCGATCCGCTCGCGCAGCTGCTTGAGCGCCGCGCGCGCCTCGCCGCCCTTGTCCGCGGCGGTGATCCCGCGCGCAAAATCATACACCGCGAAATAATTGATGTTCGCGATGCCGCCGCTGTCCACGGGCAAACGGGCGTCGGGACTCGCGGATCCGCGGGTCTCCACCAGCCACATCGCACGGGCGTGCGCCAACCGGGCTCGATTCTCCTTGTTAGGTCCCGCCGCCACCTCGTGGGCCACCGACTGCACCAATTGCTCGGCCTCCCGGCGCTTGTCTTCCTGCAGATAGGCGTATTCCAACCATAGCAACGAGTGGTAGGCCGCCTCGCCCTGGGCCCGCGCGGTCTCGAGCGAGGCGGCATTGGCTTCGATCGCATCGTCCCACAGGCCGAGCGCAAAGAAGATGTGCGACGGCATGTGCTGCGCATGCGAGGCCGCCGGCGCCACCTTGCCGTAGCGGCGCGCGGCGCGCAGGCCGAGCGGCGCGTGAATCGGATCGTCGTAGGCATGAATCAGATAGTGCAGCGCGCCGGGATGCTGCCGGTCGATCTCGTAGACCGCTTCGGCCTCGGCGGCGGCGCGCATGTAGTTGGCGAGATTGCGCGAGCGTCCGCTCAGCCCCATGATCGAGAGCGCATAAAAGGACCGGGCATCGAGATCATCCGGGTAGGCGCGTGCGACGGCACCGAGCGCGGCGCTGAAATTCGCATCTCGCTGTTCCTTGCCACCCTCGCCGTAGAGTTGCTCGACCGAGACCAGGTAACCGCGCTCGCGCGCGCTCGGCGCCTTGGCGGCGCGCTCCTCGGGCGTCGCCCCCAGCTTTGCAAGCGCGGCGCGCGCCGCCTCGAGATTCTGCTCGCCCCAGAGCGTATGGTTGTACGTGAGCGCCTCACCCCAGTAGGCCATCGCGAACCCCGGATCGTCCCGCTCCGCCGCCTGGAACGAGCGGCGCGCCGCGGCGTACTCAAAGCTATGCAGCAGCAGCAAACCCCGCAGGAAGTCCTGTTGAGCGCCCGGCGCACCCGAATTGGGGAAGTGTGTGGTGCCCAGTTCGCCGGTGACCGAGTCGGCGTGCTGCGCCGGATCATGAGCGTACGTGGGGTCCGCACAAAGGACCGACCAGACGAGAAG
>DAINPA010000028.1:0-9245 GCA_036743675.1 Steroidobacteraceae bacterium
AACTGCGCCGTGATGATACTTGCCAGCAATCCGTACAAATAAAAATCGTACCACTCGAACACCGTGCCGAGCGATGAGGCACCGATGATAAGCCACTGATTGGAGGCGACGGTTTGTTCGCCGCGTAAATCAGCGGAGTGTTGCTTGGTCATGCGCTCTCCCGATCCAGGATTTGACGTTCAGCGTTTGGGAGGAGGCGCCGCGGTGAGGATCGCGCGCAGTTCCACGAGTTTCGCCTTGATTGCGGCCGCATTCTCCGGGCCCATGCGCAGCAGAATTTTTTGGCCCGCGGGGCGCGCCTCGAGCGCCGGATCGGCGAACGTGTACCTGACACTCGGCCGGCTCAGTTCAATGGGGCCGGCGCGTTGCGGCGTCGCGAGCAGCGAATCGATCGCCTGAACCAGTCGATCGTTGAAGTAGCCGCTCGGATATCCCAGATCCTGATAGACGTGCTGAAACAAGGGATAGAACCGCAGGTACACATCGGCGAGCCGCCGCATGTCGAGCTGGCGGATGACGCCGACCATCGGCTCGTAGCGTGCGAAATTTTTCGGATCGAGCGTCGCATGCAGCTCATCGCCAATCACCTGAAAGGTGCCCGCCACCGGCAGCGCGGGGCGCTTGTCGACCGGCACCTTTTGGCGCGGCAGATTATCGACGGTCACCACGATGCGCCGGATGATGCTGTCGGGCGCCAGGTAGCGCATGACCGCATCGCTGCCGGCCACTTCGCCGAGCGCGTCTTTGATGGCCGGATCGCTATCGCCCAAGGCCGGCAGCGGGCCCTGCGCCGCCGAATCGCCTGCCTGCGGCAAGGGGTGTTGAATCGCCGGCTCGCCCGGCGCGGCCGCGGGCGCGGCGGCAGGGACGTGTTGCAGCTGCGTACTGCGGATGTGCAAGTAATAGGCGACGCCCGACACGGCCGCGACCACCACCACGGCCACCACAATCATCGGCTTGTTGATCATCGGCTCTCCCGCGAACGGCATGCGCCGCGCTCATTCTGGCGCAATCGCGAGTAAAAAGCAGCGCCGGCGGAGAGTTCAGCCGCTCTTCGCCATGCGCATCTGCATTTCGTGCCGGCGATAATCGATGATGAGGGTATCGAGCGTGCCGAGCGCATCCATGCCGATCATGATCGCCGGCTCGCTGGTCATCTTCCAATGCTTGAAAATATAGACATCGGCGAAGGTCACGCCGGAATCGTTTATAGCGATGGTCCCGAATTTGATCGCCGGCGTGGCGATGAGCTCGCCGCTCTCAATGGCCAAGGTCGCTCCCTGGATTTGATCGGGTTTGCCGTGGAATCCGCTGTTGTATTGTGCCAAGGCCTGACGCAGCGCCAGATTGCCGATGGTGGTTTGACCGCCGGTGTCGATGATGGCCTTGGTGCGAACCGGACCCACCATGGCATCGATGATGATCAACTGGCCGCGATTCGATCGAAACGGCACGCTGACGAAATCATGTCCCGAGCGCTCGCCGCGCGAATAGGTAATGGCAATTTTGTCATGGTTGAAATCGATGAATATGCGCTTGTTCACCAGGCCCTCGGAGCCCAAGATCCCCTGCGCCCCGCCCAACGCGTCCGGGATGATCGGCAGGATCGGCGAATCCACCGCCAGATCCCCGACGCTCAGGGTATCGACTCGGATGGTCGGCACGTCCGCCGATCCGGTGACGCCGTGAAGCATCACGTGCGGCGATTGGTCCGTCGGAATTCCGAGCGCCAATGCGACCATCGCCGTGACGCCGGAGTTGCTCGCGCCGGTATCGAGGACCAGCCGGAATGGCCCGCGGCCGTTGATGAAGACCGGCGCCCAGATGCGCCCGATTTGATCGCGCCGGGTGGGTGCGACGTAGCGCGGCTCGCGCGCCTCGACCATGATTTCGGTCAGTTGCTCCGCGGCGTCGCTTACCGGCAGCGCCGGCGGCGATATGGCGGGCGGGGAAACCGTCGGCGCCGTTGCGGCGGCCCATTGCGGCGATAACCCCAGCGCCGCCAGCAGCAACCCGCCGGCGCCGCGCACCAGGCCGCGGGTGAAGGAGCACGATTCGATACCTGTCGATCGGTTCATTGCCGAACGCCTCCGTTATTCAATTCAGGACGCTCGTTGTGCGGACATTTCCAATACGTTCAGTATAGGCGCGGACCGGTCCGGGCACGACGAGCAAGCGTTTGACCAGCCGCGTGCGCCGCAACAGCGCTTTCGGCGGCGGTTTCTGCTGCAAAGCGATTCGAAAATGTGGCCAAGCGAGGCTCGATTGCCGCTGAGCTGGGCCCATAGCTAAGGTGCCGGCGGTCGGTTTCAAAGGCAGGCTCCCGGTGTCGCTTTCGGACCCGAGTTGTGCGCGACCTACAGGGGTACCCGGCCCGGAATCAGGGTAATATATCAGCCTATGATTATCATTCCGGCTGCACCGACGTCGAGGCATCCATGACCAGCCCCTCGCCCCGGCGGGTGATTCCGCTCAAGACCGAACCCCCTTCGGCGCTGAGCTCGGCGGAGCGCAAAACGATTGAAGGCGCGTGCACACGCCTGAAAGCCTTGCCGGGCGCCCTGTTGCCGATTTTGCACGCGGTGCAAGAAGAGCTGGGCTTTGTGCCCAAGGATGCGGTGCCGCTGATCGCGCGCCAATTGAACCTGTCGATCGCCGAAGTGCACGGCGTGGTGAGCTTCTACCATTACTATCGCCAGCAGCGCAGCGGCCGGCACGTGGTGCACCTGTGTCGCGCGGAGGCCTGCCAGGCGCTCGGCGCGGTGGCCTTGGAAGCGCATGCGAAGCGCTCGCTGGGCATCGATTTTCACGGCACCACGGCCGATGGGGCGATCAGTCTCGAGCCGGTGTATTGCTTGGGCAATTGCGCCTTGGGCCCCTCCATGATGATCGACGAAGAACTGCAGGGACGCGTCTCGGCGCAGCGCTTCGATGCATTGATGGCGCAGGCGCGCCTGGCGGCGTCGAAGCCATGAGCACGGTGCGGATCTTCGTGCCGATCGATGCGGCCGCGCGCTCGGTCGGCGCCGATGAGACCGCGGCCGCCATTGCCGCCGAAGCGCAGCGGCGCAAGCTCGATATCCAACTCGTTCGCAACGGTTCACGCGGCCTGTTATGGCTCGAGCCGCTGGTGGAAGTCGAGATCGCGGGAAAGCGGTTCGCCTACGGGCCGGTGGCCGAACGCGAGGTGGCAGGCTTGTTCGAAGCGGGATTTGCCTCGGCGGCGGCCGCGAACGGGACGGCGCGCCACCCCAAGGCCCACGGACCGACCGAAGAAATTCCTTATTTGAAGCGCCAGCAGCGGCTCACTTATGCGCGCGTCGGCATCACGGATCCGAGATCCCTGAACGATTACCTCGCGCACGGCGGCTACCGGGGACTCACCACGGCGCTCAAGATGCCGCCCGCCGACATCGTGGCGAGCGTCACCGACTCGGGTCTGCGCGGGCGCGGCGGCGCCGCGTTCCCCGCCGGGATCAAATGGCAAACCGTGCTGAAGGCGGCAGGGGCGCAAAAGTACATTGTGTGCAATGCCGATGAGGGCGATTCGGGCACCTTCTCCGATCGGATGCTGATGGAAGGCGATCCGTTCGTACTGATCGAGGGGATGACGATCGCGGCGTTGGCGACCGGCGCGACGCGCGGCTATATCTACCTGCGCTGGGAATACCCCGATGCGAAGCGGGCGCTCGGGGCTGCCATTGCGGCCGCCTACGCGGCGCACTATTTGGGCGAGAACATCCAGGGCAGCGGCGCGCGCTTCGACCTGGAGGTGCGCATGGGGGCCGGAGCCTATATCTGCGGCGAGGAGACCTCGCTGCTCGAGTCCTTGGAGGGAAAGCGCGGGCAGGTGCGTTTCAAGCCGCCTTTGCCGGCCATCGCCGGCTTGTGGGGCATGCCCACGGTGATCAACAATGTCATCACCTTCGCCTCGGTGCCGATCATTTTGGAGCGCGGCGCCCCGTACTATCAGAATTTCGGCAGCGGCCGGTCGCGCGGCACGCTGCCGCTGCAGCTGGCCGGCAACATCAAGCACGGCGGACTGGTCGAGGTGGCTTTCGGCATGAGCTTGCGCGAAGTACTGTACGAGTACGGCGGCGGCAGCTTGAGCGGCCGGCCGATCCGCGCGGTTCAGGTGGGCGGCCCCTTGGGAGCCTATTTGCCCGCCTCGCAATTCGACACGCCGATCGACTATGAGGCGTTCGCCGCGATCAAGGGCATGCTCGGGCACGGCGGCATCGTGGTCTTCGACGACAGCGTCGACATGGCCGCGCAGGCGCGCTATGCGATGGAATTTTGTGCCATCGAGTCGTGCGGCAAGTGCACCCCGTGCCGCATCGGCTCGACCCGCGGGGTGGAGGTGATCGACCGACTGGTCGCCGGCGAGGACGCACCGAAGCAGGAGACCGTGCTGCGCGATCTGTGCGAGACGCTGACCTTAGGCTCGCTGTGCGCTCTCGGGGGCCTGACGGCCTTCCCGGTACTCTCGGCTTTGAACCATTTTCCCGAAGATTTTGTCAAATCAAAACAGGCGTCGGCGAGCGCTTGAGGCCGCCGCACCCGCACTTAATGAGATAGAGGATCCTGCCATGTTGTCGATTGTCGAACAGGATTACGGTACTCCCGAAAGCGCGAGCGCGAAGCTTGTGACTCTCACCATCGATGGCTTTGAGGTGACGGTGCCCGAAGGCACCTCGGTGATGCGTGCCGCGGCGCTCTCGCAGATCAAGATCCCCAAACTTTGCGCCACCGAGCAATTGGAGGCCTTCGGCTCCTGCCGCCTGTGCCTGGTGCAGATCGAGGGCATGAAGGGATTACCGGCCTCGTGCACCACGCCGGTGGCGCAGGGGATGAAGGTGAGCACCCAGAACAAGCAACTCGCGGACGTGCGCCGCGGAGTGATGGAGCTGTACATCTCCGATCACCCGCTCGACTGCCTGACCTGCCCCGCGAACGGCCACTGCGAGCTGCAGGACATGGCCGGTGTGGTGGGCTTGCGCGAGGTCCGTTACGGCTATGAAGGTGCGAATCACTTGGATGCCGCCAAGGACACCAGCAACCCGTACTTCACCTTCGATGCCAGCAAGTGCATCGTCTGTTCGCGCTGCGTGCGCGCCTGCGACGAACAGCAGGGCACCTTCGCGCTCACCATTCAGGGTCGCGGTTTCGATTCGACCGTGGCGGCCAGTCAGAACGCGCCCTTCATGGACTCCGAATGCGTCTCGTGCGGCGCCTGCGTGCAGGCCTGCCCCACGGCCACCCTTTCCGAGAACACGCTGATCCAAAAGGGTCAGGCCGAGCACAGCATCACGACGACCTGCGCATACTGCGGCGTGGGCTGCTCGTTTCGCGCCGAGATGCAGGGCGAGGACCTGGTGCGCATGGTGCCGAACAAGAACGGGCATGCCAATCACGGGCACTCCTGCGTCAAGGGGCGCTTCGCGATCGGCTACGCGACGCATGCGGATCGGATCGTCAAGCCGATGATCCGCAGCAAGATCTCCGATCCGTGGCGCGAGGTCTCCTGGGAAGAAGCGATCGGCTATGCGGCGAGCGAACTGAAGCGCATCCAAGCGAAATACGGACGGGACTCGATCGGCGGCATCACCTCCTCGCGCTGCACCAACGAGGAGACGTATCTGGTGCAGAAGCTGGTGCGCGCCGGCTTCGGCAATAACAACGTCGACACCTGCGCGCGGGTGTGCCATTCCCCGACCGGCTATGGCCTGAAAAACACCTTGGGCGAGTCGGCCGGCACCCAGAACTTCGACTCCGTGATGAAGGCCGACGTGATATTCGTGATCGGCGCAAATCCGACCGATGGGCATCCGGTGTTCGCCTCGCAAATGAAGCGCCGCCTGCGCCAGGGAGCGCGCTTGATCATCGCCGATCCGCGCACCATCGATCTGGTGCGCTCGCCGCACATCGCGGCCGACTACCATTTGAAGCTGCGGCCCGGCACCAATGTCGCCCTGATCAACAGCATCGCCCACGTCATCGTCACCGAGGGCCTGGTCAAGGAGGAATTCGTGCGTGAGCGCTGCGAGGCGGACTCGTTCACCAAGTGGCGCAACTTCATCGCTCTCGAGCTGAACTCTCCCGAGGCGATGCAACCGATCACCGGGGTGGCGGCTAGCGACGTGCGCGCGGCCGCGCGCCTGTATGCCACGGGCGGCAACGGCGCCATTTATTATGGATTGGGCGTCACCGAGCACAGCCAGGGCTCGACCATGGTGATGGGCATCGCGAATCTCGCCATGGCCACCGGCAACTTGGGACGCGAGGGGGTTGGCGTCAATCCGCTGCGCGGCCAAAACAACGTGCAGGGCTCGTGCGACATGGGTTCCTTCCCGCACGAATTCCCCGGCTACCGGCATGTTTCGGATGTCCAGGTGCGAGAGCTGTTCGAGGGCGCCTGGGGCGTCGAGTTGCGCAGCGAACCGGGCTTGCGCATTCCGAACATGTTCGAGGCGGCACTCGATGGGGAGTTCAAGGGCCTGTACATCGAGGGGGAGGACATCGCGCAGTCCGACCCCAATACTCAGCACGTCACCGCCGCCCTGACGTCCATGGAGTGCATCATCGTGCAGGATCTGTTCTTGAACGAGTCGGCGAAGTTCGCGCACGTGTTTCTGCCCGGCTCCTCGTTCCTGGAGAAGGACGGCACCTTCACCAACGCCGAGCGGCGCATCTCGCCCGTGCGCAAGGTGATGGAGCCCAAGGGCGGCTACGCCGATTGGCAGATCACACAGCTGCTCGCCAATGCGGTGGGCTACCCGATGAACTACGCTCACCCATCCGAGATCATGGATGAGATTGCGCGCCTCACACCGACCTTCACCGGGGTGAGCTTTGCGCGCTTGGACGAATTGGGCAGCATCCAGTGGCCCTGCAACGCGGATCATCCCGAGGGCACTCCGACCATGCACATCGGCACCTTCGTGCGCGGCAAGGGCAAGTTCCTGGTCACCGAGTACGTGCCGACCCAGGAGAAGGTCAATGCCAAGTACCCGCTGATCTTGACGACGGGCCGGATCTTGAGCCAGTACAACGTCGGCGCTCAGACCCGGCGCACGGAGAACAATCGCTGGCACGATGAAGATCGCGTCGAGATCCATCCGCATGATGCGGAAGAGCGCGGCATCGCCGAGGGTGATTGGGTCGGCATCGCGAGCCGCGCCGGAGAGACGGTGCTGCGCGCGCGCGTCACCGATCGCGTACAGCCGGGAGTGGTGTACACCACCTTCCACTTCCCCGAGTCCGGCGCCAACGTGATCACCACCGAAAACTCCGACTGGGCCACCAACTGCCCCGAGTACAAGGTCACAGCCGTGCAGGCGACCCGCGTCACTCAGCCCTCCGAGTGGCAGAGGCGGTTCCGCAAGTTCAGCGACACTCAGGAAGCGCTGCTCAAGAGCGCCGGCGCCGATGTGTTCGCCGGCAAGTAACGGCTCGCCATGAGCGATGATGAACATCTGGTGCAGATGGCGAACGACATCGGCAACTTCTTTCGCTCGGAACCGCAGCGCGAGGAGGCCGTCGCGGGCATCGCCAATCACATCGCCAAGTTCTGGACTCCGCGCATGCGCGAAAAGCTCACTGCCCACTTGAAGCAGCATGGCACCGAGGCACTCGATGAGCTGCCGCGCGAAGCGCTGCGCAGCCTCGCCGAGAACCCAGCCGCCTCCACGCGGCACGAACCGCATGGGGGTGACTAGGGCTAGCGGACACGCGTAAGCAGAGTCAGAGTTCAGCTAACGTCCTGACGTGCGCCACCACGCTGCGCCCCAGCGCCGGCAGGTGGTAGCCTCCTTCCAGCATCGACACCACGCGCTGTTGCGCGTGATCGGCGGCCACGGCCATTAATTCGCGGGTCAGCCACGCGTAATCGGCTTCGACTAGCGCCAGGCCGCCCAACAGATCCTCCCGATGGGCGTCGAATCCGGCTGAAATCAGGATCATCTGCGGCTTGAATCCCTCGAGGGCGGGCCGCCAGTACCGTTCCATCGCCTGCCGCGCCGCTTCACCGTCGCTGCCGGCGGCAAGCGGCACGTTCACCATGTTGGGCGCCGGATTGGCAGTACCGCTATGCGGATAAAATGGATGCTGGAAAAAGCTCGCCATCAGCACTCGTTCCCGCCACTTCGGCTCGCTGAACGTGTCCTCCGTGCCGTTGCCGTGGTGTACGTCGAAGTCGACGATCGCCACCCGCTCGAGCCCCTTGACCTCGAGCGCATAGGCGGCGGCCACGCCGACGTTGTTGAAAATGCAAAAGCCCATCGAGCGCGCCGGCGTCGCATGATGACCGCAGGGCCGCACGGCACAAAACGCGTTCTGCGCACGGCCGGCCATCACTTCGTCGACCGCCAGCAGCCCGGCGCCCGCCGCGCGCTGTGCGGCGGCGAGGCTGTGCGAATTCATGGCGGTATCGGGATCGAGTTGCAGATAGCCCTCGGTCGGCGCGCTTTCGAAAATCTCATCGACATAGGACGCGAGATGCACGCGCTTGAGGTCCGCGGCATCCGCCAGCGGGGCATCCAGGCAGCGCAATTGCTCGAGCAACCCCGATGTGCGCAGGTGCTCGTTGATTGCGCTGAGGCGCTCGGGTCGCTCGGGATGGCCCGCACCCATTTCATGGCGTAGGCAATCGGCATGAGTGATGTAGGCCGTCGTCATCGGTTGTCCTCCGGCGCAGTGTACAGCCCCGCGGTTCGGCCGCGCTCTTGCACGAGCGCCAAAACCGCGTCGATCAGGGGAGTCGGCACGTCCGTACGGTTGTTATCGGCCGCGGGGCGGCTGCGGGCTCACGTCCACTCCAGCAGCTCCCAGCGATAGCCGGATTCGTCATAGGGCGTATCGACCGAAGAATCGTCCATGTAGTAGCTGCCGGTGCTCTCTCTGATCACCCATCGGCCCACCTCGGGTGCGAACCAGATCGATTCCATCCGTTGAGCAGCATCGCGCGAAAAATCAGTCGACCGGAAATTGATCAAGTTCTGGTATCGCAGCGCCTTGAACGTCCCGGCCGGCACGGTAACCGTCTCCCAGGCGTGCGCCGTCATGGTCTGATCCCACGGCAGCCCATCCTGGTTGCCGGGTGTCTTGTACTTCGTGAGGACATGGTATTTCCAGCCCGCTTGCAGCTGGATCGGCCACAGCGGAATCGGGGCCTCGTAGACCTGAACCTGGCTCCAGTGCGGATCGACCAAGACCTTGCCCCACGGCTGTTGTATCTCGCTCGGCAA
>DAINPA010000028.1:9345-23560 GCA_036743675.1 Steroidobacteraceae bacterium
TTCGCTCCGAAGCCAATGGACTGCTCGCCGATCGCCGCATGACTCCAGCCACCCGAAGACCACGGTCGTACCCACGCGATAGGATAATATTAATTCAAGACCCGTGGCGCCAAAGAAAGCCGCCGGGCGCCAAAGATCAAGCAGGAGAGCTGGAATGTCCGTACCGCAAGAAATGACGGTGGTCGAAATCGCTGCGCCGGGCGGTCCGGAGCAGCTGAAGACGGCGCGACGGCCGGTGCCTAAAGCCGCCGCAGGCGAAGTATTGATACGGGTGGCCGCGGCCGGCGTCAACCGTCCGGATGTGATGCAGCGACAGGGCCGCTATCCGCCGCCTCCGGGGGCCTCGGACATTCCGGGGCTCGAGATCGCAGGCGAAATCGTCGCGCTGGGAGCGGGGGTGTCGGGGCTGAAAATCGGCGATCGAGTCACCGCGCTATTGCCGGGCGGCGGCTATGCCGAATACGCGGTGGCGGCGGCGCCGCTGTGCCTGCCGGTCCCGGACGGCCTGAAGATGGTTGAAGCGGCCGCGCTGCCCGAGACTTTTTTCACCGTATGGACCAATTTGTTCGATCGCGGCGGGTGTAAAGCGGGCGAGACCGTTCTGATTCACGGCGGGACCAGCGGAATCGGCACCACCGCCATCCAGCTCGCCGCTGCCTGGGGGGCCCGGGTGTTCGCCACCGCGGGCACCGAAGAGAAGGCACGCACCTGCGAGCGGCTGGGTGCTGCCCGCGGAATCGACTACCGCACCGAGGATTTCGTCGAGGTGACCCGGCGGGAAACCGAGGGCCGTGGCGTGGATCTGATTCTTGACATGGTCGGCGGCAGCTATCTCACCCGCAATCTCGAGGCCGCGGCGGTCGAGGGGCGCCTCGTGATCATTTCCCTGATCGGCGGCGCGCGTGCGGAGATCAACTTGCTCACGGTCATGACTAAGCGGCTCACCCTCACCGGTTCGACCCTGCGGGCCCGCACCGTGGCGCAAAAGGCGGCGGTCGCCGAGGCGGTGCGTCGGAATGTCTGGCCGCTGCTGTCCGCGGGACGGGTGCGCCCCATCATTCATGCGACCTTTGCGCTCGCCGAGGCGAGCGAAGCGCACCGGCTCATGGAGACCTCAAAGCACATCGGCAAGATCGTCCTGACGATAGGCAATACCTAGGAGCCTGTCTGAGTATTCCGCCCGACGGCGTCGTTGGCAGGCGCCAACCGCGTGATATATTACGCCCCGCCGCGTGATATATTACGCCCCGCAATTAACAACCCTGCCGGGCCAAAGCCGTCCGCTGCGAAGACCGCGGCCTCATCATCCACCGTTAAATTGGGAGTACACGTGCGTTCCGACATAGAGATCGCCCAAAGCGCCACCCTGAAACCCATCGCCGACATCGCAGCCCGGCTCGGCATCCCCTCGGCCAGCGTTGAACCCTATGGGCACTACAAAGCCAAGATCGACCTGGATTTCATCGACAGCCTGAAGGACAAACCCGACGGCAAACTGATTCTGGTGACGGCGTTGAGCCCGACGCCCGCCGGCGAAGGCAAGACCACGACCACGGTCGGACTGGGCGATGCGCTGAATAAGATCGGCAAGAAGGCGGTCATCTGCCTGCGCGAGCCGAGCCTGGGCCCGGTGTTCGGCATGAAGGGCGGCGCGGCGGGTGGCGGTTTCGCTCAGGTCGTCCCGATGGAAGACATCAATCTGCACTTCACCGGGGACTTCGGCGCCATCGGGCTCGCGCACAACCTGCTGTCGGCGCTGCTCGACAATCATGTCTACCACGGCAATGAGCTGGGATTCGACACGCGGCGCATCGCCTGGAAGCGGGTGGTCGACATGAACGACCGCGCGCTGCGCGACATCGTCGTCGGTCTCGGCGGCTCCGCCAATGGATTCCCGCGCCAGGACGGCTTCGATATCGTGGTGGCTTCGGAAGTCATGGCCATTTTCTGCCTGTCGCGCAGTCTCGCCGATCTCAAGCAGCGGCTCGGTAACATCGTGGTCGGCTACCGGCGCGATTTGAGCCCGATTCGTGCGCGCGACCTGAACGCGCAGGGCGCGATGACGGTGCTGCTGAAGGAAGCGCTCAAGCCGAACCTGGTGCAGACGCTGGAGAACAATCCGGCCTTCATCCACGGCGGTCCGTTCGCCAATATCGCGCACGGCTGCAATTCGGTGCTCGCGACCGCGACCGCCTTGAAGCTCGCCGACTACGTCGTAACCGAGGCGGGATTCGGCGCCGACTTGGGCGCCGAGAAGTTCATCGACATCAAGTGCCGCAAGTCCGGACTGCGCCCGGCGGCCGTGGTGATCGTCGCCACCATACGCGCCCTGAAGTATCACGGCGGATGCGACTTGAAGCAGGTCAACACGGAGAACCTCGCGGCTCTGGAGAAAGGCATCGCCAATCTGGAGCGTCACGTCAACAACGTGCGCAATCACTACGGCCTGCCCTGCGTCGTGTCCGTCAACCATTTCACCGCCGATACCGCCGCGGAGCATGCGCTGCTCGCCAAAACCATGGCGAAGCTCAACGTGCCGCTGGTCCTTGCCCGGCATTGGGCCGAGGGCGGTGCCGGTGCCGTCGACGTCGCCCGCAAGGTGGTGGAGATCGTGGAGCGCGGAGAGTCGAATTTCCGCTTCGTCTACGACGAGCAGCAACCGCTGTGGGACAAGGTAAAGACCATCGCCACGAAGATTTACGGCGCCGCGGATATCTCGGCGGACGCCAAGATCCGGGCACAGATCGATAAATTACAGGCGGACGGCTATGGGCATTACCCGGTGTGCATAGCCAAGACCCAATACTCGTTCGCGACCGACGCGGCGGCGCGCGGCGCGCCGAGCGGCCACACCCTCAACATCCGCGAGGTGCGGCTCGCCGCGGGTGCGGAATTCATCGTCATGGTCTGCGGCGAGGTGATGACCATGCCGGGGCTGCCGAAAGTGCCGTCGGCCGAGCGGATCGACATTGATGCGCAGGGCCGGGTGGTGGGGCTTTTCTAGGCGCCGAGCACGGTTCCCGGGACGATGCCGGCTGCGGCACAGAATTCCCCAGCCGGCAGTTTCTTGCCGTCATCGAAGCGCAGCGTGACCACTTCGATCTGGCCGCCCTGCGCCGACACGAACAGACTCTGATCGGACACCGAGGTCACGGCGCCGATTCGGCCCTTGACCTGCGAGAAAGTGCGCGCCAGGTGCTTGCGTGATTCCAGCACCAACAGCTTCTTGCCGTTCAAGAGCGTCCAGGCGGCCGGCGCCGGGTTGCAGCCGCGGATGAGGTTGTAAACCATGTCGATGTGGTTATGCCAATTGATGCGCGCTTCGGCCTCGCGGCACCAGCCTTCGTAGCTCGCCTGCGACTCGTCTTGAACGGTGCTGGTGGCGCGGCCGCCGAGCACCAGATCGGCGGCTTCCGTCAGGGCGGCGATCCCCATGGGAAACAGCCGCTCGAAATAGACGCTCCCGAGCGTGTCGTCGGGGCCGATCGGCGTTTCCTTTTGCAGCAGGATCGGGCCTTCGTCGAGGCCATCGGTCGGCCGGAAGATCGTGAGTCCGGTTCGCGTGTCGCCGCGCAATATCGGCCAGTTGATGGAACTCGGGCCCCGATAGCGCGGCAGCAGGGACGGATGGAACTGAATCATGCCGTGGCGCGGGACGGCGGTGAACTCCTGCGGGGCGAACTGCAGCACGTAGGCCATGATGCCGATATCGACCTCGAGGTCGCGCAGGGCCCGAATCGCCTCCGGGGCCTTGAGGGAAGACAGCTGAAACACGCGCAGGCCCCGCTGCTCCGCCGCCACTCGCAAAGGATCGGGGGCGGAGCCCGGCTTCTCGGGCGCGCAGAACACGCCGGCGACGGTGTCACCCCGGTCGCTGAAGGCATCAAGGACCGCCTTGCCGAATTTCTGTTGTCCAATGATGGCAATTCGCATAAATTCTCTCCTACCCCAGAGCGGTTCGATGCCGGATGGAGCGGCTGCCGCTCACTGCTTCTAGCTGTCCCTCATCCTCATGATATCTCATATATCATAGGCTGAAATCTCCGGGTGCGTTTAATTATAAGGAGCCCAATATGGCTGGTCGCAATTTCTTGTTCGTCCCTGGTCCGACCAACGTGCCCGACCGCGTGACGCGCGCAATGATGGTCGCGATGGAGGATCACCGGTCCCCGATATTCCCGGAACTCACTCGAGCCTGCCTCAGCGCTTTGAAGCCGGTGTTCAAAACCACTTCGGCCGTCCCGATCTTGTTTCCCTCCTCGGGCACCGGCTGCTGGGAAGCGGCCATGACCAACTGTCTGAACGCGGGCGACAAGGTATTGGCGTCGCGGTTCGGGCAATTCAGCCATCTATGGATCGACATGTGCACGCGGCTTGGGTTCGAGGTCGAGGTGCTGGAGACGCCTTGGGGAGAAGGCGCCCCGCTCGATCGCTATCTGGCCTCGCTCAGCGCCGACAAGCAGCACAAGATCAAAGCGGTCCTGGTGTGCCAAAACGAAACCGCCACCGGGGTCACCAGTGATGTGGCCGCCGTGCGCCAGGCGATGAACAGCGTCAAGCACCCGGCTCTTTTGTTCGCCGACTCGGTGAGCGCGCTCGCCAGCATCGACTTTCGCATGGACGAATGGGGTGTGGATGTCTGTGTCAGCGGCTCGCAGAAAGGCCTGATGCTGCCCGCCGGCATGGGAGTGACCTGCGTCAGCCAGAAGGCGCTCGAAGCGGCCAAGAGCGCCACCTCGAAACGCTGTTATTTCGATTACGGCGACATGGTCACATCCAACGCCACCGGCTATTTCCCCTACACGCCCTCGCTGCCCATGCTCTATGGCCTGCGCGAGTCGCTCGCCATGATCGCCGAGGAAGGCTTGGAGAATGTCTTTCACCGGCACACCTACCTCGCCGCGGGCGTGCGCGCCGCCGTCATCGAGGGCTGGAAATTGAAGCTGTGCGCGACCGCCCCGAAGTGGCACTCCGACACCGTCTCCGCGATCATGGTACCCGAGGGGATCAACGGCGCCGAAGTCATCGCGCGGGCCTTCAAACGCTACAATCTCGCGCTCGGAGCCGGGTTGTCCCAAGTCGCCGGCAAGCTGTTCCGCATAGGCCACATGGGCGACTTGAATGAGCTCATGTTGCTCGGCGCGATCGCGGGCGCCGAGATGGCCATGCTCGATGTCGGCGTCAAGATCGAACCGGGCAGCGGCGTGGCGGCCGCGCAGAAATATTGGCGCAACCACGCCGCCGGGGCCAAATCGGGCAGCGCCGCATGAAGCAGCGCGTCGTGTTTCTCGATCGCGCCTCGCTCAAGGCGAAGGTGCGCAAGCCCGCTTGCGCCTCGGAATACGTGGAGTATGAAAAGACCGCCGCCGAGGAAATCGTGCCGCGGCTCGCCGGAGCGACCGTAGCGATCATCAACAAGGTGCCGCTGCGGGCGCAGACGCTCGCACAACTGCCGCAGCTGAAGATGATCGCGGTCGCCGCGACCGGCTACGATGTGGTCGACGTGCCGTATTGCAAAGAGCACGGCATCGCGGTGGCGAACATCCGCAATTATGCGATTCACACCGTGCCGGAACACGCTTTCGCGATGATTCTGGCATTGCGCCGCAATCTGCTCGCCTACCGGCAGGATGTCGAAAACGGCGTTTGGAACAAATCCGAACAATTCTGCTTCTTCACTCACGACATCGGCGATCTGTACGGCGCCACGCTCGGCATCATCGGCGAGGGCGCGATCGGCCAGGGCACGGCGGCGATCGGTCGCGCCTTCGGCATGCGCGTGTTGTTCGCTGACCACGCACCGCCGAAGATGGAAGGCGTGACGTTCACTCCGCACGACCAGGTACTCGCCGAATCGGACGTCATTTCGCTGCACTGCCCGCTCATGACCGCCACGCGCAATCTCATCGACCTGGCGGCGTTTCGCAAGATGAAGCGCAACGCGCTGCTCATCAATACGGCGCGCGGCGGACTGGTCGACGAGGCGGCATTGATCCAGGCGCTCGATGAAGGGCTGATCGCCGGCGCCGGCTTCGACGTGCTGACCGTGGAGCCGCCGAGAAACGGGCACCCGTTGCTCGACGTGCGGCGTACGAATTTCATCCTCACGCCGCATGTCGCGTGGGCTTCCGACGGCGCCATGCAATTCCTGGCGGACCAATTGATCGATAATATCGAGCGCTGGGCGACCGGCAATCCGCAGCATCTGGTGACCTGACGCCGTACGCGCCGCGCCGCCTGCGGCACGGCCCCGCCAACCGTGACCTGAAGAGCAATGAAAAAGCTGCTATACCAATTCGATACCGATCCGTTGCCCGCGGTCTTCGACAATGTCGTGGGCTACGACGGAGGCGCCGATCACATCACTGCGTACGGTGGGGTCGGCGCCGGCAATGTGGGCGGCCTGGTGGAGGGCGCCATCTTCACCCGCGCTCCGAAGGACAAGAAAAACACCGCCATCTTCATCGGCGGCGGCAACATGGCCGAGGGCCAGGCGCTGCTGGCGGCGGTGCAGAAGAAGTTCTTCGGCAAATTTCGCGTCTCGGTGATGTTCGACTGCAATGGTTCCAACACCACGGCCGCGGCGGCCGTGGCCTGGCTCGCGCACGGCCGCTCGCTTCAAGGCAAGCGTGCCGTCGTTTTGGGCGGCACCGGTCCGGTGGGCCAACGGGCGGCGGGGTTGCTCGCAAGGGAAGGCGCGGCGGTGTCGATCACGGGGCGAAAGATCGAGGTGGTGCAGGCGGCGTGCGATGCGATCCAGTCGCGGTTCGGGGCCGAGGTGAAGGCGGTCACGGCACCGACCCATGTCGAGCGCGGTGCGGCCGTCGGCGGCACACACATCGTGCTCGCCACCGGCGCCGCCGGCATCACGCTGCTGCAAGCGAAGCAATGGCAGGACAGCCCGTCGTTGGAACTGGTGGCCGACGCCAACGCCGCGCCGCCCGCCGGTATCGAGGGGGTGGCCATGAGCGATCGCGGGACGCAAAGCCACGGCAAGATTCTGTTCGGAGCCTTGGGCTTCGGCGCCCTCAAGCTCGCCCTGCACCGCGCCTGCATCGCGCGCCTGTTCGAGCAAAATGATCTGGTGCTCGATGCCGAAGAGATATACGCCCTTGCCAAGACGATGGTCGGTTGAACGGTTCCAACCTCAGGACAATTCATCGCCGTGATCACGCAAGCCTCGATTGACGAATTCCTGGATCGCCTCGCGAGCTCCGATGCGACGCCGGGCGGCGGCAGCGCGGCCGCGATCATGGGCGCCATGGGCGCGGCCCTCGTGTCCATGGTGTGCAACGTGTCGATCGGGAAAAAGGGTTGCGAAGCCGCCGAGCCGGAGCTTAAGGCGGTGCGCACGCAGTCGGAGACGCTGCGCCGGCGCGTGTCGGCGATGGTGGCGGAGGATGTCGCCGCCTTCGACAGCCTGATGGCCGCATACAAGCTGCCGAAGGAATCGGACTTGGACAAGACCCGGCGCGCCGATGCGATCCAAGCGGGTCTGCGGCTCGCCACCGAAGTGCCGCTCGATTGCGCCCGCGTGTGCGCGCAGGTGGTCGAACTCGCCCGCCGCGCAAGCGAACACGGTTATCGAGGGGTCATCAGCGATGCCGGTGTCGGGGTGTTGGCCGCCAATTCGGCGGCCCGCAGCGCGGCGCTCAACGTGTTCATCAACGCGCCCGCGCTCAAAGACCGGCATTTCGCGCAAACCTCGGTCGCCGAGATCGACAAACTGTTGGCGTGGTGCGCGCTCGAGAGCGAGGCGGTGTACGCCCTGGTTCGCAAGAGACTGGAGCCCTGACCCGTGCCGGGCGGCAGGATCGATCCGGATCGGCAATTCACGCCGCTTGGCATCGCCGTTCTGACGATTTCCGATTCACGGGACCGCAGCACCGATACCTCGGGCGATTTGTTGGCCGAGCGAGTCGCCGCCGCCGGCCACGAGCTTCGGGCACGCGCGATTTTGGGAGGCGACAAGGCGGCGATCCAGCGCCAAGCACGTCTGTGGATCGAAGATCCGGGCGTTGACGTGATCGTCTCCACCGGCGGCACCGGCCTCACCAGCTCCGAGGTGGCGCCGGAAGCATTTCGCGAACTTTTCGACCGGGAGCTCGAGGGATTCACGGTGCTGTGGCACCTGATTTCCTATGAAACTGTCGGCGTCTCCACCATGCAATCCCGAGCCTGCGCCGGCATCGCCGGCAGCACCGTGATCTACTCGCTGCCCGGCTCGAACGGAGCGTGCCGCGACGGCTGGGATCACTTGATCAGCCGGCAGCTCGACAGCCGCCACCGGCCGTGTTCGATCGTGGAGGTCATGACGCATCGCCGGCGATGAGATCGCCCGCGATGAATATGGCGCGAAAGTCGTTGACGTTGGTGAGCGTCGGCCCGGTAATCACCGAGTCCCCGAGCCTCATGAACAAGCTATGCGCGTCGTTGTCGGCGAGCATCTCCTTGGGCCGCAAGCCGCAGCCCCAAGCCCTGGCGAGCGTGTCGGGCGCAACGCAGGCCCCGGCAATCTCCTCTTGCCCGTCGACTCCGTCGGTGTCCCCCGCGAGCGCGTGGATGCGCGGATGACCGTCGAGGGCAACGGCGAGCGACAGCAGGTATTCGACGTTGCGCCCGCCGCGCCCTTTGCCGCGCACCGTCACCGTGGTCTCGCCGCCCGACAGCAGTACACAGGGGGCGGCAAACGGCTGGCTGCGTTCGGCGACCTGCAGCGCAATCCCGGCCAATACCGTACCCACATCGCGCGCCTCGCCCTCGATGGCATCTCCCAGGATATGCGCCGTGACGCCCGCGGCGCGCGCGACCGCGGCGGCCGCCTCGAGCGCCATTTGCGGAGTGGCGACGATGCGCGCCTCGGCGCCGCTCAAGCGAGGGTCTCCCGGCTTCACGGATTCGCCCCGCCCGCTTTCCAGCAGCTCGCGCACCGCATCGGGCACGTCGATCGCATAGCGGCGCAGGATGTGCAACGCGTCGGCGCAGGTGGTCGGATCGGCCACCGTCGGACCGGAGGCGATATCGATGGGACGGTCGCCGGGTACATCGGAGATCAACAGCGTGAGCACTCTCGCCGGGTGGCATGCAGCGGCCAGCCGGCCGCCCTTGATGGCCGACAAATGACGGCGCACACAGTTCATTTCGCGCACTGCCGCGCCTGAGCTCAGCAGTGCGCGGCTGATGGTCTGCTTGAGTTCGAGCGTCAATCCCGCCGCGGGCAGCGGCAGCAGTGAAGAGCCCCCGCCCGAAATCAGGCACAGCACCAGATCGTCCGCGCGCAGCTGCCGCACCAGCTCGAGCATGCGCTGCGCCGCCCGATGTCCGGCCGCATCGGGTACCGGATGTCCCGCCTCGATGATGTCGATGCGCTCGCACGGCACCGCGTAGCCATAGCGCGTAACCACCAGGCCCGAGAGCGGACCCGGCCAATGCTGCTCAACGGCGCGCGCCATCGCCGCCGAGGCCTTGCCGGCGCCGATGACGATAAGCCGGCCGCGGGGCGGCGCGGGCAGGTGCGCGGGAATGCATTTCGCGGGCTGCGCCGAGGCGATCGCGGCGTCGAACATTTCGCGCATCAGGACGCGCGGGTTCGGCGGCCGGGCGGAGCCGCTCATCGAACCGATCCGCTCATCGAGGCGCGAGTGTATTGATCAAGGAACCGATCCCATCGATCCGCACCTCCACCGTGGAGCCGTCGCGGATGGAGCCGATGCCGAGCGAGGTGCCGCACGCGATGACATCGCCCGGCAGCAGCGTCATGTCGTGGGAAATTCGGCTGACCAGCTCCGCGGGTGAAAAAATCATGTCCGCCAGAGGGTAATTCTGGCGCTCGACCCCGTCTAGCTTGGTCGTCACGTGAGCCGCCTGCCAATCGAAGTCCGTGGCGATGACCGGCCCGAGGCAGCCAAACGTATCGTGGCCTTTGGATCGACACCACTGCGCAAAGTCCGGGTTCTCGTTGAGCACATCGCCGGCGGTGACGTCGTTGTGGCAGGTGTATCCCAAGATATAGTCGCCGGCGTGGCTGGCCGGAACGTCTTTGCAGCGGCGGCCGATGACGATGCCGAGTTCGCCTTCATAGGCGATCTTGCCGGCGTAGCCCGCCGGCCGCAGGATCGGATCGTCCGGACCGATGACACAGCTACTCGGCTTGATCAGATAAAGCGGATGCGCGGGCGCCCGCTTGCCAAGTTTGGCGGCTAGCGCATGGAAGTTGTTCCATAGCGCGACAATCTTGGAGGGCTGACACGGGCTCTCGAGCGTAAACGCGCCGGCCGCGAGCGTCGCGCCGGTCGGGCGCGGTTCGCCGAACATATCCCCGTCGCATTCGGCGATGGCGCCGCCATCGTAAATGCCGAAGCCCTTTCGACCGTTCTTCGTCCGGAAACGCGCCCAATAGGTCATCGTGATGCTCGCCTCGTGTGCGTGTGCGTGTGCGTGTGTGTGTGCTAGAGCACGGACTTCAGCAGCTTGCCCATGTCCGCGGGATTGCGCGTGACCTTGATGCCGCATTCTTCCATGACTGCCAGCTTCTCCGCCGCCGTGCCCTTGCCGCCGGAAATGATCGCCCCCGCATGGCCCATGCGCTTACCCGGTGGCGCGGAGACTCCGGCGATGAAGCCGATCACCGGCTTTTTCATGTGGTCTTTGATCCAGCGCGCGCAGGTCTCCTCATCGTCGCCGCCGATCTCACCCACCATGATGACCGCATCGGTCTCGGGATCCGCATTGAACAATCGCATGACGTCGATGTGCTTCAAGCCGTTCACCGGATCGCCTCCGATGCCGACGCAAGTCGATTGTCCCAGCCCCAACTCCATCAGCTGGCCGACCGCTTCGTAGGTGAGTGTGCCGGAGCGCGAAACCACGCCGATGCGTCCTTTCTTGTGGATATGGCCCGGCATGATGCCGATCTTGATCTCGTCCGGCGTGATCACCCCGGGGCAGTTCGGTCCGACCAGCAGGGTTTTCCTGCCGCGCATCCGATTGCACGTGGCGATCATGTCGCGCACGGGCACTCCTTCGGTGATGCAGATCACGAGATCGAGCTCCGCGTCCACCGCCTCATCGATGGCGCTCGCGGCAAAGGGCGGAGGTACATAAATGACCGATACGGTCGCGCCGGTGCGCTCCTTTGCTTGGCGCACGCTGCCGAAAATCGGAATGCCTTCGAAGTCCGCGCCGGCCTTGTTCGGATTGACGCCGGCCACGAAACAGGCCTTGCCGTTGGCGTAGTCGCGGCACAAGCGGGTGTGGAACGCCCCGGTCTTGCCGGTAATGCCTTGGGTGATCACCCGGGTGTTCCTGTCGATCAGGATGCTCATACCGCGCGCTCTTTGTTCGCGCCGCCAACGGCGGCGACGATTTTCTGCGCCGCGTCCGCGATGTTGCCGGCGGATATGATCGGCAGACCGGAAGCCTGCAGCAGCTGCCTGCCGATCTCCTCGTTCGTGCCCTTCATGCGCACCACCAAGGGAACGCTGAGTTTCACTTCCTTCGCCGCCGCGATCACCCCTTCGGCGATCGTGTCGCAGCGCATGATGCCACCGAAAATATTCACGAGAATGCCCTTGACCGCCGGATTCTTCAGCATCAGCTTGAACGCTTCGGTGACCTTTTGCGTGGTGGCGCCGCCGCCGACATCGAGAAAGTTGGCGGGCTCGGCGCCGAACAACTTGATCGCGTCCATGGTGGCCATCGCGAGCCCCGCGCCGTTCACCAAACAGCCGATGTTGCCGTTGAGCGAGATATAGGAGAGGTCGAACTTGGAGGCCTCGACCTCGGCCGGATCCTCCTCGTCGAGATCGCGCATGGCGACGATATCGGGATGGCGGAACAGCGCGTTGTCGTCGAAATTCAGTTTGGCGTCGAGCGCCAGCACTTTGCCGTCGCCGGTGAGGATCAGCGGATTGATCTCGGCGAGCGAGGCATCGCATTCGACGAATGCCCGGTACAAGCCGTGCATGAATTGGCGCGCTTGCGCAACGGAGGCCGGCGGTATGCCGATCTTGCGCGCGACCTCGTCCGCTTGGTGCTCGGTCAGGCCCGCGACGGGATCGATCGCCACCTTGTGTATCTTTTCGGGCGTGCGGGCGGCGACTTCCTCGATCTCCATACCGCCCTCGGAGCTCGCCATCAGGGTGACGCGCTGCGAAGCGCGGTCGACGACCATGCCGACGTAGAGCTCCTTGCGGATATCCGCGCCCTCCTCGACCAGCAGGCGCTTGACCAGGCGGCCTTCCGGGCCGGTCTGATGAGTGATCAGCGTCATGCCGAATATCTTCGAGGCATACTCGTGAACTTCATCGAGCGATTTCGCCACCTTGACGCCGCCGCCCTTGCCGCGGCCGCCGGCGTGGATCTGCGCCTTGACCACCCAGACCTTGCCGCCGAGCCCGCGCGCCGCGGCATCGGCTTCGGCGACCGAAAAACACGGCGTTCCGCGCGGGGTTGCGACGCCGTATCGGCGCAGGATCTCTTTACCTTGATACTCGTGAACATTCATATCGGCATTCCTCGTGCGCCGGCCGAAATCGGCCAAGCCAACTTATTCGACTGGATGCTCCCACGCGACGGGAACCTGCGCCAGCGGGCTCCTGCACGCGAGGGACTCTAAGTGGACACGCGATCGCCGGCGGCGTGTGCGCCGCCGAGCAGCGGCCGGTCTTCCTCGAGGCGTTTCGCCAGGAGCTTGGTGAGCGCATGGACCGTGTCCAAGTGCGGTGTCGGCGTGTCGGTGAGCCGAGCCAGCTCGACCACGGAACCGAGCAGTGCGTCGATTTCGAGCGTGCGCCGGGCTTCGACGTCCTGCAGCATCGAGGTCTTGTGGTGCCCGACCCGCTCGGCGCCGGCGATGCGCTTCTCGATGGGTACGCGGAAGGTGATGCCGAGCTTGTTGGCGATGCTCTGCGCCTCGCTCATCATGGTGTGCGCCAGGGCGCGGCTCAATGGATACTGGCAGATGCCGGCGAGCGTCGCTCGCGACAGCGCGCTGATCGGATTGAAGGTGAGGTTGCCCCACAGCTTCAACCAGATCTCCGCACGGATATCGCTGAGCACCGGCGCCTGCAGCCCGCCCCTGATGAAGCACTCCGAAACTCGCGTGACCCGATCGCTCACAGTCCCGTCGGGCTCGCCGACCGGGAACCGGTTGCCCTCGACGTGTTTGATCACGCCGCGAGCGAGCAATTCGATCGCCGGATACACCACGCAGCCGATCACGCGCTCGCAGGGAATATTCGCGCCGATCCATCCGCCGGGGTCGACGCTTTGGATCCGAGTGCCCGCCAGTGCGCCGCCGTGCTGGTGGAAGTACCAGTAGGGTATGCCGTTCTGCATCGGCACCACCACCGTATCCGGGCCGAAGAGCTTCGGCACGTCGAGCGCAACCGCTTCGACTTGATGCGCCTTCAGGGCGAGAATCACCACATCCTGCGGCCCCGCCGCGGCGTAATCCGCGGTCGCGTTGACCCGCGGCACCGCTTGCTCGCTGCCATCGGTCATCACCAGACGAATGCCGCGGGTTCTGAGCGCTTCGAGATTCGCGCCGCGCGCGATGAAGGTCACGTCCTCGCCGGCGTGGGCGAGCCGCGCCCCGAGGAAGCCGCCAATCGCACCGACACCGATGATCGCTATTTTCACTCGCGTCCGCCCGCCGGGCGCACGCAGCCGCGCCCTAAATTATTTTTCGCTACTGCGGCAAACGGCCAGGAACGCTAGTTCGTCCCCGGCCGCATTGCGAATACCCATCTCGTTCAGCTTCCGGACTCGCGCCTCAGAACGTGTAGTGCAAGCCGGTGGACACGCCGAGCGGACGGCATCCGCCCCAGGTCGTCGGTCCGGCGCTGCTGTAGTCGATGAACGCCTGGGTCGTGCCGTCATGACAATCCGTCGTGATACCACGGCCACCGGCGCCGATATCATAGTGGGCATTGTCGTGATTGACGGTTTCCGCCGCGTCGATGTACCAGTACAGGTTCTTGTCGAAGCGGTACTTCCACGCAATGGTGTACATGTTCGCGTAGTTCTTGGTGGTGTTAGGATTGTAATTGTGCTGCCCACCCGGATCCCCCACCGATGAACCGGCGTGCGCCCAGCCGATGCTGAGGTTATTCTTCGGCGAGAAGTCCTGCGAGGCCGCAAACCAAAAGCCCATTCTCTGCCGCTCGTTCTGAAATTGCAGATCGGCCGGAAGTTTGCGTTGCATTTCTTCGTA
>DAINPA010000029.1:0-22357 GCA_036743675.1 Steroidobacteraceae bacterium
AGCGCCAGGTCGACCAAGTAGCTGCCTCCCAACAAGGCGATGCCGATGCTGCCGTTGGTATTCGCAGCGGGCAGGTTGACCATATAGCGGTTGGCGAGGGCCGGTGTCGCGACCGGAGTGACCGGATTGCCGGCACCCACATTGGCGAGCCCCGACTGCACCATGGTGTCCGTGCCGACGCCGTTGCCGGTCACCGCCAACAAGCCGTGCGTGCCGTTGGTTTGAGCGCTGGTGACGCCGAATTGGGCGCCCAAATCACGTTCGAAAGTATCGCTCACGATCACGATCCGCGCCTCGATCAGCACCTGCCTCACCGGCACGTCCAGGGTTTGCACCAAGCGGCGGATCTCCATCAGGTTCTCCGCCGTGTCCTGCACCAGCAAGGTGTTGGTGCGCTCGTCGATCGACAGGCTGCCGCGCGCCGACAGCAGCGAATTCTTGCCGCCGGCGCCGCCGGCGCCGCCCGCGACGGGCCTGATCATCTTCGCGAGGTCAGATACCTTGGCGTAATTGACCTGCAGGAATTCCGAATGTATCGGCGAGAGTTCCTGCACTTCTTTGCGAGCCGCGAGCTCGGCTTTTTCGCGCGTCGCAAGCTCTTCGGTCGGCCCGATGATGATGACATTGTCCTGACGGCGTTTGTCGAGACCCTTGGTGCGCAGCACGATGTCGAGGGCTTGGTCCCACGGCACGTTCTGCAGGCGCAAGGTCAGGTTGCCGGTAACCGAGTCGCTGACGACGATGTTCTGTCCGCTGGTATCGGCGAGCAGCTGCAACACCGACCGCACGTCGATATCTTGGAAATTCAAGGTCAACCGCTCGCCCGTGTATTCCTTCTTCTCGTCGGCGGCGGCGCGCTTCAGCGACGGCTTGATTTCCACGGTGTACTGGTTGTCGGACTGGTAGGCGAGTTGTTCAAAGTCGCCCTGGGCGCTGATCACCAGGCGCGAGCTTCCCTCCACCCGTATCGCATCGACCGTCTGCACCGGGGTCGCGAAATCCATGACATCGTAGCGGCGCATGAGGTTTTTCGGCATCAGGGTGCCGGCAAAGTCGACCACCACCTGATTGCCTTCCTGGCGCACGTTGACCGGTGTACGCGGATCGGTGAGCTGCACGATCACGCGGCCTGTACCGTCGGTACCGCGGCGAAAATCGATGGTCTTGATGGCTCTTTCCACCGGCGGCGCTGCGGCGCCGGATCCTGCGCGCGGCGCGGGCGTGCTCGCCAACGCATCGCCGGCCTGGCGGCCCAAGGTCACCGTGATGGTGTTGCCGTCGACCTTGGTGGTGTAGGGCATCAAGACATCCACGTTGACGACCAAGCGCGTGCGCCCGTTCGCTTCGGCCGCGAGCACGGTATTCACGCCCCCGGAACGCACGTCGATGCGCCGCGACGCCAGCGCGAGTGTCGTATTCGGCAAGTCGAATGCTATGCGTGCCGGCTTGTCGATCGTGAACGGCAGCGGCTCGGGCGCCGGACCGTTCATGCGCAGCTTCAGCTGCACCTGCTGGCCGGACAGCGTTTGTACGTCGATGGCCTCGAGCTTGATTGGGTCGGCGGCCTGCGCCTTCCATGCAAACGTCGATAACGCGACGAGCGCCAATGCCCCGATCATCGCCGTTCGAATCTGAAATCTGATCATGCGTTGCTCTCCCTGTGGCCTCAGTCAGTCAATGACAACGAGGCCGGTCGCTCGATATAGCCGCCGAGACCATCCGGTATGATTTCCACGAGTGTTATTTTGCTGCCCGTAATCTCGGTAACCTTCCCATCGTTCTGCCCAAGGTAGTTCCCCCGCTGAATCTTGTGCACCAATCCGTCTTTCGACTGCACTAGTCCGTAAAACCTTCCACCCACTTTGAGGGTGCCCACCATCTTCAGCGTATCGAGCGAGAAACCCTCGAGGAACTCGCGATTGTGCTGAGAGCTCGGCCGCAGGCCCGCTTGGCCGCCGCCCAGGCTCGGTCCCGCGGGTTGAAACGGCGAGCGAAGATTGCCGGCCGCGTACACGAAACTTTCGTACGGTTTCACCTCGGGCAGCGCTTGAATCCGCCCGCCGGGCTTTTTCTTGGTATCGGCGATCCACTTCTGCAGATCGGATTGCCCGCCCGAGCAGCCCGCCGCGGCGCAGCTCGCGAGCACGACCGCGCAGATCACGCGAGCCCCCGCTGTGCTCTTCACGTCGCGCCTCCTGTCTTCTTCTTGGGCGCCGCATGGCCGCCTTCATCTTCGATATAGCGATAGGTCTTGGCGGTCACGTCCATCGTCAAATTGTCATATCCGCCGTTCTTGTTATCCGTAACCGGCGTGATTTGAATGTCGTGCAGCGTGACGATGCGCGGCAGTGCGGCGATTCCGCTCACGAAATTGCCGAATTGATGATAGGTGCCCACCAGCTTGATCTTGATGGGCAGCTCCGCGTAGAAGCCGTTGCTCTTTTCGCTGCCGGGCTGAAACAGCTTTTCCTGCAATCCGGCCGCGAGCCCGGTTTGGGATATGTCGACCAGAAGACTCGGAACCTCGGTCTTGCCGGGCAGCTGCCGCAACATCGTGCCGAAGCTGCGCTCCATCTCGCCGAGTTGCGCTCGGTACGCATCCAGATTCGCGGCGCGCTGCTGTTTGTTTTCAAACTGGCTGCGCAAATCCCTTTCATCCGCTTCGGCCTTCTGCAGCACCGGCCGGTCTTGGTTCCATACCAGCATGTACCAGGCGAACCCGGCGCACACGACGAATACCAGGGCGACGAAGAAACCGCGAACCGCGAGCGGCCAGCGGCCGGGATCGCGACGGTCTAACGCGCGCAGTTGATCTAGAAGCTTCATTTTGCCGCAACCTTTTTCACCGTTGATTCGCCGCCATCCTCCAGATTCACGCCGACCGTATCGGTGAACAGCGTGAAACTCGAGCCGCCCGTCGGAGAATCCTTCGCGGTCTCGACCACCTGCAGCACGGGGTTATCCATCCACACCGAGGAATCAATATTGCGCATGAAGGTCGACACGCGCGTGCTCGATTGAGCGACACCGCGAATTTCGAGCTTGTTGCCGTTCTGTTTGATGGCCGCGAGATACACGCCGTCCGGTACGGTACGCACCAATTCATCGAATTGATGCACGATTTCCGGGCGCTTGCGCTGCAGTTTTTCGATGATCTCCATGCGCGCGACCAGGCGTTGCTTGCGGTTCTCGAGATCCTGAATGTCGGCAATCTGCGCATCGAGCTTGACGATTTCTTTCTTCAGCAGATTGTTTTTCTCGATTTGCGCATCGGTCCAGCTCGAGTAGACGAGCTTTGCGCCCAAGGCGAAAATGATCGCGGCGATCACGGCGCCGCCCGCGGCAACGCCGAATTCACGACGACGTACTTTGCGTTCTTGTTCGCGCCAGGGAAGTAGGTTGATACGCGGCATGGCTACTCTTTAGTCAAAACTTCGCAGCGCGAGGCCGCAGGCGGTTAGTAATGCCGTGGCATCTCGGCCTACGGCCTGTGCTTTGGCCTTCGACGACAATTTCATGTTGCCGAGAGGGTCGCCCTTGTCGGCGGGCACGCCGACACGGCTCGAAATGACATCCGCGACGCCCGCTATGTTGGCGCAGCCGCCGCAGATCAATATTTGATCCGGCTGCGAGCGGCCGCTGCCCGACGCCAAATAAAACTGCAGTGAGCGGCTGACCTGTTGAGTCATGTCGTCGATGAACGGATCGAGCACCTCGGGTTGGTAGTTGCTGGGCAGTCCGCCCTCTTTCTTGGCGCGGCCGGCTTCTTCCATGCTCAATCCGTAGGTGCGCATGATCTCTTCGGTGAGTTGCTGCCCGCCGAATGCGAAATCGCGCGTGTAAATCACCCTCATGTCGCGCAGCACGCTGAACATCGTGCTGCTGGCACCGAAGTCGACCACGGCGACGGTACGGTCCATGCCGCCGTCCGGCATCTGGTGGCGCATCAAGGCGCAGGCGTTTTCCAGGGCAAATGCTTCCACATCGACGATGTGCGCGGTCAATCCCGCGGCCTGCACCGCCGCTTGGCGCTGCTCGACGTTCTCGGTGCGAGTCGCGACCAGCAGCACGTCCAGCATGTCCGGATCCTTTTCCGAGGGACCGACCACTTGATAGTCGTAGCTGACCTCTTCCATCGGGAACGGGATGTATTGATCCGCCTGCATCTCGACCTGGCCCTCGAGTTTGTCTTCATCGAGGCTTTTAGGCATTTGGATCACTTTGGTGATCGCAGCATCGCCGCTGATCGCGATGGCGGCCAAGCGGCTTTTCGCTCCCGAACGCTTCACGGCGCGCCGGATGGCCTCGCCCACGGCTTCGGCATCCACGATGGCCTTTTCATTGATGGCGTTATGCGGCGTCGGCTCCGCCGCATAGGACTCAACGCGGTATTGCCCCCCCGACATAGTGAGCTCGATGAGCTTCACCGACGAGGTGGTTATGTCCAGCCCCAACAGCGGGCGATATCTTTTGCCAAGCGACCACACTAGATTTTTCCTTTTAGCTCAATACCTTGGAGGTCGAAGTAATTGCGCAAGATTAGCTATGCCAGGCAAACTTAGCAAGAATCTGTTAAATAGAGCGTGAAACTAATCACGATAATCGCGGACGAGCAGCTCGGGGATCGCAAAGTGCGAACCAAGAAGTGTTCGCAGCGAAAATCGATGAAGACGTTGACTCATCCATTCAGACCTCTGATCACCTCAGATTCGCTAGGGCGATTGGTTAAGCTTGGTCTGGCAACCCCGCTGTCCTAGGCTTTAAACCCTTAGACCGGTGGCTTTGCGTCCTCATCTTTCGATGAGTATGCCTCTGTAAGCAGCGCTAATATGCATGCCTAAGTTTGCCCGTGCAATAAGTTAGAACGGTTTTCTGTGTCCAAACGTTACCTAGTTCTCATATCCCGCATTTGCATGGTCCTGACGGGAGCAATCGCGCTGATCGCTTTTGCCAATGTCTGTGCTTATGTCTATTTGAAGCCGGCGCTGCCCGACGTCGAGAGCCTGCGCGAAGTGCAGCTGCAGGTTCCGCTTCGCGTCTACACGCGCGACGGCCGGCTGATCGCATCCATCGGCGAGCAACGGCGCATCCCGGTGCGCTACGACCAGCTTCCGCCCAAACTCATCCAGGCATTTCTCGCCACCGAGGACGATCGGTTTTTTCGGCATCACGGAGTTGATTGGCAAGGCATTTTGCGGGCTGCCGTAGCCAACGCACGGGCGGGAGGCATCCGCCAGGGAGCCAGCACCATCACCATGCAAGTGGCGCGCGACATGTTTCTCACGCCGCGGCGCGACATGAAGCGCAAGATGAGCGAAGTCTACATTTCGTTGCTGATGGAAGCCGAGTTCAGCAAGGAACAGATCTTCTCTCTGTACGTGAACAAGATCTTTCTGGGGCAGCGCGCCTACGGCGTCGGGGCGGCTGCGGAAGTTTATTTCGGCAAGACCCTGGATCAATTGAGCATCGCGGAAATGGCGACGCTGGCCGGAATACCGACCGCACCGTCGACGGTCAACCCGGTTGCGAACGCCGAGGCGGCCACGGTTCGCCGAGCGCATGTCCTGGGAAGAATGCTGGAACTCAACTACATCACCCCGGCCGAGTTCGAAGCAGCCAAATCGGCTCCCATGGAGTCCCGATTGCACGGGCCGTCGATCGAGGTGGGTGCGCCCTATGTCGCCGAAATGGTGCGCAATGACATGCAGACTAGGTACGGCGACAGCACCTACACCGCCGGCTACCGCGTGTTCACCACCATCGATTCCCGCCTCGAAGCGGCCGCCACCGTGGCGCTGCGCACCGGGTTGTTGAAATACGATCGCCGCCACGGCTGGCGAGGCGCGACCGCGAAGGTGGACCTGTCAAAGACCTCCTCGAATGCGTACCTCGAGTCCGAACTCGAGAATTTCCCGGTCGTCGGCGGCCTGCGGCCCGCCATCGTGCAAAAGGTCGAGACGAAGAGCGCCCGGATCTACGTCAAGGGTTTGGGCTCGGTCAATCTGCCTTGGGAGAAATTGTCATGGGCGCGGCGCGCGCTGCCGGACGAAAAGGTGGACCGCTCACCCGCCCAGGCATCGGAGATCATGAGCCGCGGCGACGTCATCTATACGGTGGGCAACACCCCTGAATTGCTGCAATTCGTGCAGATACCGCAGGCGCAGAGCGCCATGGTCGCCCTGGATCCGAAGGACGGCGCCATCGTCGCCCTGGTCGGCGGCTTCGATTTCTATCAGAGCAAATTCAATCGCGTCACCCAGGCGCGGCGCCAGCCCGGTTCGGGCTTCAAGCCATTCGTATACGCGGCCGCGTTCGACAAGGGATATACGCCGGCCAGCGTCGTGATGGACGCACCGATCGTGATCGATGAAGCCGGCATGCCGCAGGCATGGCGGCCGAAGGATTTCGAGAACGATTACGCCGGGCCGACTCGCTTGCGCGAGGCGCTGGTGCATTCCCGCAATCTGGTCTCGATTCGACTGATGCAGGAAATCGGGCTTGATTACACCTGGGACTACGTTCAGCGCTTCGGCTTCGACAAATCGCAGCTGCCGAAGAATTTCACATTGGCGGTCGGCACGGCCGAGTTGAGCCCCCTGCAGGTCGTCACCGGCTTTGCGACCTTCGCCAACGGCGGTTTTCGCGTGACGCCCTATTTCATCGATCACGTCGAGGACGCGAGCGGCAAAATGCTATTTACGGCCGATCCGCCCTTGGCTTGCTTCGCATGCGGCCGGGTGACCGGCCCTTCAGCCACCGCTCTGGCGAAAGCTGCGGACGGGGCGCCCGTCGCGCAGATCGAGGCGGGAGTGCGTGACGGCAAGACGTTGATTCCCGAAAAGAATCTGGCTCCGCAGATCATAAGACCACAAGTCGCCTATCTGTTGTCCGACATGATGGCCGATGTGATTCGCCGCGGAACCGGCGTCGCAGCGCGCGTACTCAATCGCGACGATTTGGCCGGCAAGACCGGTACCACCAACGAGTTTCACGATGCCTGGTTCTCCGGCTTCAACGGCGATCTGGTGGCCACCGTGTGGACCGGATTTGATCAGGATCGTTCGCTCGGCGACGGCGAGCAAGGCGCCCGCGTCTCGCTGCCCACCTGGGTGTATTTCATGCATGAGGCGCTAGCCGGTGCGCCGCGGCGCATGCCGCCCGTGCCGGAGGGTATAGTGACGGTGCGCATTTCGCCGGACACGGGCTTGCTCGCCGGAGCCGACAATCCGAACGGCATCATGGAAAAATTCATCGAGGGCAATGTGCCGAAGTCCGAATCCTACGAAGGACCCAATAATTCGAACCCCATGAACGACGGCGACAAGCCGCTTTTTTAAGAACATGCCCAAAAGACATTCGCAGCGTACCGAGGATCTGCGCCGCGCCCTGGCTCAGGAAGCCGCCCGCATCATGGCCGAGCACGGCATCGGCGATTTTCTACAGGCCAAGCGCAAGGCCGCCGACCGGCTCGGCGTGAACGATGTCGCCGTGCTGCCCAAAAACGTCGAGATCGAAGCGGCATTGCGCGCGCATCAACGCCTGTTCGGCGCCGATGCCCACGATCACACATTGAAGGAGCAACGCAGCATCGCACTCGACACCATGCGCTTGCTGGACGAGTTCCAGCCGCGGCTGGTGGGCTCGGTGCTCACCGGAACGGCGACCAATTACAGCGATATCAATTTACATTTGTTCGCCGACAGCTCGGAGTCGGTGGCGATTCGGCTGATGGAAATCGGCGTCCCGCATCAATTCTACGAGCGGCGGGTGAAAATGGACGCCGAACGCAGCGTCAATTATCCGGCTCTGCGTTTCGATGCCAACGGCCGCAGGGTCGACGCCACGGTGTTCCCCATCGACGGGATTCGGCAATCGCCTTATTCGCCGGTGGACGGGCGGCCGATGAAACGCGCCGATGCACGGGAAGTCGCCGAATTGGTCGAAGCGAGCTGAAGGCTCGCCCGGCGCCCGCCCGCAGGCGTCATGCGGCGGCCGCGGCCGCGGCAATGGCGTCATACACCACGCTCAAGTCATCCTCTGTCACGCAATAGGGAGGCATGACGTAGATGGTGTTGCCGAGCGGCCGCAGCAACACGCGCGCGTCCCGAAAGCACTCCTGCAACCGTGGTCCGATGTGAGCGAAATAGCCCGCGTCGCCGGTTTTCAGATCGAGCGCCGCGATGGTGCCGGTCTGACGGACATTCTCGAATCGCGGATGCTCGCGGAAGCGGTCCAATTGCTTCCTCTGCAGCGCCGCAAGCGCTGCAATGCGCGCAATCACGGGTTCCGATTCCCAAATTTCCAGGTTGGCGAGCGCCGCGGCACACGCGATCGGATTGGCGGTGAAGGAGCTCGAATGAAAAAACGTGCGCCGGCGATCGCTTGCATAGTGCGCCATGAATATCTCGCGGCGGCACAGCGTCACCGCAAGCGGCAGCGAACCGCCGGTGAGTCCCTTCGAATAGCAGGCGATATCGGGCGATACCTTCGCCTGTTCGCACGCGAACCGCGAGCCGGTGCGCCCCCATCCGGTCATGACTTCATCGGCAATGAACAGCACGCCGTGATCCGTACAGATTTGGCGAAGGGCGGCCAACACGGCAGGCGAATACATTCGCATGCCGCCCGCCCCGAGAACCAGCGGTTCGACGATGAGAGCGGCCGCATCGCCGCGGCGGCAAAGGGCCTCGAGCGCATCGAGCGTGGCGCCTTCCCGGCCGGTGGCGGGGAAGGGAATGCTCTCGACATCGAACAGCAGCGGTTGATACGGATCCGTGAACGGGCCGCGCGCACCGACCGACATCGTGCCGATTGTGTCCCCGTGGTAGCTGTGCTCCATGACGAGAATGCGGTGGCGAGGATCGCCGCAGTGGCGCCAGTACCCCAGAGCCATCTTTAGCGCCACTTCGACGCTGGTCGAACCGCTGTCGGAGAAGAACACGTGCTCGAGCTCCGAAGAAGCGAGCGCGATGAGCTTGGCCGCAACTCGCTCGGCCGGTTCGTGGGTGTATTCGGCGAAGATAATCTGGTCGAGCAGCTCGGCCTGCGCCTTGATGGCGGCTACGATCTTTGGATGGCAATGGCCATGCGTTATGACCCACCACGATGAGATCGCATCGATGATGCGCCGCCCGTCCACCGGCATGAGGTAAGCGCCCTCGGCTCGAACCACCCGTGGCATCGTTGGCCGCAGCGCGTGCTGGGTGAAAGGGTGCCATATCGGGGAATTCGGCGGTCTACTCATTGCGCGCCACCCGTGGTAAACATCTCGCGCTGAAACGCCGCCGCAAACGCGGCCTTGAGGGTTTGCGGCGTCAGCGGATCGAGGCGCGGGAGCCAGCCAAGCATCGGCACGCCGCCGAGAGCGCCCAAAGTGCGTTGGTTGTCAGGATGAGGGTCGCCGATCAGCGCGACGCCGAGGACGGCAATGCCGCGCCGCTGCAATGCTTCCAGCGACAGCAACGTGTGGTTAAGGGTGCCGAGCCCGGTCCTCGCGCACAGCACCACCGGCACACCCCACTTCGCGAAGACATCGATGAACAAGACCCGGCGCGTGAGCGGAACCATGAGCCCGCCGGAACCCTCGATAACGAGCGGACCCGCCACCTCCGGCGGCACCAGCGCGCCGGGATCGATGGCCACGTCGTCGCGCTCCGCGGCCCAGTGAGGAGAGGCCGGCGTGCGAAGTCGCCAGGCTTCGGGAAGAATGCGTCCCTCGGGCAGGCCGGATAGGCGGCGAACGACGGCGGCATCCGTCTCGCCGTCTAGGCCGGCTTGTACCGGCTTCCAATAGACGCCATCGAGGTACTGCGTCAATCCGGCGGCGAACACGGTTTTGCCGATGCCGGTATCGGTGCCGGTGACGACAATGCGCAGCGTCACACCGCGATGTCCCGCAACTGGTCGGCCAGAGCGTCAAACAAACCCGCGATCGCCTGCTCATCGACATTCAGGGTCAGCGAGATCCGCAACCGCGCCGTTCCGGCCGGCACGGTCGGCGGCCGAACGCCTCGCACGTCGAATCCGCGATCGCGCAGTGCGGCGGCGATCCGCATCGTGCGTCGATCCTCGCCGATGATGACGGGCAGTATTTGCGAGCCGCTCATCGGCACAGCGCATCGCCTGATTGATTCCGCGCTCGCGTAGGCGACCAGGCGCGCCAGACGCTCGCGCCGCTCCGGCTCATCCTTGAGAATCCGGATCGATTCGAGCGCCGCCACCGCCATCAATGGCGAGGGTGCAGTGGAAAAGATGAACGGCCGGCAGCGATTGACCAGAAAGTCGCGCAGCACCCGCGGGACACTCACCAATGCGCCGGCTCCGCCCAAAGCTTTGCTGCAGGTATGCACGACCACGATGTTCTGGCGGCCCTCCAGCGATGCGGACAATCCGCGGCCATCCGGTCCGAAGACCCCCGTCGCATGCGCCTCATCGATCACCAGAAATGCCTCATGCCGATCGGCGATCGCCGCGAGTTCATCCAAGGGGGCGCGATCGCCGTCCATGCTGTACAGGCTTTCCACTGCGATCCAGATCCGGCCGACGCCACCCTGGGTGCGCCAGGTGCGAATCCGCGCCTCCACCGCATGGGCGTCATTGTGCGCTACCTCGACCATTGCGGCTCGCCCTGCGCGGACGCCCTCGCGCGTGCTCGCATGAACGAACTCGTCCAATATGACGAGATCGTCGCGCTGCGGGAGCGTGGAGAGCGTCGCAAAATTCGCCAGGTAGCCGCTACCGAAGAAAAGCATGCGCTCGGCGCGGAAAAAAGTCGCCGCCGCGGCTTCCAATTCCTCGTGCTCCGGCGCATTGCCGCGCAACAACCGAGATCCGCCGGCGCCGATCGGGGATCCCCGGGCGATTGCCGCGGCCAGCGCACCGGCGAGCCGCTCCGATGCGGCAAGTCCCAAGTAGTCGTTGGACGTGAAATCAAGACCGGACCTGGGCTCCAAGGTCCGCAGCCGGCTCTGATCGGCGAGATCGCTCAATGCGGACTGATAGCGTTCGAGATCCGCCGGACGTGTCACGCCTCGGGCAACCCCATGGGGACAATGCCGAGCCGCCGGAACAGCGCCGCATCTTTGTCCTCACTCGGATTGCCGGCGGTCAGCAGCGTGTCTCCTACGAAGATGGAGTTCGCGCCGGCGAAAAAGCACAAAGCCTGCATTTCATCGCTCATCGCCGTACGTCCCGCCGACAGGCGCACAAGGGACCGCGGCATCAAGATGCGCGCGAGCGCGATGGTGCGGACGAACTCGACGGAGCCGACCGGTTCCGCGTCCGCCAGCGGCGTGCCTGCGATCGGCATCAGGCTGTTGATGGGCACGCTTTCCGGCGGTTCCGGCAGATTGGCGAGAGTCACCAGCATCGCGACCCGATCGGCCGCCTGCTCCCCCATGCCGATGATGCCGCCGCAGCAGACCTTCATGCCGGATGCGCGGACATGCGCGAGAGTCTCCATACGGTCGGCAAAGGTGTGCGTCGTGGTCACCTTCCCGTAGTACGACTCGGACGTGTCGATGTTGTGGTTGTAATAGTCGAGACCCGCCTGCTTCAAGCGGTCAGCCATCTCGCGGCTCAGCATGCCTAACGTCATGCATGTCTCGAGGCCCAAAGATTTCACACCTGCGATCATGGCCGCGAGCCGCTCCACGTCGCGCACCTTGGGGCCGCGCCAGGCAGCCCCCATGCAATAACGCGTCGCCCCCCCGTCCCGTGCCGTGCGGGCCTCGGCAATGACCTGCTCGACGTCCATGAGCGAGGAGGATTCAAGGCCGGACTGGTGGTGAGCCGATTGGCTGCAATACCCGCAATTCTCCGGACATCCTCCGGTTTTGATGCTGAGCAGCCGGCTGAGCTGCACCTTATTCGGATCGAAATACCGCCGGTGCACGGTTTGCGCCATGAACAACAGATCACTGAACGGCGCATCGTAGAGAGCCTGCGCTTCGGCGATGGTGCATGGTCCGCTGTGCGCGGTCCCCCCGAGCGGCGGCGCAAAGCGCAACGCTGCACTATCCGGCTCGCCGTTTCTGGCCCTGGCGCTCATGATCGGTTCGGTCAATGCTCTTCTCCGGTGTGAATCGCCCGCGCAGCCGCTGCCGGGCGCTCTTCGATATCGCGGGGCAAAAGTGTACCGCGTCTCACGTCCTCCCCGGCGGCGGAAATCACCTGCGATCGGAAAGGGCCGCAGCTTCGAGGTCTGCGGTACAGTTCGGCCGGTCGTGCAAATCGCGCGCCGCACCCGTTAAATCCTTGGACACCGCTGCGGTCCCATATTAGGCTCCACACGAGACTCATACATTTGAGCCACGAAATAGCCAGCGTAGCTGTTATTTCCTAGGTTCGGCATGTGGGGAAAAGGCAACACCTGATGGGGATTGGAATGCATTCGAATGCGATGAAGTTCTGCTTGTTACCGGTGGCAATGCTGACCCAACTCATGCTGCCGGCCCTTTCCCTGGCGGCTCCCGCCGATGCCGAGACGGCGACCAGCGCCAGCCAGCTCAGTCCGACGACCGACAATCTCTACTTCGGGCGCGGCGTTCGGCCCCGGACCATCGGTCTGACCGCCACCTATCGATATTGAAACCAAGCCGTCGGGGGAGCCGCAAGGCTTCCTCGCCGGCGCCTTGCCGCCGGAAGGCGCCGATGCGGCCGATTAATTTGCAGCTTTCCCCTGCCACACGGCCAGGGTGTCGGGTGATCCCTGGGCCCGCACGCCGTTGTCGGTCAGGATCTCATCGGTGGCGGCCATGATCGCCTGCCGCGAGAACACCAACGCTTCCCCGCCCTTTTGATCGAATTCGATGGTCACGAACGGATCCTTGAGGTCACGCAGCAGAGCCACCATGTGGCGCAGGCTGCGAATACGCGTGCCGTTGACCGAGTAGACCACCGAGCCGGCGGGATTTGAGTAGCCGTTGGCGAGCTTGTGCGGGAAGAACGGCGAAGAGACGACGACCAGTTCCTCGAGCTCGGCATCCGGGGGATCGAGAGCTCGGGTCACGAGCGGGCTCTTGACGAAACCGAGCACACGCATCATGCCGGTGTTGCTTTCGATGCTGGACACCAATTGCCAAGTGGCGGTGGAAAACACCACCGGTCCGTAGATGAAATACGACGGGTAGCTGCCGCGCAAATCGCTCACCAGCGTCGGATGCTGCGCCGATACCGGTAATTGAATCTGCTGCGCCTTGCCGGCGCGAACCACGGTCAACGGCAATTGACCCTCTTTGGCCAGCCGCTGAATCAAATAGCTGAAATGGACGCGCAAATCCTTACCGAGCTTGATCATTCCCTGATTGTCGATCGGCGTATCGCCGATATGCGTGATGACATCCCATTCCTTCAGCGGATACGAGGCGTCGGTCTTGTACGGACGGTGAACCACCATGCCTTCGACCGACCTGTCCAATTTCAGGTACTCGCGCAGCGCCGGGTTCTCGAGCGTCTGCAGCTCGTCATACATCGCCGGCTTGCCGTGGTAGTGGCCGTCGGCGATGTTCTTCAAGAAAAGATCGACTTCTTCGTTGGGGATGATGTAACCGATGTTCTGCGTGTCCCCGCCGAGCTTGCTGAAGGCAACGCCGATCATTTTGTCGCCGGCAATCGCAGGCCCTCCGCTATTGCCCGGATTGATCGCGGCGTCGACCTGGATGCGCAGACCCGATACCGGAAAGTTGTAGGACACGAACTCGATCCGCGAGACGATTCCCTTGGTGATGGACAGCGACGTCCCTCCCGTGGGATAGCCGTACGCCAGCACCGCATCCTTGATCTGCGGCAGCTCACTGGCGCGCACCACTGCCGGATGGGTGTCGAAAAAGGCCGGATCGTCGAGCTGCAAAACGGCCAAGTCGATGCCGGGGGCGACCGCCACCACCGTGGCGGGCAGCTTGTCGCCGGCCGCATTGGCTTGGATCTGCACCTGAGTCGCGTACAAAACCACGTGGGCATTGGTCAATATGCGCTTGCCTTCGATCACCACGCCCGAAGCGGTTACCTCGCTCGGCGCCTGTTTGGTCCAAGGTTTGAAGGGATCGGGGTAGCGCATGGTCGCAAACACCTTGACCACGGAATTCTCGATCGGCGAGACCGGGTCAGCGGTCGGGCGGGCGGCGGCGCGCACCGGCGCCGGCAGGTAAAAGCACGCGGCGATACCGATACAGCAAAGCAAAAGGGGAAGCCGTTGGGATGGTGTCATGGAGATGCCCGTGAATGCTATTTGCCGTCGACCGAGAATGCGAGCAGAACATTGCCCGGTTGGCCAACGTGCTGGCCGTCGCGCGGGCCAGAGCCGGAATTGACGTAAACCACGCCGTTGACGATTGTGGCTCCGCCCTGATCCAGCGATCCGCCGCTCGCTTTGACGCCATTGACGGTCGCAAAATCCTTTGCGGTCTCGGTGTCCCACAGGATCTTGCCGTCGATGATCGAATACGCTCTCAAATGGCCGTCCATGGATCCGGAGAAAACCACGCCGGGAATAACGGTGACCGCTTGCGCCTGCGCATGTGCGCAGCCTTGCGCGCCCCAGGTGCACTCGGGCGCCGGTGCCGGCGTCTGCCAACGCTTCGCGCCGGTCTTCATATCAAGCGCCGTCAGACTGCCCGAAAAGTCCATGGGTTCGGCGGTAAGGCCGGAGAGCGCGACGTAAAGGTTGCGGTGGTCGGCGGCCGCGCCCCATTCGACGCCGCCAACCGCGTTGCCCTCGGATATCTTGGTTTGCCAGAGAACCTCACCGGCCCGATCGGGATCGAGGCTCACGATGAGACCGGATCTTTGTCCCGCCAGAATGGCTTGTCTGCCGTTGCTTAAGGTGCGCAGGATCGGCGACGAGTCGAACCCGGCGGCTCCCGCCTCCTGCGGCGCCGTCTTCTTGGCCCAACGCAGGCTGCCGTCGACGAGGCTGAGCGCGACGATGGCATCCGCCAGCGGCTGCTCGATCGCGGTATACGAGCTGCCGGTGGCCACGTACACCAGGCCGCGGCCGACATCGACGGTCGGCGAGGCCAGAACGGGCACGCCCGCAGGCCCGAATTCTTGAATGCCGGCTGAGGTTTTGCGGTACGGCCGCGGCTCTTCATTCACCAGGTAGGATTTCCACAGCATCCGGCCGGTGGCGATATCGAGCGCCGCGACGCTGCCGCGAAAAGTGCAGCAAGCGTAACTCGCGTCGCCTGCCGCGCTCGGCTCGCTCGACGCGACGGCGACGTACAGCCGGTCTTGGTACAGCGTCGGCGCGGCCTGTATGCGGGCCATGGGATGCGCATCGACCTGCGTCTTCCACAGCAATGTGCCTCTTTGAGCGTCCAGCGCGTACACCGCGCCGCGCTCGTCGCCAAAGAACACCGCGCTCGGCGCCTTCTGCACATCGAGATGCGCGAGACCGAGTTTGTGCTTGGATTTCTTCGGCCGCGGCACCTTCTGGGCAGGCCCAAATTCGCCGATCGAGACGGCGGTGCGCACGCCCGCAGAGGCATCGTAGGTCCAATAAATACATCCGCTCTTCGAGTCGAGCGCATAGATCCGGCCGGCGGCGCTGGTCACAAACACCCGATCATCGGCGATGGTCGGTTGACCGGCCGCTGCGCTGCCCGGATAGCCAAACGCCCACTTCAGGGCAAGCTTGGGGACGTCGCTCGCACGGATTGCGGGTTCCGGTTGGTAGCGCGTGTTCTCGAAACCCCGCCCCCAGCCGTTCCATTGCGCACTGCCGAGCGCCACGGGCCCGGCGGACTCGGCACAGAGTTTTCTATCGGGCAGCGCATCGCCCGAAGAGGCCGTGGCCGCCGCGCTCGCCAACGCGCCGGCGGCGGTCAATGACAGTGCCGCCCGTACCAGCGATCGGGGATGAACCGGCGCCGGCATGATCAGCGCTTTGCGATCGGCAGGTAGTCCCTCTTTACGGACCCCGTATACAGCTGGCGCGGCCGGCAAATTCTCATGTTCGGGTCGGAGACCATTTCCTGCCAATGCGCGACCCATCCGGCGGTGCGCGCAATCGCGAACATCACCGTGAGCATGGAGCGCGGAATCCCGATCGCGCTGTAGATGATCCCCGAGTAGAAATCGACGTTCGGATACAACTTGCGGGACACGAAGTACTCGTCGTGGAGCGCGATATCCTCGAGTTTCAACGCCAGCTCGAACAGCGGATTCTCGCTCTTGCCCAATTTCTCGAGCACCCGGTAGCACATGCCGCGGATGATCTTGGCACGCGGATCTAAGTTCTTGTAGACCCTGTGTCCAAAACCCATCAATCGCACGCTTTCGGACTTGTCTTTGACCCGCACCAGAAACTTGTCGATATTCGCCGCCGAACCGATGCCGTCCAACATGGTCAGCACCGCCTCGTTCGCTCCGCCGTGGGCAGGGCCCCACAGGGCGGACACTCCCGCGGAAATGGCGGCATAGGGGTTGGCACCGGTGCTTCCCGCCAGGCGCACCGTCGAAGTGCTGGCATTTTGCTCGTGATCGGCGTGCAGAATGAACAATAAATCGAGCGCCTCGGCGACCACCGGATCGATCGCGTACGGCTCGCAGGGAACCGCAAAGAACATGTTGAGCATGTTGGCGCAGTAGCGCAGATCGTTGCGCGGATAAACGAACGGCTGGCCGAGCGTGTGTTTGTAGGCCGCGGCGGCGATGGTCGGCAATTTGGCAATGATGCGATGCGCGAAGATTTCGCGGTGACGCGGATCGTTGATGTCGGTCGTGTCATGGTAGAAGGCGGCCATCGACGCGACCACCGCCGAGACCATCGCCATAGGATGCGCGTCGTGGTGAAACCCTTGGAAGAAGCGCAACAAATGCTCGTTGATCATGGTGTGTCGCATGATCGATCGATGAAATGCGTCGAGCTCTGCCTTGGTGGGCAACGCCCCGTTGATCAATAAGTTGGCGACTTCCAGGTAGCTGGATTTTTCGGCCAGTTGCTCCACCGGATAACCGCGGTACAACAACTCGCCCGCCTCTCCGTCGATATACGTGATCTTGCTGTCGGTGCTGGCCGTGGCCATGAAACCGGGGTCGTAGGTGAATACCCCGAGATCCCGGGTCAAGTGCGTGATATCGAGAACGTCGGGCCCGATGGTTCCGGAGAGGACATTGAGTGGAGCGGACTTTCCGGTGGCGAGATCTTTCAGTTCGTATTTGATGCTCATGCGCTTTTCCGACAGCAAATGGGTTCCATTAATTTATGGACTCGCAGCCTTGCACGGCCATTGAGCGGAATCAAGCACATAGGCCATGCGCAGCATCACGCCATGCGCAATGTGACGCTGTGCGCAACGTCACGCTGCGCACAAAATCGCGGCACGCGAACTCAATCGGCCGGAAGTTGGGGCTGCGAACTCGCGCCAGGGAACTTTAGAGATGGAACGCTTAAGCTATGCTTTCGCAGCGGCCGTCGCGTACTTCTTGCGAAATTTGTCGACACGGCCGCCGGTATCCACGATTTTCTGCTTGCCGGTGTAAAACGGGTGGCAGTTCGAGCAGACTTCCACCTGCAAGTCGTGTCCGATAGTGGAGCGAGTCTGGAACTTGTTCCCACAGGTGCAAGTGACGGTGATGTCACTGTATTCGGGATGAATGCCGGCTTTCATAGAATCCTCGTATGTCTTCGACGGCAGAATCGATGTGTTCTTTAATTTCCGAACAGCCACATCGCAACGCCAGTTACCCTGCCATAAACAGGGTCGCGTACGATATCTCAAACCCATGGGTTCAACAAGCGACACGCCATCGGCCTCGGCGCATCCATTCCCTGATCGATTTGTCCACAAAATCTGTGGATAAATCTGTGGACGGGAGCCAATGCAGGCGCGTCACACGGCGGAATTTCGCATAAATGTTAACTTGATCAAAAAATAAACAAGTCAATTTTTTATATGAAATTCAAATACTTAAGATGCTCACCTGACGTAACACAAATGCAATGTGCTGTAGGTGCCCTTTTGCCCGGGGTTCGGACCGCGGTGTGCATAAACTCAAGCGAGAAAACTCGACTGCAGATCGTTTAAGAATCTGGCGCCAAGGTCGGTCGGCCGCCAGCGACCGGCTCCGGCCTCGATAAGACCCCGATTGCCTGCACGGCGCAGCGCGGGTTCAATCGAGCTCAGGGTCAAGCCTGTCCGGCGCTCAAAGTCGCCGATTGCGAATCCCTCGTTGAGGCGCAGCGCGTTCAGCATGAATTCGAACGGCAGATCCGCGGCGGCAATGTATTTGCGCTCTCCGATGGGTGCAGGGCAACTTGGCGGCGTCGGGGCCGCCGGCGCCGGTGAAGCGCGCAGCCGGCCAAGATAATCCCGCGGCTGTTTGGGTTTTTCGGTTCTCAAGATGCGATCGGGCACCCGAGCGCTGATCTTTCCATGAGCGCCCGCACCCAAGCCCACATAATCGCCGAACAGCCAATAGTTGAGATTGTGCCGGCAGCGCGCACCGTGCTTCGCATAGGCGGAAACCTCGTATTGCTCGAATCCGTCAGCCGCGAGTATTCGTTGACATTCGGTTTGAATCGTCCAAGCCGCATCCTCATCCGGGAGCGCCGGGGGGTGGGCGTGAAATACGGTGCCCGGCTCGAGCGTGAGCTGATAGTACGAGATGTGCGCAGGGCGCAACGCAATGGCGGTGCGCACATCGGCGATGGCTTGGTCGAGTCCCTGCTCCGGAAGGGCATACATCAAATCCAGGTTGAAATTATCGATGCCGGCGCCGCGCAGCTCCTCCACCGCACGGTGCGTGTCCTCGGCCGTGTGTATGCGTCCCAGGCGCTCGAGCGCACGCGGTGAGAAGCTTTGCGCGCCGAGCGACACTCGATTGATGCCCGCAGCGCGGTAACCGGCAAACAGGCCGCGTTCTACGGTTCCGGGATTGGCTTCCAGAGTGATTTCCGCGTCGCCCGCAAACGCGATTCGTTGCCGTAATCCTGCGAGCAGACGCGCGAATTCATCGGGACGGAACAGGCTGGGCGTGCCGCCGCCGAAAAATACGGTGTCGATCCGGCGGCCCTCGAGTCCCGGCAGTTCGCCGTCGAAATCGCGAATCAACGCATCGATGTAGTCGCTTGGCGGAGACGCGGATTTGAGCTGGTGGGAGTTGAAATCGCAGTAGGGACACTTGCGCACGCACCATGGCATGTGCACGTACAGCGCGAGCGGCACGGCGGCGGAATTCATGTGCGCGCCGCAAGCTGCTCACGCAGCGAGCGCAGCGCCATACCACGGTGGCTGCGCCGGTTTTTGTCTTCCGGCGCGAGTTCCGCCGCGCTCCGCTCGAGATCGGGCAGCCAGAAATAGGCATCGTATCCAAAACCGCCCGAGCCGCGGGGCGCACCGAGAATGTAGCCTTCCCAAACCCCTTCTGCTGACAACGGATCGGAGTCATGCGGCCCATCGACGAACACCATGGCGCATCGATAGCGGGCCCGGCGCTGCGCCAGCGGCACGCCTGCGAGCGCGGCGATCAGCTTGGCATTGTTAGCGGCGTCATCGGCAGCGGCGCCGGCGTAACGAGCCGAACGGATCCCCGGCTGGCCGCCAAGCGCATTCACCTCCAGGCCCGAGTCGTCCGCGATCGCCGCCGCACCGGTCGCGGCCGCGGCGTGCCGCGCCTTCAACAGAGCGTTAGACAGAAAGCTCGACCCGGTCTCTTCCGCCGGCGTTATAGCGAGTGCCGATTGGCCGTAAACATCGAACGGCAAGTCGGCAAGCAACGAGCGAATTTCACGCAACTTACCCGGATTCGCCGTGGCGATGACGAGTTTTCTACGCGGCGCGGGCACTCTGCTGTGCTTCATGCAGTTGCGCAATGCCCCGCGTTGCAAGGTCCAGCAACTGGTCGAGTTCGTGGCGCCGAAAGGCGTGTCCCTCGGCGGTGCCCTGCACCTCGACAAAGCCGCCGCCGCTGTTCATCACCACGTTCATGTCGGTCTCCGCATTGGAGTCCTCATCGTAGTCAAGATCGAGAATCGCTACGCCGCGGTATATACCCACCGAAACGGCGGCGACCTGCCCATGCAGCGGATTGGCACCGAGCACACGCTTCTTGATCAATGTATCGATGGCGTCGGCGAGCGCCACGAACCCGCCGGTGATCGCCGCCGTCCGGGTGCCGCCGTCCGCCTGCAGCACATCGCAGTCGATGGTGACGGTGCGCTCGCCCAATCCCTTCAGGTCGACCGCCGCGCGCAGCGCGCGTCCGATCAAGCGTTGAATCTCCTGCGTACGGCCGGTTTGCTTGCCGCGCGCTGCCTCGCGTGCCGAGCGCGTGTGAGTGGCTCGAGGCAGCATGCCGTATTCGGCGGTAACCCAGCCCTGCCCCTTGCCGCGCAAGAACGAGGGCACGCCTTCCTCGATACTGGCGGTGCACAGCACGCGAGTGGCGCCGAATCCGACCAGCACCGAGCCCTCGGCATGCGCCGTGTAGCCTCGCACGAAGGACAGCGCCCGCAGCTCATCGGGCTCCCGGCCGCTTGGTCGCACGCTCATGCCGCGCGCCAGCGCAGCGCGGCGGCGCTGGTGTTGTCGCTGCAGGGAGCGGCCGCGGCGACCGCCTGCGTTCCGAGCTCCGTGAGCGAATCCCGCAGGGATGTGCCCGCCGCTTGCGCGAAGCGCACGAAGTCCTTATCGCGCAGGTTGGCCCACAAGCCGTCGGTACAGAGCAGCAACACGTCGCCGGCCTTCAGGCGCCGGCGAGTCGATATGCTCATCTCGGGCAACGCGGCGTCGCCGCCGAGACAACATTCGACGTAGTTGCGCATCGGGTGGCCATGCACTTCGGCCTCCGTGATCAGACCTTCGCGCAACAACACCTCGACATGACTGTGGTCGCGGGTACGCTCCAGCACCTCCGTCTGGCGCAATTGGTAAACGCGGCTGTCGCCGACGTGCGCCCAATAGGCGGCGGCGCCCTGCACCAAACACACCGCGCAGGTGGCGCGCGGCCGCGCTTCGACGCTCAAGCCCACTCCCAACTTGACCACCTCTTCATGCGCCCGGCCCAGCGCCAAATGCAGAAATCCCAGCGGATCGAAAATAGGATGCGGCGTTTGCCAGAATGCTTCGAGCAGGGTCGCGAGTGCCGTCTCGGCGGCGCGCGCTCCCTCGGCATGGCCGCCCATGCCGTCGATGACCGCCAGGAGCACCGACTGATCCGCAGCCGCCACCGCCACCCGGTCCTGGTTTTCCTCGCGATGGCCGATCAGGCTCACATCCGCGGTCTCGATCTGCAATGACACCTCCTAAGGCTTTCCGATAGACTCGATCTTGGATTATGGCTGATTATGGCCGATTTTCTTGGCGCGGACCCCTATGATTCGTAGCATGACCGGCTTTGCGCGGCGCGAACGGCAGTTCCCCTGGGGGCTGCTCGCTTGGGAGTTGAAGACGGTCAATCACCGGTTTCTGGAAATCGGCTGCCGATTGCCCGAGGAATTCCGCAGCGCCGAGGCGGATTTCCGCCAGACGATCGCCGGCGCCGTGCGGCGCGGCAAGGTCGAATGTACGCTGCATTTTCGCCCCGCCGCGGTCGCGACCTCACTGGAAGTCGACGCCGATGTGCTTGCCTCGCTGGCGTTGCGCGCCCAGCAAGTCGCCTCGCAGTTGGGCGGGGCGGCGCGCATCGACGTCATGGATCTGCTGCGTTGGCCCGGGGTGGTCCGCGAGCAAAGCCGCGATGCCGCGCCCCTGATAGCGGCGGCGCACTTCTTGCTCGGCGAAGCCCTGGCCGAGCTCGCACGTTTTCGCGACAGTGAAGGCGGGCGCTTGCGGGACGCTTTGGAGCAACGCTGCGCGGGACTTCAGGATTTCGCCGCACGGGTCGCGGAGCGGCTGCCGGAGGTGCATGCCCGCATGCGCGCGAAATTGATCGAGCGCATCGCACAGCTCACCAGCGAAGTGGATCATGAACGGCTCGAACAGGAACTCGCGATTCTTGCGCAGCGACTCGACGTCGATGAAGAAATCGACCGGCTGCGCGGCCATGTGGCGGAGGTTCGCATGACATTCGGCGGGCAGGAGCCGGCCGGCCGGCGCTTGGATTTTTTGATGCAGGAGCTGAATCGCGAGGCCAACACGCTGTCGTCGAAATCTCAGGACATCGAAACGACTCGGGCGGCGGTCGATATGAAAGTGTTGATCGAACAGATGCGCGAGCAAGTGCAGAATATCGAATAACGTTTTCGGTTGTCCTCGGCTGTCGCGGGTTGTCCACGAAAAGCGGTTGAAACCCCTGCAACACTGGGGTTTTGCGACAGTTATTGTCTCTGGACGTTTTCCCTCGTCGGGGCTAGTGTTGTGGCTGGGTGCGTAGCTGAATGCGTAGCTAGATTTTCTAGCTACGCGGCTTTCACGAA
>DAINPA010000030.1:0-15068 GCA_036743675.1 Steroidobacteraceae bacterium
GGCTGAACCGGTCCAGATACAGGTACACGACCGGCGTCGTGAACAGTGTCATCGCCTGGCTCACGATCAGGCCGCCGACCATGGTATACCCCAACGGTTGGCGCAGCTCCGAGCCGGTTCCGTGTCCGAGCGCGAGGGGCAGGGCCCCGAGGAGCGCCGCCATGGTGGTCATCATGATCGGGCGAAAGCGCAGCAGGCACGCCTGGCGTATCGCATCGTGCGGCGACAGACCCTGCTCGCGCTCGGCTTGGATGGCGAAGTCGACCATCATGATGCCGTTCTTCTTGACGATTCCGATTAGCAAAATGATGCCGATGAGGGCGACGACCGAGAGTTCGATATGCAACAGGAGCAGAATCAACAGCGCGCCGGCGCCCGCCGACGGAAGCGTGGAGAGGATCGTCAGGGGATGAATGTAGCTTTCATAGAGCATGCCGAGAATGATATAGACCGCCACCAGAGCCGCCAGAATAAGATACGGTTGCGTTTTGAGCGAGCTCTGAAACGCCTGGGCGGTGCCCTGAAAGCTGCCGGTTATCGTGGCGGGCAGATTCATGCCGGCCGATACCCGATTGATCGCATCCACGGCATCGCCCAACGCCGCTCCGGGCGCCAGATTGAACGACAGGGTGACCGCGGGAAACTGGCCTTGGTGATTGATCGACAGATAGGTCACGTGCTGCGTGTCGTACTTGGTCATGGCCGCGAGCGGAACCATCTGGCCGGTGAGCGGCGATTTCAAATACAGCTTCTGCAGCGAAGCCGGATCGCCTTGCAGCTCGGGAGTGATCTCGAGGACGACGTGGTAGCTGTTCAATTGGGTGAAGAACTGGGCCGCTTGACGCTGGCCGAAGGCATCGTAGATGGCCTGGTCGATCGCCGCCGGTTGGATGCCGAAGCGCGCGGCCTGGTCGCGATCGATGGTGAGCGACACCATGCCGCTGCTGGTTTGCTGATCTGAGGCGACATCGCGCAGCATCGGCAGCTTCTGCAGTTTCGCCAGCAGCTTCGGCGCCCATTCATTGAGTTCCTCGATGTTTGAATCCTGCAGGGTGTATTGGTACTGAGTACGGGTCGTCCGGCCGCCGACGTTGAGATCCTGCGTCGCCTGCAGGAACAGGGTCGCGCCCGGCACCTTGGCGAGCTGCGGCCGCAGCCGGTTGATGATCTGGTCCGCGGAGGCGCGGCGTTGGTCGCGGGGTTTGAGGCCAATCACGACAAAGCCGTTGTTGATGGGCCGGGTGCCGCCGAGCCCGGTGCCGTAGCCGGCTACGTCCGGGTCGCGCGAGACGACATCCAAGAGCGCGTGCTGACGCCGCACCATCTCGTCGAAGGAAATATCCTGCGGCCCATCCGAGAGCCCGGAGATGATGCCGGTGTCTTGCTGCGGAAAGAATCCTTTGGGTATTTCTATGTACAGAAGCACGGACGCCGCGACCGTGGCCAGGAATACCGCCAGGGTGGCGCGCTGGTGGTCGAGCACGAAATCGAGACCTCGCGTGTACCCGGCAAGGAGGCGCTCGAACGCGCGCTCGATCGCCATATAGGCCTTCCCGTGCTTGGCGTGCTTCTCGTCGCGCAGGAACAAGGCGCACATGGTGGGGGAGAGCGTCAAGGCCACAAAGGCCGAGACCGCGATGGTCATGGTCATGGTGACGGCAAATTCGCGAAACAAGCGGCCGATGATGCCGCCCATCAGCAGCAGCGGAATGAATACCGCGACCAGCGAGACGCTGATTGAGATGATGGTGAAGGCGATCTCGCCCGCACCCTTGAGCGTCGCCTGCAGCGGCGACAGGCCCGCCTCGATGTGTCGGTAAACGTTCTCCAACATCACGATGGCATCATCCACTACGAAGCCGACTGCAATGGTGAGCGCCATCAGCGACAGGTTGTCCAGGCTGTAATTGAGGACATACATCATTGCGGCAGTGCCGAGCAGCGCGAGCGGCACGGTGACCCCGGGGATGATGGTCGCCCAGGCATTGCGCAGGAATAGGAATATCACCATCACCACCAGCGCGATGGTGAGCGCCAGCGTGAATTCCACGTCGCGCACGGCGGCCTTGATGGTGGTGGTGCGATTCGCCACCGTCTCGACTTTGATCGATGCCGGCACGGAGGCAAGCGCGTGCGGCAGCAGCGCCTGCACGCGCTGCGTGGCCTCGATGACGTTCGCGCCCGGCTGCTTGTAAATCAGCAGCAAAATGCCCTTGCGGCCGTTCTGCCACGCCGTCAGCAGCCTGTTTTCCGGCCCGTCGACGGCGATGCCGATGTCGCGGATGCGCACCGGCGCGCCTTTCTTGTACGCGACCACCACGTCGTTCCACGGAGCGGCCTTGAGCAATTGATCGTTGTCGTAAATCGTCAGGCTGCGCTTTGGTCCGTTGATCGAACCCTTCGGCGCATCGACGGTGGCGGCGCTGATGACGCCGGCCACGTCCTCCATTTGCAGGTTCAATGCCGCCAGCTTGACGGGATCGATCTGAACGCGTACCGCCGGCTTTTGTTGGCCGCCGATCGACACCTGGGCGATGCCGGGAATCTGCGATATCTGCTGCGCGAGGATGTTTTCAGCATAATCGTCGACCGTGGTCACCGGCAATACCTCGGAGCGCATCGAGAGGATCAATATCGGCGAGTCGGCGGGATTCACCTTGCGGTACGTGGGCGGTGTCGGCAAATTCTTCGGCAACTGACCGCCTGCTGCATCGATCCCCGTCTGCACGTCTTGTGCGGCCGCGTCGATACTGCGATCCAAATCGAACTGCAGCGTGATGACGGTGGCGCCGAGCAGATTGGTCGAGGTCATCTGGGACAGGCCCGAGATTTGCGCGAACTGGTACTCCAAGGGTTGCGCCACCGAGGAGGCCATGGTCTCCGGGCTGGCGCCCGGCAATTGCGCCGAGACCTGAATCGTCGGAAAGTCGACTTGCGGCAACGGAGCCACGGGTAGCAGGGGGTAGACCACGAGTCCGACCAGAAAGATGCCCCCCATCAGGAGCGAAGTCGCGATTGGCCGCCGAACAAACGGTTCGGAAATGCTCACGACGCCCTTCCGGCGGCGGATGCCGCTGGGGCGGTGGCACGCACCTGCGCACCCGGTTGCAGCCGGTACTGATTGCTGGTGACCACGTGCTCGTCAAGCGCCAATCCGCGCGTGACTATCGTCATCCCATCGCTCGCGTCACCGATTTTCAACGGGCGAACCTCGACCGTCGAATCGCTCTTGACGACATAGGTGAAAGGGCCGTCGGGCCCCAGCTGCACGGCCGCGTCGGGAATCGTCAGGGCGTTGCGCTCGGTGCGCACCAATACTCGCGCGTTCACGTATTGTCCGGGCCACAGGGTATTGCGCACATTGTCGAAGGTCGCCTTGAGCTTGATGGATCCGGTCGATTGATCGATCTGGTTGTCGACCAGCGCCAATGTGCCCTCGTCGAGCACCTCGGCGCCGTCGCGCGTCACCGTCGTGACCTTGACCGTGCCCGCCGCGAGCGCTCTGCCGATGGCGCCCAATGCCTCCTCGGGCAGCGTAAAGATAACCGAGATCGGCTGTACCTGCGTCACCACCACGATCCCGGTGATGTCCGCCGCGTGCACGATATTTCCCGGATCGATCAGCCGGATCCCCGTGCGGCCGTCGATGGGCGAGGTAATGCGCGTGTAGTCGAGTTGCGTGCGTGCGTTGTCGATCACTGCCTCGTCGATCTTGATCTGCGCCGCGAGCTGATCGACCGTCGCGCGCTGGGTGTCGACGGTTTGCTTGCTCGCCAAATCCTCCGGCTGAAGCAGCGTATAGCGCTCCAGATCGCGCTTTGCGTTCGCCAGCTGCGCCGCATCCTTCGTCTTGGTCGCGACCGCCTGATCGAGGGCGGCTTGAATCGGTCGCGGATCGATCTGCGCGAGCAGATCCCCCTTGCGCACGGTTTGGCCCTCGGTGAACGCAACTTTGGTCAATTCTCCGTCGACGCGCGCCGTCACCGTGACCGTATAAAACGCCTGAACCGTTCCGAGCCCCTGCAGGTAGATCGGTACGTCCGCGTGCGTGACGGCGGCGGTCTCGACCGCGATCGGCTGCGACGCCTTCTGCGTCCCGGCACCGGCCGGCCGGTGCAACAGGCCGCGCCAGGCGAATAGCAGCAGCGCCAGCACAGCGATGCCGCCCCACATTTCGCGTTTGCCGATCCGAGAGAGCCCTTGCATCGTGCGTTACCCCTGATGCCAGCCGCCGCCGAGCGCGGTGAACAAATCCACCAGAGCCTGCAGATATGAATATTCCACCTGCACCAGCGTGTCCTGCGCACTGAACAGCGCATTTTCCGTGTTGAGCACGGTCAGAATGTTGACGGTCCCCGCAGACATTTGCGCCTGCGCGAATTCAAAGGCGCGCTGCGCCTTGGCGACGGCGTCGCGCTGGCGCTGGCGCTGATCGGCGGTTTGCCGCACGGCCACCAGCGCGCTCTCGACGTTGGCGAGCGCGGTCAGCACGGTCTTGTGATAGCTCGTTAGCAATTCGGCGTAGCGCGCCTTTCGGTAGCTGAGTTCGCCGCGCAGCGCGCCGCCATGGAAAATGGGCTGCGTCAGGCCCGCTGAAACGGCGTAAATCCGATTGCCCGGGCTCACCAGCGAGGACAGCGCGCTGCTCGCGTAGCCCCCGCTCGCGGTCAAATCGATGCTCGGAAACAACTCGGCGCGCGCCACCGTGATGTCGGCGTTGGCGGCGATGAGCTGCTGCTCAGCCGAGGCGACGTCGGGGCGGCGAGCCAACAGCTGCGAGGGCAGTCCTGCAACCACCGCCGGGGTCGCCAACTCGGTCAACGTCCCGCTGGTCACATCGATCGATTCCGGCGTCTTGCCGATCAACACCGCGAGCGCGTACACGGTCTGGCGGAACTGCTGCTCGAGCGGCGGAATGGCGGCGTACAACAAGGCCACCGCAGTTGCCTGCTGCGCCACATCGAGACCGGTCGCCGTGCCGACGGATTGTTCGAAGACAAAGCCGCGCAGAATCTTCTCTCCATTGCGCAGATTCTGCTGCGCCACCTGAATCCGATCGCGCAGCTCCAGTGCTTGAAAATAAGTGGTTGCAACGCTGCTGATCACGGTCAATGCGACGGTTTCCTGGTCGTAACGGCCGGCCACCGCCGCGGCGCGTCCGGAGGCGCGCAATGCGCGATTCTTGCCCCAAAAATCGAGCTCATAGCTCGCGTTGATCTCGGGATTGAAATAATTGAACACGCTGGGACCCGAATTGGGTGCGTTGGTGCGCTCGCGCGCGGCTGCTCCGCTTAAATCGACGGACGGCAACAGCGGCGCTCCCGCGATGCGCGCCTGCGCATCCGCTTCCTGGACGCGGGCGATCGCGCCGGCCAGATCATCGTTGCTGCGTTCGGCCTCCGCGATCAACTCGTCGAGCTGTGCCGAACCGAAGCCATGCCACCAATCGGCCGACGGCCAAACCGAGGCGGGTGCCGGTTCAACCCATTGTTGGGGCAAAGGAATATCGGGCCGCCGGTATGGCGTGCCCACGCTGCAGGCGACCAGTGCCGCGCAAGTCGATCCGACAAGCACGCCAACGCACGATTGCCATTGCATGACGCCCAGCCTGAACCGGCGGCGATTAACTGCCCGTGGTCGAAATGTTAAAACAGGTTAATCTGGCCGGGCGAACGGCGATATCGGCGGCAGCAACGCGGCAAGCCGCGGCGGCACGGCATCGCGTACCACGGCAAAGGCAACGATGTGTTCCAGCACGTGCTCGACGTAGCTGCGGGTTTCGCCGTACGGGATGTTTTCGATCCAAATGTCGGCCTCGAGGGATTGGCGCGGCATCCAGCGCGCGACCGCCGCGGGACCGGCGTTGTACGCTGCGAGACCCAAGCTCAATTGGTCGCCGTAACGATCGAGCAGCTCTCGTACATAGGCCGCTCCGAGCGGCACGGCAATCGCCGGATCGAACAGATCGTCGCGGTGCGGAGCGGGCAAATGCCACCGCATGGCGACGAGGGCGGCGGTCGCCGGCAGCATCTGCATCAGACCGCGGGCATCCGCCCGAGATACCGCGTCTTTGCGGAACAAGCTCTCCTGCCGCATGACCGCGAGGATCCAGTCGGCGGGCACCCGGGTCAATTTGCTGGCGTGCTCGATTTCGGACATATAGGGGCGCGGATAGCGCAACGGCACGTCGGCCCATTCGTTCGCCTGTGCCAGGGTCGCGATGGTTTGGGCATACCAGCCCCAGCGCGAGGCCAGATGGGCGGCCTGCACCTTCAGCGCCGGCTGTGCGGTGGCGAGAGCCGCGCTCCATTCCGCGCCGGCCTCGTCGGGCATTCCGCAGTCGATGAGCGCATGCGCGCGCATCATGCCGGGTTCCATCGCAAGCGAGGCTTGCACCGCCTCGTCGTCCGCAGAGGGTTGTATGTTCAAGTCATAGCTTCGATGCAGGCGGTCGGCGGCCAGATAGCCGTAATAATCCCGCATGCCGGCGATCTCGGCGAACAGCGCCGCCGCGTCCTCGGGCCCGCGAGTCGCGGCAACCGCCCGCGCTCGCCAGTAGCGCCAGCGCGGTTGCGTGGCGAGGCTTGCGGGCATCTGCTCGATCCACTCGAGCGCCTTGTCATAGTCCCCGGCCCATAGTGCCGCGCGTACGCGCCATTCCTCCACCGGCGTGTCCAGCGAGTCGCCCGACAATTGGCTGAACGCCGCGACGGCCCCGGGTTGGCGGGCATAGGCCGCGCCGAGCGCCGCCGCCCGCCGCAGTCGACCTTGCAGCAGCGGCCCCAAGTCGGGCCGGGCCAACAGCGGCGGCAATAGATCCGAAGCGGCGGCCGCATCGGTGTGCGCCAAGCGCGTGAATCCCGCCATCAACGCTTCCGGTTCCACCGGCAAGCCGGGCGCTGCCGCCAGCTGCTCGATGTTCTCTTTGGGGGCTTCGAGCAGCCTGATCCATTGCAGCAAGGGAGCTCGACGCTGTGCGGGCACATCGGCCAAGAAATCGCGCGCCAGCGGCGCGTTGTCCGCCAGGAGCGCGGCTCGCACCCGCGCCTCCTCGAGCGCCGGCGTCAACAGACCCTGAGTGCGCAACCATGCGAATACGCCGGTGCATTCCTGCGGCGGTCGTTGCGGTGTGCTCCATCGCGTCAGCGCATCGGCGGCCAGCCCGTCGGTGTCGCCGGTGGCGAGGCGACCCGCGAGTCGGTCGCAGATCAACGGCGGATCGGTGAGCCCGGCCGAACGCGGCAGGAACCAATCCCAGCGGCGGCGCTCGGCCAGGCTTGCCAACCATTGATGGCGCAGGGCGTGAGCGACCGGCTGACCGGTATAGGCCCGCAAAAAGCCGTCAATGGTGCTGTCGGCCTCATCGTTGAGCGACGCCGCCAGATCGCGGCGCAGCCGCGCCGCGACCAGATAATCGTAGATCGGATAATCCCTGAGTGCGGATGAATCCGGCGGCTCCGGCAGATTGGGTTGCACCCGCCGCATGGCCGCGACGAATTCTTCGGTTGCAGACCGCTGCTGCGGGGGAGCAATCGCGGATGCGACGACGCTTGCGGCCCAAATCGATAATAGCGCGGCGATGAGTCTCGACATCCTCACATCTTAATGCGCTGTGGGTAAGGGCGGCGTGACAAACGATTAGTGACCATTCGGGGGTGAACTTAAGACATCATGTGGGGACGGGGCGCGGCTTTATGGCTACAAGCGGTAAATCACTTTAGGATTCTCGGTGCGATGCGCATTCAATTTCCGAGAATTTTCGCGTTAGCGCTGGCGGCTTTGTGCTGCATGTCATCGGTCCGTGCGGCCGATCCGCAGCCCTATCGGGTCGATATCGCCTCGACCGGCGACGCGTCCCAGGACGCGATATTGAGTGCCACTTCCGACCTCACGACGCTGCGAAGCAATGCGCCGGTCAGCCCCTTTGGTTTGATCGCGAGAGCTCGGGGCGACATCGACCGACTGAAAACCGCATTGGAGAGTTTCGGCTATTATCAGTCGAGCGTCACGATCCAGATCAACGGCTTGGCTCTCACCGACCCGGGACTCGTGGAGACTTTGACGGCGCTGCCGGCCAATAGCGAGGCCCGGGTCGCGATCAGCCTCGTGCTCGGCCCGCTCTATCACGTGCGCGCGGTCACCATCGATGGCGAGCTTCCGGCATCGGCGCAGAACATCCTGCCGCTCAAACCAGGCGCGCCGGCCGTGGCGGCGAATATTATCGGCGCGGGTGCGCAGCTGCTCGCGGCGCTCGAGGAGCGGGGTTACGCCTTCGCGAAAGTCGATTCTCCGATCGCCTACGAAGATCAAGTGGATTCGGTGCTCGACGTCACCTTTCACGTCGAGGTCGGACCCCAGGTGCGCATCGGAGAGATCCGACTGGAGGGCCTGAAGCGCGTCCACGAGAAACCGCTGCGCCGCAAACTCACGTTGCACACCGGCGAGCAGTACAGCTCGAGCGCCGTTGAGCGGGCGCGCCATGATTTATTGGCGATGGGCGTCTTCTCGGCCATCACCGTGCAAGTGGGAACGGTGGTCGATGACTCGGGAGGCGTGCCGATCGTGTTTCAGTTTCGCGAACGTCCCGGCCATGCCGTAACCGTCAACATCGCCTATTCGAGCGATCTGGGCGGCAGCGGCGGCCTTACCTGGACCGACCGCAACCTGTTCGGCAACGCCCAGCAGCTCAGCGTCTCGGCCTCCGTCCTCAATGTGGGCGGCAGCGCCACCACTGGACTGGGCTACGACACCGGCGTCAAGTTCATCGAGCCTGATTTCTTCCGGCCCGACCAGTCGCTGCAGCTCGCCGTCGGAGCGGTGAAGCAATACCTGCAGGCCTACGAGCAAACCGCGGTCACGAGCGGGGCGACGCTCACTCGCAAGTTGAACAAGAACTGGGCGGTCAATGGGGGTGTGTCCAGCACGCACGAGCAAATTATCCAAGAAGGCACGACGCGCGATTACACGCTGGTCGCGCTGCCGCTGAGCGTCAGCTACGATTCCACCGACTTGAGCTCGCCGTTGGACGATCCGCGGCATGGGATGCGCGATTCGGTCAGCGTGGCGCCGACCCGATCGATCGGATCGAGCAGTGCCACTTTCCTCATCAGCCAGGTAAAGATCGCCGCGTATTACGATTTGGAGCATCTATTCAAGACAGCCGCCGGCCGCAGCGTTCTCGCGGCGCGCGCCTTGGTGGGTTTGGCGCAAGGTGCCGCCACATTCAGTCTGCCTCCGGATCAACGCTTCTACGGCGGCGGCAGCGGCACCATGCGCGGCTATCGCTACCAATCGGTGGGCCCGCAATTTCCCGACGGCAATCCGGAAGGAGGCACTGCGATAACCGCCGGCAGCTTGGAGTTTCGGCAGCGGATCGGCGCCAATTGGGGCGTTGCCGTGTTCGCCGACGGCGGCCAGGTGAGCACGAGTTTGCGACCGTTGTCGAGCACGTTTTACACCGGTCTCGGCACCGGCGTCCGCTACTACACGCCCATAGGCCCCGTCCGATTCGATATTGCAGTGCCGACCAAGCACTACATCAACAACCGCGATCCCTTCGAAATCTACGTCGGGCTCGGGCAGGCGTTTTGATGCGCCGCGCATTGAAAAAATCTGCCTGGGTGATCGGATTCGCGACCGCCGGCGCGGTGACGCTGGCGCTGATTGTTCTGGTTGCGGGCACCAGTGCGCCGGGCAGGGAGCTGATCGAGCGCGTGACCTACCGGCTCACGGCCGGCCACGTGAAAATGACAGGATTGGGCGGTACCTTCCCCGCGCACTTGACGCTGGCACATTTGCAGCTCATCGACGACCGGGGTACTTGGTTGACCGCCGAGCAAATCGCGCTCGATTGGTCGCCGCTGGCGCTGCTCGATTGGCGGATGCAGGTCGGTGCGCTCGAGGTTGCCCGGCTGGACATGGAACGGCTTCCGCTGGCGCAACCGGCCTCGGGCGGCGTGTCGATGCCGCGCATCGAGGTCGCCCGGTTTTCGATCGACGTACTCAATCTTGGTGCGCAGCTGGCGGGTACGCCCGCGACGTTGCGGGTACGCGGCAACGCGCGATTGCGCACGCTTCAGGACGCGAGCGCGGATCTGGAGGCGCATCGCACGGACCGGGATGGCGACTACACGTTGCACCTGCGTTTCGATCCCGCTCGTATGGATGCGACGCTCGAGGCGCACGAACCGGCGAGCGGGCCGTTGGAGAATATTCTGCAATTGCCGGGTTTGGGGGCGCTGTCCGCCAGTCTGAACTTGAACGGTCCGCGCAATGCGGAGCGCCTGACGCTCGTGCTCGACGCAGGCGACCTGCGCGTTCGGGCGCAAGGCAGCGTCAATTTCGCGCAGTACTCGGGGGATTTGCAGTATTCGCTCGAGGCGCCCGCAATGAATCCGCGCGCGGACATCGGCTGGCGGCGCCTTGCGCTGCGCGGTCGCTGGCATGGCACCATCGCGGCGCCGGATGCCGACGGACACCTGGAAATCGCAGGACTGCGGATTGCGGGCGGGATTGGCATCGCGACCCTGAGCGCCGATTTAAAGGCGAGCGGCGGCCATGTCACGGCGCAAGCACTCGTCAGCGGGCTCGAGATTCCGGGTGCGCAGCCGATGCTGCTTGCGCAAGATCCATTGCAGCTCGACGCCTCGGTTCGCCTGAACGAGGCGACGCGGCCGATCACGTTGGCGGCAACGCACCGGCTGTTTTCACTGCGCGCGCAGGCCACCTCGGCCGGTCAGCAAGGCGCCACCCTCGATCTGCGCCTTCCGGATGTGGCGCGGTTCGCGGCGCTCGCCGGACAGGATGTGCACGGCGCGGCGACGATCAAGGCGCAATTGGTCCGGCGGCGCGCCGATGTTGGCGTGACCATCGATGCCGACCTGCAAGGCGCCGCGGGTGCGACGGGCGCGGCCGGCTGGCTGGCCGGGTTGGGCAATCGCTTGGCGCTGCAAGTGTCGGCGGCGGTGTCCGCGGACGCGGTCGACGTCGAGCGAATGCGTCTGAGCGGACGCGGCTTGACGTTCGCCTTGAGCGGCAGCGCGAATCGATCTGCCCGCTCCACACCCGCCTCGCGCGCCGGACGGGGCAGCAGTATGGAGAACTACATCGACATGTTGCAGGTTCGCTGGAATCTCGAGATCGCGGACCTTGGATTCTCAAGCTCCGAGCTGAGCGGCGAGCTGCGAGCCTCGGGGCGCTTGAGCGGAGCACCGAGCGCGCTCGCCGGCGATGCCGAACTCTCCAGTGCGCTTTCGATACGAGGCTCGCCGCCGGGCACGGTGTCCGCCGTGTTGCACGCCAGGGGATTGCCGGCCGCCGCGAGCGGCACCGTCGAGGTGCACGGGACCCTCGACGGAGCGCCGCTTGATATCGAGGCGGCAGTCGATCGCGATGCGCACAACGGCGCGCATGCGGTCATCCGGAAAGCCGATTGGAGGAGCGCTCACTTGGAGGGGGAGATGTCGTTCGAGCGCAGCGTCGCCGATGGCCGCGGCCAAGTTCGCTTCAGGCTGGGTCAACTCGGCGACCTGGAGCGCGTGCTCGGAGCGCATTTGCTTGGCAGCCTGGAAGGCGAGGCGAGCCTGACTCCGACGCGCGGCCGCACTCGCGCGCGGTTCCAATTGGTGGGCCGAGATATCGTGGCAGGGCCGCTCAAGGGCAGCGCACGCGTGGCGGGCGAAGGCACTATGGACGCGGTGGCGGTGGAGTTCGGCGCGCAAGTACCCGACTTGTATGGCGCAGCGGCGAGCGTATCCTCGAGTGCGGTCTGGAATATCGACGCCCGCGAACTGCGGGTGGCGAGCGCCGTCGCGCATTATCGCGCCGAGGAATTTCGGTTGTCAGCGCCGGCCCGGGTGTCATACGCAAACGGCTGGTCCGTTGACCGAGTGAAGCTCGGTGCGCAGGAGGCGGTATTCGAGTTCGCAGGTTCGCTGTCGCCGGCTCTCGATGTGAGGGCATCGCTGCGGCAACTCAAGCCGCGACTCCTCAACGTCTTCGTGCCCGATCTGCTGGCCGAAGGCGTAATCGACGGGGAGGCGCACCTGCGCGGGGCCCTCGATGCGCCGACCGGCGAGATCCGCTTCAACGCACGTGGCCTGCGCTCGGCGAGCGACGCCGCAGCCGGTTTGCCGGCACTCGACCTGCGGGCGAGCGCGGCGCTTGCCGGGAATTCCGCGGCGATCGATGCCCGCTTCAGTGCGGGAGGCGAATCGACGCTCACGGTCTCGGGCAGTGCGCCGCTGCACGTCGATGGCGCGTTGGATCTCAAGATTCTGGGTAAATTGGATATTGCCTTGATTAATCCGCTGCTCGAAGCGCGCGGCATGCGTGCCGCAGGGCAGCTCGCCGTGAATGCAACCGTGACGGGCAGCATGGCGGCACCGCAGATTCTCGGCGCCATCACGCTCGCAAAGGGAAGCTTGCGCGATTACGCGCGCGGCATGAATTTATCCAACATCAGCGCGGAAGTCGCGGGCAGCGAAGGCAGGCTGCAGGTCAAAAACTTCAAGGCTGCCGCCGCTTCGGGCACGGTGACCATGACGGGGTCGATCGGCGTGCTGCAGCCGGGCATACCGGTCGATTTGCACATAATCGCAAGCAAGGCGCAGCCGATTGCTAGCAACCTCGTCACCGCAAATCTCGATGCGGAGCTCTACGTCACCGGCAGTGTCCTGGGGCGGATCGACATCGCCGGCACGATGCACGTGAATCGCGCCACGATCGGCATTCCGGACTCATTGCCGCCGGAAGTGATCGTGCTCGATGTGAGGCGCCGGGGACGAAGCGCGCCGTCGACGCCGGTTAGACAGATAATTGTCGGGTTCGATGTGGCGATTCAGGCGCCGCGGGAGATTCTGGTGCAGGGCCGCGGTCTCGATGCGGAATTGGGCGGTGAGCTGCACGTCGGCGGGACCTCGGATGCGCCGCAGTTCAGCGGCTACTTCGACCTGCAGCGAGGCAGCTTTACCATCGCGGGAAGAAAGCTCGATTTCACCGCCGGCCGCGTGAGCTTCGACGGCACCGGGCTGAAGAAAAACAAGATCGATCCGACCTTGGACTTTACCGCGCCAATTGTCCTGACCAACGGGACGGCGACGCTGCGCATCACCGGGTACGCGGATGCGCCGAAGTTCGACATCAGCAGCACCGCGGGGCTGGCTCAAGATGAAATCATGGCGCAGCTTCTATTCGGCGAGAACGCTTCACAGCTCAGCGCGTTGCAGGCGGCGCAAGTCGGGGCCGCCCTGGCGACGCTGAGCGGCGTCGGCAGCGGCGTCAACCCGCTGGTCAAGCTGCAGAAATCCCTGGGGCTCGACCGGCTCAGCGTGGGGGCCGCCACGACGACCACCGCGACCGGTGCCACGGAGAACGCAGGCACCGCCGTGCAAGCCGGGCGCTATATCGCCAAGCGGGTGTACGTGGAAGCCAAGCAAAGCAGCACCGGATCGAGCCAGGTACAGGTCAACATCGATCTGACCAATCATTTGAAATTGCAAACGCGGCTCGGCAACGGCAGCGCGATCACGCAGGGCGTGACGCCGGAAAACGATCCCGGCAGCAGCATCGGGCTCTCCTATCAGTTCGAATATTGAGCCGCGATCGTCGTCGCTGATGTTAGTATTTTGCGCACATCCAACCAGAGTCAAGGCAGATGCAAACACAATTCGGCGGCGGATTGATCGAGAAGAGATCGATTGACTACGTGCCGGTCGCCGAACGTCACGGCAAGGTGTGGCATCTTTGGCCGGTGTGGTTTTCGGGCGATGCGCATCTCGCGACGGTGGCCACCGGGGTCGTCGGCATCGCGCTCGGCGGCAATCTCGTGTGGATGGCGGTCGCGGTGATTCTCGGCTCGGCCTTGGGCACGTTCTTCATGGCGTTTCATTCGACGCAGGGCCCGCAGCTCGGATTGCCGCAGATGATTCAATCGCGGCCTCAGTTCGGCTACGTGGGCGCATTGCTGGTATGGGGCGTGGCCCTCTTTGCCTACATTGGATTCAATGCTTTCAATCAGATCCTCGCCGCGCAGACCCTGCATTCCCTGTATGGCGTGCCAACCGCGCCGGCAGTGCTGATATTCGCGCTGTTGGCCGTCTCCCTCGCAATAGCCGGCTATGACCTGATTCATCTCGCGCAGCGTTGGATCGCGTATGTGCTGATCGTCGCGCTGCTGGTGTTCACGGTGGCGGTGCTTACGAAGGCGCCGCTGCCGGCCGAACAACTCGCGTGGAGCGATTTTCGCGCCGTGCCGTTTTTGGCGCAGCTGTTTGCGGCCGCCTCGTATCAGGTCGCGTGGTCCATTTACGTATCCGATTATTCCCGCTATTTGCCCCGCGACGTGGGGGTCAGCGCCTCTTTCTGGTGGACCTATCTGGGCGCGTTCGTCGGCGGCTCGTGGACCATGCTGGTCGGCACCGTGGCGGCCGCCTTGCATCCGAAAATGGAGTTTGCCACCGCGGTGGGTGCCGCTGCGGATGCGGTGATCCCGGGGTTCGGCAAGCCGCTGTTGCTGTGCTCGCTGCTTGGATTGCTCACGATCACGACGCTCAATTTCTATGGTGCGTCCTTGACGCTGCTGAGCGTTGCCGATTCCTTGAAGCCGAGCCGCCTCACACTTGGGAAACGCGTGCTCACCTTGATGATATCGACCGTGGCCGCGAGCGGTATCGCGCTCGCCTCGACCGAGAACTTCGTGGAGAAATTCGGCGAATTCCTCGCCGTCCTGTTGTACCTGTTCACGCCTTGGACGGCGATCAACCTGGTGGATTTTTACTGGGTGCGCCGGGGCCATTATTCGGTGCGGGAAATCTTCAATCCCCACGGCATGTACGGACGCTGGAATTGGCGCGGTTTGTCGGCCTACGCCGTGGGCTTCGTCGCAATGGTGCCGTTCTTCAGCGTCAACGGCCTCTACATCGGCCCAGTGGCGGCCGCCCTCGGCGGCGCGGACATTGCGATGCTGGTCGGACTGCCGGTGGCGACCATTGTCTATTTGTTGGCATGCCGTTCGCTCGATGTCGAAGCGGACCGGCGCCGCGCCGAGGCGGCGGACGTCGGACTCGATC
>DAINPA010000030.1:15168-16937 GCA_036743675.1 Steroidobacteraceae bacterium
GATGGTCAGCGTGCCTTGCTTGTAATTGACCGTCTCGATCGTGGCGGCGTCGGCTAGTTCTTCAGGCGGTACCCGGTCTTGAATACCCACGCGACCACCGCCAGACAAGCGCCGAAGAACGCCAGGATCATACCGAAGCTCACGGCGACATTCACGTCCGCCGTGCCATAGAAGCACCAGCGAAAGCCGCTGATCAAGTACACCACGGGATTGAACAGGCTGAAGGTGCGCCACGCCGGCGGCAGCATGCGGATCGAATAAAACGCGCCTCCCAGAAAGGTGAGCGGCGTGACGATGAGCATCGGAATGAACTGCAGCTGTTCCCAGCCCGTCGCCCAGATTCCGAGAACGAATCCGAACAGGCTGAACGCCGCCGCGGTCATCAGCAAGAACACGATCATGAGCAAAGGGTGAACAACGGTGATCGGCACGAACATGGACGCCGTGGCGAGAATCACCAGGCCGAGCACCACGGATTTGGATGCCGCCGCCCCGACGTAGGCGATGACGATTTCCATGGAGGATATCGGCGCCGACAGCACTTCATAGATGGTGCCGATGAATTTGGGGAAGAAGATTCCAAAGGAGGCGTTGGACAGGCTTTCGGTGAACAGGGCCAGCATCATCAGTCCCGGTACGATGAAGGCTCCGTAGGGCACGCCATCCACGGCGCTCATCCGCGATCCGATGGCCGATCCGAACACCACGAAATAGAGCGATGTGGTGATCACCGGCGTCACCAGGGTTTGCACCAGGGTGCGCAGAGCCCGGGCGATCTCGAATTTGTAGATGGCCCAGACGCCGTGGCGGTTGAACTCAAAGCGGGCTTTGGGGATATTCATACGCGCTCGCTCACGAGCTTGACGAAGATATCCTCCAGCGAGCTTTGTTGGGTCTGCAGATCCTTGATCACTATCGCCAATTCGCTCATGCGTTCGAGCAGCGCGGGGATGTCCGTACCCCCGGTGTCCATCGTCAAGACCAGATCGTGGGCGCCCTCGAGCCTCAAGCCCCAGGACGCGAGTTCGGCCGGAATGTGCGTCATCGGGTCCTTGAGGTGCAGCGTGAGCTGCTTCTTGCCGAAAGTCCTCATCAGCGCATCTTTTCCTTCCACCAGAATGAGTCCGCCCTTGTTCATCACGCCGATCCTATCGGCCATCTCCTCGGCTTCCTCGATGTAGTGCGTGGTCAAGATGATGGTCACGCCGCCAGCGCGCAATTCCCGCACCAGGTTCCACATGTCGCGCCGCAGTTCGACATCGACGCCGGCGGTCGGCTCATCCAAGAATAGAATATCGGGCTCGTGTGACAGCGCTTTGGCGATCATCACGCGCCGTTTCATGCCGCCCGACAGCGTCATGACTTTGCTGTCGCGCTTGTCCGACAGCGACAAATCGCGCAGCAGGCGCGTCACGTAGTCCGGGTTCGGCGGGCGGCCGAACAATCCGCGGCTGAAATTGACCGTGGCCCAGACGGTCTCGTAGGCGGTGGTGGTCAACTCCTGGGGCACCAGGCCAATCTTGGCGCGCGCCGCGCGGTAGTCGCGAACGATATCGTGACCGTCGGCGACGACGCGGCCGCCGCTCGCAGTGACGATGCCGCAAATAATATTGATGAGCGTGGTCTTGCCGGCGCCGTTCGGTCCCAGTAACGCGAAAATCTCCCCCTTCTCGATGGTGAGATTGATCGGCTTCAGCGCCTGCAAGCCGGATGCGTAGGACTTGGTGACGTTCTCAATCGAGATGATTGGGGGCATTCTCGACCCGCTT
>DAINPA010000030.1:17037-22274 GCA_036743675.1 Steroidobacteraceae bacterium
TCCGGGGATGAGCGTGGCGGGAATTCTCGCGGGCATCGGCGGCAGTCTCACGTGCATGAAGCGTAGGATTAGCATACTCGAACTCAACGCTCCGAGTGGCGGCGGCTGCACGGGAATACGCTCATTAGTCAAGACGAACCAATCGGCCAGGATCAACCCATCGACCTCGATGAGATCGTCGGCGCGACCCGTCTTTGGCTGGAGCGGTGCGTGATTGGCCTCAAATTGTGCCCATTTGCCGAGCCCGTCCACAAAAGCGGCCGGGTCCGCTATCGCGTCAGCGAGCATCGATCGGCGGCCGGCCTATTGGATGACCTTAGTGCGGAGTTGGTGTTTCTGAACGAGCAGGAGGCCAGCGCTTGCGAGACGACGCTGCTGATACATCCTTGGGTGTTGACCGATTTCATCGAATTCAATGATTTTCTGGCGCTAGGCGAACACCTGATCGTCGATCTCGGCCTCGAAGGAGAGTTGCAAATCGCGAGTTTTCATCCCCAATATCGCTTTGCGGGGACGCAGCCCGAGGACATTGAGAACCACACCAATCGCTCGCCTTATCCCACGCTGCATCTGCTGCGCGAAGCGAGCATCGAGCGCGCGCTGGCCTCAGTGCCGGATCCGGACGAGATCTACCGGCGAAATATCCTGACCATGCGCAGGCTGGGGCACGAAGGCTGGCGAAAGTTGCGGAGCGAATAGCGCGCCGATAGTCGCCATGCCCCAAGATGAGGGCATTATTCGACCGCGGCTGCGCTCGCGGCGCTCACGGCGCCGTCGCGCGCGGCGGAACGCAGCATGGCGAAGGCCGCGTACGCGATAACCACGATCACCAACCAGCGCAGCGCGATCAGCGGCAGGGATTTGACGATGTACGCCGCAACCAACACACCGATGACGCCGCCGAACGCGAGGCCCAACGACGGGCCCCAGGCAAAGGCGCCGGTTTGAAAGAAGCGCAGGCTTGCGACCGGCTGCAGCAGCGCGCACGCGCCCATCATGATCGGAAAGGCGGCGATCGGATGCATGCCCAAAAGGGCGAGTGTGATCATGCAGGGAGCGTACAGCCCGATGCCGGCGCTCATCAGGGCGCCGAGCACGAAGTTGATGGCGACGGCGAGACCGAATTTCCAACCCACCAAGGTCATCGCGGTTCCGCCGCCGGGCAGCGCGCCGAGATTGATGGCCGTGAAGACGGTTCCCGCGATGAGCAATGCGATCCCCATGGTGATCTGAATCGCGCGGCGCGGCAGCCGCGCGACGATTCCCGCACCAAGCCAGGCGCCCACGGCCGAACTCACCACCGCGCTCACCAGCAGCATGGGATCGACCAGGATCGCGGTGACGAAGATCAGCGATTCGGTGATGGCGGCGGGAGTGTGGCCGACGTTCAGGGTGCCGGGTATCAATTCGTCCGGGACCATGCGCCGCAGCTTGAAGATCGCCGTCGTCGGCGCAAAGGAACCTATTCCCAAGGTGTCGAAGAAATCGGTGACGAACCCTACGACCATTTCGACCGGCGTGGGCCAGCGCCTGTCCTTGCGGTGTCGCGCGGCTCGAATCGCGCCGATGACGAAGGCAATCCCGGCGAGACCGAGCGCGACGTAAAGGCCTATTAGTGCGTTATTCATGGATGCAATATACCGGTTGATGAGCCGGAGTATTCACCTCGCGGCGCTTCACGTACACTCCGGCCCGGGCATGCTGCCGCACCAGAGCAATCCCGCGTACGCAAGCAAAGCTGGCGATCCGAACGCGCTGAAGAGGCCTAACTAAATGACAATGAGCATCATTTTTCGTGCGACGCCCATCCTGATCGGCGCAACCTTGGCCGCCTTGGCCGCACGCGCCTCCGAGTTTCCGACACCCTTGCCGGCGGATACCGGGCACAAGGTCGAGACCCTGCCCGCGAAGTATCCGACGAGTTGGGCGTTTCTCAATTACGCGAGCGATCGGATCGAATTGCGCAATGTGGGCAGCGACACCCGCGACGTCAAGGCGCAATTGCAGGCGCACGATTCGGCCACGCTGCTGGTTGCCGACAAGCGTCCCGAGATTTACGTGGCCGATACGGTGTGGTCGCGCGGCGTGCGCGGCACGCGCACCGACTTCATCACGATTTACGATGCTCAGACGCTGAATGCAGCGGATGAAATCGTGCTGCCGGGAGGCAAACGAGGGCTCATGACGGCGATGGAAGGCATGTTCGCCTTCACCGACGATCAACGCCTGGCGCTGGTGTTCGATTTCACGCCGGCCTCCTCGGTGACCGTGGTCGATTTGGTGAAGCGCCGGGTGCTCGGCGACATCGATATCCCCGGCTGTTCGCTGGTATTCCCTACCGGCGTGCGCGGCTTTTCGACCCTGTGCTCGAGCGGTACCTTGCTGACGGTGCGCCTCGATGAGAAAGGCGCGGCGGCGGGCCGCAGCGAATCCAAGGCGTTCAATCCGCTCGATACGGATCCGTTGTTCACCTCGAGCGCCGTGGTGGGCGGCGTGCGCTACTTTCCGAGCTTGCACGGCCGGGTGCAGCCGATCGACATGAAGACGGATGATGTCAAGGTGCTGCCCGACTGGCCGCTGGCATCGGCCGCCGAACAATCGGCTCACTGGCGGCCGAGCGGCTGGCAAGTCATCGCCGCCGACGAAAAACTGCTGTACGTGTTGATGCAGGCCAATGCGGAGGAGGGCACGCACAAGGATCCGGCCAACGAAGTGTGGGTGTTCAACCCGGCCACCAAGGCGCGAGTGCGGCGCATGCGGCTGGTGCGCCCGGGCTCTTCGGTCGCGCTGAGTCACGGCGCGACGCCGCTGCTGTTGGTGCAAGCGGGGGATCGCCTCGACGTCTACGACCCGCAATACGGGAACCTGATTCGAAGTCTGGCATTGTCCCGATGGAACAGCACCCGCATGAACATCGAGCCGGTGCATTAATGATGGGCGAGGGCACAATGTTCGACGTGGCACGGCTGCTCGGCGCGCAGCTGGCGGCGTTTCTGGCCGTGCTGCTGTTGGTCTCTGCAGCGCACAAAGGAATGCGCTTCGCGCATACCCGCAAAGTGGTGCACACATTCGCGGGCGTGCCGCGCGCAGCATCGGCAGCGGTTGCGCTCGCTGCGGCTCTCGGCGAACTGTTGGCGGCGGCGGCGCTGTTCGTGCCGACCTATCGTCTTGCCGGTGCGTCGCTGGCGGCGCTGATTTGGGGCGTCTATCTCGCGCTGATCCTGCGCGCCATCGGGCAGGGCCGGCGCGATGCCGACTGCGGCTGCAGTTTCGGGTCCAAGCCGCACCCGCTGGGAGCCTTCGAAGTGGCGCGAAACGCGCTTTTGGTAGCGGTTGCGGCGCTCGTCGGCGTATCGGCGGCACGCGGTGCGCTGCCGGTGGCCGCATCTCAGGTGTTGGCGGCATGCGCGTTCTTGACGCTGTACGGGGCGCTCGAGCAAGTAATGGCGGTACGGCCGCTGCGCCACGGAGCCGCGGCATGAGCTTCGTGATCGCCTCGCAGATTGCACTGTGGGTGGCGCTCGCCGTGCTCGGCGTGGTGTGCATGGCGCTGGCGAGGCAAATCGGGGTTTTGCATCAGCGCATCGCGCCTGCAGGCGCGTTGTCGCTGCGCCAACCGCTCAAGCTTGGGGAAATAACCCCGGAAATGACCCTGACCGCCTTGGACGGGACGCCGGTGAAAATCGGCGGCGTGCGCGGCAGGCGCAGCCAGCTGGTGCTGTTCCTGTCGCCGGACTGCGAGGTCTGCGAGGCGCTGCTGCCCGCGCTGCGCTCGGCGTACGGCGCCGAACGCGGCTGGCTCGACATGGTGCTGGCGAGCGACGGCGAACCCTCAAAGCATGCCGAGTTCGTCCGCGACAAGGGTTTGACGAAATTTCCCTATGTGTTGTCGGAACACTTGGGGCGCAGCTACGGGGTCTCGAAGCTGCCGTATGCGGTATTGATCGACGAAGCGGGCAAACTGACCGCGACCGGCCTGGTCAATACGCGAGAGCATTTGGAAAGTCTGTTCGTAGCCAAGGAAAGCGGTGTCCGCAACATCCAGCAGTACCTCGGTCAGCGTGACCAGAGGCGTGCCTCTTCGGGAGAATAATGTGGCGCAATTCGATCGTTTGACGGAAAGGGCGTTGCGTGGCTTTGCGAGCCGCACGTCGCGACGCAGTGTGTTCAGCATTCTCGGCGGATTGCTCGCGGGTGCGGCTGCGCTGCCTCTATTGCCGGTGGCGCGGGGCGCGGAGGGCGGCACGAATTCCGACGATCCGAATTCCGGTCTGGTCCCGCCGCAATATTCGGGCAACCCGCAGGATCCCGGCGATCGGACCAAGTGCGACTATTGGCGCTATTGCGCCATCGACGGATCGCTGTGTTCCTGCTATGGCGGCAGCGTCACCTCCTGTCCGCCCGGAACCGAGATGTCGCCCATTACCTGGATCGGTACCTGCCGTAATCCGGCCGATCAGCGCAACTACATCATTTCCTACAACGATTGTTGCGGCGGGGTTGTCTGGGGGCGCTGTGCCTGCCAAAACAACCGCGGCGACCGGCCGGTGGTGCGCCCGCAAACCAATAACGAGATCACGTGGTGTTTCGGCACCCAGAGCCAATCCTACACCTGCACCGTTGCCCTGATCCTGGGTGTGGCGATTGAGCAGAAGTAGGGCATTGCCGCGGGCGCTGTTGGCGGTTGGAGCCTTGTCGCTGGCGCCCCTTGCCCACATGGCTCGAATCGGCGAAGCCGCCGAGTCAACGCCACCGGCCGATGCGCCGGCTGGCGTCATGCATGCCCAACTCGCCTGGCAGAATTGGACCTTGAACTGTCAGGGATGCCATCAATCGGACGGCACCGGTTCGGCCAACGCCGCCCCGAGCCTCGCCGGCAACGTGGCCAAATTCCTGTGGGTCCCCGGCGGGCGTGAGTACCTCGGCCGCGTACCCGGAGTCGCGAACTCGCCCCTGGCGGACGCCGAATTGGCCGAGGTGATGAATTGGATGTTGTGGCGATTCGACCGGGAAGATCTGCCGTCGAACCTTCAACCGTTCACCGCCGCCGAGATCGGCCAATTGCGCACCCGGCCGCTGCGTCTGGAGGCTTCGCAGGTGCGCAACGATCTATTGAAGAAGGTCGAAGCATCGGGACGACCGTGAAGCGGATCGAGTCTCGCGAGGAAGCGCTCACCACCGCCTGCCCGCGGGACTGCTACGACACCTGCGGAATCACGGTTATCCGGCGCGACGGA
>DAINPA010000031.1:0-22239 GCA_036743675.1 Steroidobacteraceae bacterium
GCTAATTTTAGCACAATTCGCCCCCCCCCACGCAGGCAGGCAGGCGGGGTCGGCCTCACGAGCGCGGCGTCCGCCGGCGCCGCCGGCTCTAGCGCTCCGCCACGCGGATCCTGCGCTGCACTTCCCCGCATTTGGACCAGCCGATGTTCGACAGCGAAAACCCCAGCACGTGCTCCGAGTGCGCATCCACCGTCACTTCCACCTCGCAACCGTGGAATCCAACCGGCGCGCCGGCAGGCGTCTCGGCAAAAAACCAAACGTAAATCTGCTTGCTCGGAGTGGTCTCGATCTTGCGCGGCAGGCCGAAGGCGTCTTCGAGTCGGCTGATGGGCTTGCCGACGCTATCGGCGGCGATGCGCGGTACCGGGCGCACCGCATAGCCGGAGCTTTGGCAGCCGGCAAACGCCAGTACGGCGACTCCGAGAGCACACCGAGAGATACGCGACATAATCCGATCCCCACGCCGAGAATGACTGTCGCAGTCTCGCCCAAGGTGCGGCCGGCTGCCGCCGACTCAAGTCGCAAAATGGCAATCGGTGGGATAGGCGCGGCGCTTGTGCAGGCGCAGTCCGTGCGTCATTCCGCGCGGCAGATCCTCTGTGTGGTGCACGGCGATGACCACAGTCAATTGCTTGCGCATCAACCGCTCGAGCATGCGCTTCATGGCGGTGCGTTGCCGCGGATCGAGGCCCGTCAGCGGTTCGTCGAGCAACAAGATGCGCGCCTGCGCGGTCAACGCTCGTGCAATGAGGGCACGGCGCAGCTGCCCATAGGACAATTCACGCGGCCTCCGTCCGGCCACCGACATCAGACGGAAGTATCTGAGCCAGCGGGCCGCAGCCCTTCGATCCTGTGCGGTCGGGACGTCGGCGAGGCCAATGCTCGCCTGCCGGCCGCTCGCCACCAGATCCCGGATGGTCAGATCCACCGCGTAGTCGGCCTGCAATTCGGGGGACACGTAGCCGACCTGCCGCTTCCACAGGGAGATCGGCGTTCCCGCGGGAAAGCCTTTGCGCTCAATGCGGCCACCCAAGGCCGGCGACAGGTCGCCGTACAATGATTTCAAGAAACTCGTCTTGCCGGAACCGTTTGCGCCGAACACCGCCCAGTGCTGACCCTTGCGCAATTCCCAATTCAGACCGAGTAGTACCGGGCGATAATCGACATAGAGATCCGCCCGATCGATTCGCAGCAGCAGCGGCCCATCGGGCGGCGGGTGTACGGCGGCGGCCCCCTTGGAACCCGGTCGCTTGCGGGGCGGCCTCGGGCCGCCGCCGGGATCCAATCGAGCGGCCGCTGCACGGCGCAGCGCTTTGATCGAGCGCAATCGACCCTGGTGCAGTTCGATGATTCCCCGGGTGCCGCGCGGGACGTCGCCGGCGCGATGGGTCACCGCAATCCAGGACTGGCCGGCGGCACGCGCGGCGCTGAGGACCCGGTCGATGCGCTTGCGATAAGCCGTATCCAATCCGTTGTAAAACTCGTCCAACAGCAGCCAATCGGGCTCCTGGGCCAAGGCGCGCGCGAGCAGCGCGAGCCGTTTCTGTCCATACGACAACGAGGAAAATGTGCGCGCCGCAAGGCGGCCGAGACCGCAGGCGCGCAAGGTCGCGGCAATTCTTCTGCCTTGCGCCGCGGTTGCCGGCCACAGCAGAAGATCCGTGCCGTGCAAGCCCGCGGCAATCATGTCCCGGACACTGGGATCCCATCCGTAGCGGGTATATTTATCCTGCAGCTCGGCGCCGACGTAGGCGATGCGCGCCTTCGCCTCGATGAGATCGACCTCGCGGCGGCCGATGCGGTAAATGCGCTTTTCACGGCCGGTCGGCGTCGGCCAGACATCGCCGGCAAGCAATTTGAGCAACTGAGTCTTGCCGGCGCCGTTATCCCCGACCAGCGCCCAGCGTTCGCCGGCATTGAGCCGCAGAGTGATGTCGCGCAACACCCAGTTGCCGCCGCGGCGCACGCTGACGGCGCGCAATGACATGCTCAAGCGAGCAGTGGTCCGCCCGGGACCCACCTCAAGGCCTCTCGCAGCATGAATTCGAACGCCACGGATTCATTTACAGAACATGGGTGCCGGTCGGTGAATTTGGTCGCATATTGACACAGTTGCGATGGGCTACGGAGCCGCTACACTGGGAGCATGTCGAATTCACCGAACGCCAGGCGGCTCGGCGGTCCGAAGGTCTGGGCCGAGTTGTCTCGACCGGACGCGGAACAGAGCCAGCGTTTCTTGGCCGAAGCGTTGGCGCTGCTGCTGGCGGACTTGTTGCGCTCGGTCTTGTCCGATGCAAGCCCGGCGCTTCCCGCGGACGAATTCGCGGTCGAGCGCTATCGCAATCTGGCGGACTCGTTGGCGGATGGGGAAACGCGCCGCCGCACCAGTATCGGCATAACGCGCGCGGGCCTCGCCAAGCGCTGCGTGACGTGGCTGAAGCTCCTGCTCTCTGCGACGCCGAATGCACCGCAAAGCGCATCGATGCGCGAATTCGTCGACGCGTTGGGCTTGTTCCCTGCGCTGTTCGACAGCGAACCTTCGGCGCGATCGCGCCGCGCGCGACTGACGTGGCTGCTGACCCACGACCGGCGGCTCGACGCCAGCACCCGGGAGGCTGCGACGGCCCTGATTGAGGCCTGCGAGCATTTGGGGGTGCTGCTCTGGCCGGAGGCCGAAATAGGCTGACGCGGTTCCCAAGCGGGCAGTCGACATAAGGCGTAGAATAGACGTTTTACGTCGCGTGCCGCCGGAGCCTTTTTAATGCGCACACCCTCGACGCCTTCAGGCGGAACCGCCGGTTCGCCGGCGGAGGATAGATCTCGGTTCAAACTCCAGAAACTGCTGCAACCTTTCACGACGACGCGCGGATTTGCGACGCCCATCGTGTGGTTTTTGCTGGACTGGTTGGTGCTGATCGTCGCCATTGCGAGTTTGCTGGTCGTCGAATCGTGGTGGGTCAAGGTGTTCGCTTCCTTGGTGGCGGCGCTGTGGATCGCGCGCTTGTTCGTGATCGGTCACGATGCCTGCCATGGCTCCTACACCCCCAATCAACGGCTCAACAAATGGATCGGCAGGATCGCATTTCTACCGTCCTTGACGCCCTACAGCCTGTGGGAAATCGGCCATAACCTCGCGCATCACGGTTTCACGAATTTAAAGGGCCGTGATTACGTATGGGCACCTTACTCGCCGCACGAATTTGCGCGACTATCGTGGATTCGCCGCCGTTTGGAGCACGTTTACCGAAGCGGTGTCGGTCAGGGGATCTACTACATGATCGAGATGTGGTGGAAGAAATTGTACTTCCCGGCCCGCAAACACGTTTCTACACGGCGCGTCAGCTACACCTGGGACAGCGTTTTGGTGTCGGTATTCGGTCTGCTGTGGATCGGGGGCCTGACGGCTTGGGGAATGGTCAGCGGCAAATCGATCTGGTCGCTGCTGATGTTCGGATTCGCGGTACCGTTTTTCCTTTGGAATTGCCTGATGGGCTTCGTGATCTACGTGCAGCACACTCATCCGCGCGTGGCGTGGTACGAGCGGCGCGACGAATGGAGCGCCAATGTGGGTTACGCCACCACCAGCGTACACGTCAAGCTGGTACGGCCGCTGGACGGAATGATCCACTACATCCTCGAGCACGGCGCGCATCACGTGAACATGGGCATTCCTCTGTACCGTCTCAAAGAGGCCCAGGCCCGGCTCAGCGCCACACTGGATGAGCGGTTGAATTCGCAGGTCTTTTCTTGGCGTTATTACTGGAATACGGTGCGGCGCTGCAAGCTGTACGATTTTGCCCAGCATGTGTGGACCGACTTCGACGGACAGGTGACCTCGGTGGCGGTGGTCTCGCGCTAGCGACCGCTATTTTTTCAGAAAGCCCGCGTGGTGGCGCAAGTGATCGGCCATGAATGTCTGAATGAAATAATAGCCGTGATCGTAGCCCGGCTGCATCCGCAAATTGAGCGGTTGGCCCGAGGCGGCGGCGGCCGCTGAAAACTTCTCGATCTGTAGTTGCTCGGCCAGATACTGATCCGCGGTGCCCTGATCGATCAGGATCGGTCCGGGAAATCGGTTGCGCACCACCAATTCGCTGGCATCGTACTCGCCCCACGTTCGGCCGTCCTTGCCGAGGTAGTTCGTAAATGCCTTCTGTCCCCAGGGGCATTGCCGCGGCGCTGCAATCGGCGCGAACGCCGACACCGACCGGTATTGCGAGGGATTGCGCAGCGCACACACCAATGCCCCGTGACCTCCCATGGAGTGTCCGAAAATCCCGGCGATCCCCTCGACCGCAGGCAGATTCGCGACCACCACCTGCGGCAACTCGCGCGTCACATAGCTGTACATCCGGTAGTTGGTCGACCACGGCGGCTCGGTCGCGTCCACATAGAACCCGGCGCCCTGGCCGAAATCCCAATGATCGGCATCGCCCGGTAAGCGCGGTTCGCGCGGGCTGGTGTCCGGCGCCACCAGCATGAGTCCCAACTCGGCGGCGCCCTGTTGGGCATGACTTTTGACCGGGAACGTTTCCTCGGTGCAAGTCAACCCGGCCAGGAAATACAGCACCGGCACCTTCACCGTTCGCGACTGCGGCGGCAGATAGACCGAGAACCTCATCGTGCCGCGCGTTTCGCGCGACGCATGTTTGTAGAATCGCTGCACGCCGCCGTAACAGCCGTGCTCCGACACCAATTGAATTGCGCTCATGAGCGCGCCATCTTACCTTAGAACCCAGATCGGTTACCCTAACGGCCACGCCGGAACATTCCGGTCCAGCTAGAACGAAAAAATATGAACATTGAATTCTCGGCGAACGAAGCGCGCGTGATCGGCTGCCTGATCGAGAAGGAAATCACAACGCCGGATCAGTATCCGTTGTCGCTCAACGCCCTCACCAACGCCTGCAATCAAAAGACGAACCGCGAGCCGGTGCTCGAATTGTCCGAATCCGTGGTGCAGCAATCCGTGGATTCACTGATGAAGAAGCACATGGTGAGCGATAGATCGGCCGGATACGGCGGCCGTGTCACGAAGTACAAGCACCGGTTTTGCAATACCGAATTCGGCCCGCTGAAATTCTCGAAGGCGGAACTCGGCATCATTTGCGTGTTGCTGCTGCGCGGGCCGCAGACCCCCGGCGAATTGCGCTCGCGCACCGCCAGATTGTGCGAATTCGCCGATTCGGACGCGGTCGAGTCGACTCTCGCGGGCCTGATGTCGCGTGAGGACGGCCCTTTCATCGCCCGCCTGCCGCGCGCGGCCGGGGCTCGCGAATACCGTTATGCCCATTTGTTTTCAGGCGCGATCGAGTCGGCGCCCGAAACCGCCGAAGCTCCGCAGGCCGCGCCCGAGACCGCGAGCATGGCTCAACGTCTCGTTCAACTGGAGCAGGCGGTTGCACAGTTGCGCTTGGAAATCGAGGCGCTCAAAGCCGCCGTCGCGCGCTAGTGCGGCGACGATGCGGATTGTTGCGCGACGGTATCGCGCTCCTGCAGCCATTTGTCGAATGCGGCGACGTCCGCAGGACGCATCCCGCGGGCATCGTCACGATGTGCGCCCAGCCATTTGTGCATCGCCAGCATCAGCTGATCCGCCAGATTGGGTGCATGGGTGAAAAGCTCCATGTAGGCGATCTTGACGTCTTCCAGCCGGTCGAGCGCGAGATTGGCCTCGGCGCGGTGCGCGATCGCCTCGAGCAGATCGGGCTTGCGCGCAAGAACGTGATTGTAATCATCGACGGCTTCGGCGTACGCGCCCAGCCGCAAATGCACGTAGCCCACATTGTCCCAGGCCTCGATCATATCGCCCTTGTTGCTCAAGGCCTCGGTGAAAAGGTCCAATGCCTTGTTGTAGTTGTCGCCCATTTTTTCCAGCGCGTTGGCCCTCTTGTCGGCATTCGGCGCCGCGGCGGCAATCGCCTCGAACTCCTTGGCCTTGTTGAGCGCTTTCATGGCCGCGTTGTAGGCCTTCTTCGCCGCGACGTCCGGTTTTTCCCCCGACGAACTTGGGGTCTGTTCCTCGGGCTGGACGACCGCAGGCGGCGGGCCGCCCGCGCGACCCTGACCCCCGGGTGACATCTGGCCGCCGGCGAGCGCGACGCTCGCATCGAGCGCCGCGGCGGCGGCGATGATCGCCGCGCATTTCAACAACATTCGATGCATGGTGCCCTCCCGCGACCGCATCTGAAAATAGTGCGATATTTGCCGCATGCACGGCAATCTTAGGTTCTTACCGATCAGCGCGCTGGTCTATTTCGCGCCGCCCGCTCCTCAACCGCCCTGACGCGAAACCTCTTCGATGCCGATGCGCAAAGTGGCGGTCGCAATGCGCACTTCGATGAGAAACGCGAGCAACGCCGCCGCCAGCGACGACATCGACAGGATGAACATGATGGCGATGAATGCCGACAGATCCCAGCGCAGGAACGCGTTGACGAACAGCATCACGACCACGAAGGCTATGAACAACGCCGACAGGGTGATCAGCGTGATGGCGGCGTTGATCCATTTGGCGCGCCGCGCCAGCACCACCAGCTTGCCGTGAAGCTCAAGGCTCGCGGATCGAGGCTCCGCGGATCGCAATCGGTCTTCCATCGCCCGGGCACGGTCGACGATGCGCGCCAGCCGGCTCGTCAATACGTTGAGAATGACTCCGATAGCCGAAATGAGGAAGATCGGGGTGAGCGCAATTTGAATCCAATGCGCTATATCGATGGACTGAACTGAAGCAGTCATCGGCAGGGGGCGCGAAACCGACGCGCCCCGACCACCGTTGGATGGCCGGGGCGGCGGCTCGCGGCAATCTTACTTGTCGGTCGTCGTGCTGGCGGTCGACTTCTTCTTCTTGCTGCTGTGCTTCTTCGACGAGTGCTTGGAAGAGCTCGACGATTTGGAAGCGGCCGGGGTTGAAGCGGCCGGCGCGGCAGCGGCAGGAGCAGCAGGAGCGGCGGCAGGTGTATCGGCAGCCATCGCACCGGCGACGATTCCGAAGGTCAACAAGGCAGAGGCAATCAAGGTTCCGGACTTATTCATGGGGTCTCCAAGCAGTGGTTTAAATCATCCCTCTGCAGAATACGCCGGATCAGCGGCAATCATCCGAGATGAAGATCATTTCACGAAGCCGGGCAGCCCTACGCGGGCGATCGGCAATCGCCGGCGCTCCACACCCGGCGGCTCAAGGCCGGCGACGTGCTCCGGTCAGCTGGCGCGAGTCTTGTGCTTGCGGGAGACGTGCCAGTACAGGTACCAGACGATCGCGATGTTGGCGACCAGTACCGCCGCCGCGCCGATGTTGGGGTTGCGAATCAACTCCCACACTTCCAGGGGAATCAATGAGGCGGTGATTATGGTGGTCAGCCACTCGGCCCATCGGCGCCGCATCCACAGTCCCACCCCTTCCACCGTGAATACCGCCGCGTAAGCCAGGGTCACGAAACGCAGCGCATGCATTCTCGATTCGCTCAGGCCGCTGATCCAGTGCAACACGCGTTTGACCACGTCGTGTTCGAGACCCGACGGGCGGGCTGCAAGCCAGGACAGTATCTTGGCCGTGAGCGATGCGTCATGCAGACGCAATTCGCCATAAGCCACCAACAACAGCAGGGATGCTTTCAGCAGCTTGTAAACGGCAATGGTGCGCAACACGCCGAAGCGCGGCGCGGCCGCCGGTTCTTCGCCGGTAGCCATTACGCCCTTTAGGCCCGACCCGCAGGGGGCTGGAATTCCAATGTGGCGTCCAACAAGGCCGGAATATCGAACACGGCGCGTTCGTTGTCGAGCACCAGCGGTGCAATCCCCGCCGCAGCCACCAATGCGGCAGGCACTTGGATACGGTCGCGCTCGCGGGTGACGGTCCAGAACTCCAATCGCTTGTCCTGAAAAGCCAAATTCAGCGCCCCCCATCGCAGCAGTGCGGCGCGCGCCAGCGGCGTGTCGCCGCCCCACTGGCGCTGCGCCAGGGTGAGCGCCGAACCGGCCGCGATCTCCCCTTGCGGCAGCGTCATCAAATCTTGAATGTACTTGACCATCTCATCCGGCGGCACATGCAGATTCAAATACGTCGAGGCCGGGTCGCTCATGTTAAGGTCCATTCTAAGACGGATTTTCGAGACTGAACATGGCATTATCGTCGTCGTAGGCAAATGCCTCGGCATAACGGGCCCAACGGACGACCGCGCGCAAGGTCTGGTCCGCCGCCTCCTCGCTCATGAAATCCTCCAGTTCGTCGATGAAGCGGCTCTTGCGCGCGGAGTGACTGGCGCGCTCATCGAGCACCCGGCGTATGTGCGCGGCCAGCGGCACGTAGTTCAGGAGGTGGCGCGCAAAAATCCGCTTGCGTTCGTCGATGGTGGAATGGGCGAACGCCAACCCGTCTTCGGTCAGTTTCAGGTCGCCGCCTTCGAGCTCCGCGAAGCGCAGCATTTGGAGCGTTTCCGCGACGGGGAACAATTCGTCGATTTCCATCTGCAGATCAGAGGCGATTTCCGGCAAATCCGCGTTGCCGTTGAAAGGCGCGGCGGCAACGGCCTCCATGAGCCCGGAAAGCAAATTGGAGCCCACCTGCGGCAACACAGTGCCGATCCCGAGTCCCGGAAAGCGTTCCTGCCGACCGCCAGCCGCGCCGCCTTTCGGCCGCGCAGTCATCTCCACGTAGATGCGCTCGATCAGCTCGCGGAAACTGGGGTCGAGGCGATTGCGCGGCTGGGGCAGCGTCACCTTGATTTCGCTCAATATTCTGCCCGGATTGCTGCCGAACACCAGGATTCGATCGCACATAAGCACCGCTTCTTCGATGTTGTGCGTGACCAGGACCACGCCCTTGATCGGCATCCGGCCTTCCGCCCACAGATCCAGGAAATCGGTGCGCAGTGTCTCCGCGGTCAGCACGTCCAGAGCGGAAAACGGCTCGTCCATGAGCAGGATGTTCGGATGGACGACCAGCGCACGCGCAAAGCCCACCCGTTGGCGCATGCCGCCGGACAGCTCGCGGGGATAAGCCGACTCGAACCCGTCGAGTCCGATCAAATCGATGGCCGCCAGGGAACGCTTGCGGATTTCGCTCCGCGGCAGGTGCTGTGCTTCCAAACCAAGCGCGACATTCTCGAATACGGTGAGCCAGGGAAACAGCGCGAAACTTTGAAACACCATGGCGATGCCGTGCGCCGGGCCGGAAATCGGGTGCCCCAGATACGTAAGATGGCCGGCCGTCGGCTCCGCCAGACCCGCTATCAAACGCAGCAGGGTCGACTTACCCGACCCCGACCGGCCGAGCAGCCCCACGATCTGCCCCTCGTACAGATCCAGATTCATCCCATCGAGCACCAGCAAATCGTCGCCATCGGGCTTGGTGAACTCCTTGCGAACGTCGGTGCACTGCAGTAGCGGAGCGTTGTTCATTTCACACCCTGTCAGGCAAGCCGGTATTTGCGCTCGGCGTAGTAATACAAGGGTCGCCAAAACAGCCGGTTGATGATGACGACGAACAGGCTCATCACCGCGACGCCCAGGACGATCTGGTGAAAATTATCCGCAGCCGCGGCCTGCGCGATATAGGAACCCAAACCTCGCGCCTTGACTTCGGTGTGGCCCCATGTGGCCAGTTCGGCGACCTGGGCGGCATTCCACGATCCGCCGGAAGCGGTGATGGCTCCCGTGACGTAAAACGGCAACACGGCCGGCAGCGCCACCTTGCGCCACCACAGCCAACCCTTGACTCCCAGATTCGCGGCGGCAAAACGCATCTCGGTCGGAATCGAGGATGCGCCGGCGATGATATTGAACAGGATGTACCACTGCGTGCCCAAGATCATCAAAGGACTCAAGTAAACATCGGGGTTCAGCTTCCATTCGACGATGCCGTACACGGCAATGGGAAACAGCAAATTCGCCGGAAACGCAGCCATGAACTGCGCGATCGGCTGCACGATTTGTGCGGCGCGAGGCCGCATCCCGACCCAGATTCCGATCGGCACCCACACCAGGCTCGCCAAGGCGATCAAAATGAATACCCGCAGCATGGTAATGACCGCCAGGCCGCAGACGTGCAAGGCCTCGCGCACCGGCGTGTCGGTGATGAGCCCGGCGACGATGTGCCAAAGCCCGAGCACCACCGCGACGACGACCAGCGACACCCACAGCAGGTCCAGACTTCGCTTGGGCCGCTGCGCCGCCTCGATCGCGGACGCGTCCCCTTCGGCAGGCCTGACGGCTCTACCGGTCCACAATACCGCGGTGTGAAACGCCACCTTCGCCGCGTTGATCAGGCGCGAGCGACGCATCATGGTGAGCGCCCATGAATCCGGCACGCGCTCGCCCGGTTCCTGCTCGACCCTGAAGCGATCGACCCATGCCACCAACGGACGGAACAGCAATTGATCGTAGATCAGAATCACGATCAACATGGTGAGGATCGCCCAACCGATCGCTCGAAGATTCTTCTGCTCGATGGCAAGGGCTATGTACGATCCCACGCCGGGCAAGGCAACAGCCGAATGCCCTACGCTGATCGATTCGGAGGCCACCACGAAAAACCAGCCGCCCGACATCGACAACATCATGTTCCAGACCAGCGCCGGCATTCCGAACGGAACCTCCAGTTGCCAGAACCGCATCCATGGCGACAGCCGAAACGACTCGGCCGCCTCGCTGAGTTCCGCCGGCACCGTGCGCAAGGACTGATAGAAACTGAACGCCATATTCCACGCCTGACTGGTGAATATGGCGAAGATCGCCGCAAATTCCGCGCCGAGCACCCGCCCGGGCGCCAACGACAAGAAAAAGACGCTGGTAATCGAAATGAACCCTAAAATCGGCACCGATTGCAGGATGTCCAGTATCGGCACCAGGAGCCTGCCGGCACGCTCGCTCTTGGCCGCCCAGGTCGCATAGGTGAGCGTAAAGACAAGCGAGAAGAACAGCGCCGCGAGCATGCGAAAAGTCGTTCGCGCGGCGTACTCGGGCAGATGCGCCGGATCGAGCGAAAGGGGCACGATTTCGAGCTGAGTCAGGGGCGCGAACAGACCGCGCGCGGTTTCGCCCAAAAAGGCCATCAATCCGATGACGACGATGAACGCTAAAATGTCCCAGCGCGAGGCGAATTCGCGCAAAAATACATAGGGCTCGAAGCGTTTCATGGCCGCATTCTCGCAGGACAGACAACGAACTAGCTAGTAGGGTAGCGAGGCTACGAGCAGCAGTCATGACAAAAAGTTTCGCAAACAATTCATCGGCAAGCACCGCAGCGGCGCAAATGCGCTTCAGGATCCTGGGGGCGATCAGCTTTTCGCACCTTCTCAACGACATGATCCAGTCGTTGATCGTTGCGATCTATCCGCTGCTGAAGGGTGAGTTTCAATTGAATTTTGTGCAGATCGGCGCGATCACATTGACCTACCAGATCTGCGCATCGGTGCTGCAGCCCATCATCGGCGTCTATACCGACAAGCACCCCAGGCCTCATTCGCTGAGCGTCGGCATGGGCTTCACGCTGACCGGCCTGTTGACCTTGTCGCTCGCGCAGAATTACGCGAGCGTTCTGGCCGCGGCCGCCTTGGTCGGCGCCGGCTCTGCGATCTTTCACCCGGAATCCTCGCGCATCGCGCGCCTGGCCTCCGGAGGTCGCCACGGTATGGCACAGTCGATCTTTCAGGTCGGCGGCAGCGCGGGCAGCGCGATCGGGCCGCTGCTCGCGGCTTGGATCATCATTCCGCACGGGCAGCGCAGCCTCGCCTGGTTTGCATTGGCGGCGATACTGGCCATCGCGGTGTTATGGAATGTGAGCGCCTGGTACAAGAGCCAGCATCTGGAGCGGTCCACTCAACGAAAGGCCGCGGCGCCCGCATCGAGCCCGGTGTCATCGCGCAGGGTCGCATTGTCGGTGATCATTTTGCTGGTGCTCATCTTCTCGAAATATTTCTATCTGGCCAGCATCTCGAGCTATTACAGCTTTTACCTGATCGAAAAATTCCATCTGCCGGTACAGTCGGCGCAGCTGTACTTGTTCGTATTCCTGCTCGCGGTCGCGCTCGGCGGCCTGATCGGGGGGCCGGTCGGCGACCGCGTGGGGCGCAAGCGGGTCATATGGTTTTCCATCCTCGGCGTCGCGCCCTTTACCATGGCTCTGCCTTACGTGGACTTGTGGTGGACCGGCATATTGAGTTTCGTCATCGGCCTCATATTGGCCTCGGCCTTTTCGGCGATTCTGGTATTCGCGCAGGAACTCATGCCGGGTAAAATCGGCGCAGTGTCGGGCCTGTTCTTCGGTCTTGCCTTCGGTATGGGGGGCATCGGCGCCGCCGTGCTGGGCGCGGTGGCCGACCGGCACGGCATCGAATTCGTGTACCGGCTTTGCGCATACCTGCCGCTGCTCGGCGTGACCGCCGCGCTGCTGCCCAATATCGAACGCCGCACGGTTCGGGCAGGTGCCGCATGACTCACGAGCTCGTATCGCTGATCGCGCAATACGGATTGTGGATCGTCGGCGCGAACGTGCTGGTGGATCAAATCGGCCTGCCCGTGCCGGCCTATCCCACCCTGATCCTGGCGGGCGCGATCGCGGCGGACGGCCATTTAGCCGCGGGTCCGCTGTTTGTGCTGTCCGTGATCGCCTGCCTCGTGGCCGACTGCGGCTGGTACTTGGTGGGCGAGATCTACGGGATCCAGGTGCTGAAGCTGCTGTGCCGCATATCACTGGAGCCCGATTCTTGCGTCAGCCAGACCCAATCGCGCTTCGAGCGTTGGGGAATCAATTCACTGGTGATCGCCAAGTTCGTGCCGGGCCTCGCCGTCATCGCCCCGCCGCTCGCCGGCGCCATGCGCATCGGCTGGCGCAAATTCATCGTGCTCTCGACGCTGAGCGCCGCCATCTGGGTGGGCAGCGCAATCGCGGCCGGCATGCTGTTCCGCTCGCAGATCGATAAATTGCTGCTGCATCTGGATCGATTCGGCGGCTTCGCCGGATTGATCATCGCGGGCCTGCTGACGGCGTACATCGCGTTCAAATGGTGGGAACGTGCGCGCTTTTATCGGTTGCTGCGCATGGCACGCATCAGCGTGGCGGAATTGTACGACCTGATTCAGACAGGCGCCGAGCCCATCATCGTCGATGTCCGCTCGCCCACGGCCAGATCGCTCGAACCCCGTTCGATACCGGGCGCACGACATGTCCCACTTCACGAGGTGGGCCGGCATATCGCCGATCTGCCGCGCGATCGGGACATCGTTCTCTATTGCACATGCCCGAATGAGGCATCCGCGGCCCGCGTCGCGAAAATTCTCATGAATCACGGCTTCAAGAAGGTGCGTCCCCTGCACGGCGGACTCGATGCCTGGGTGGCCGCGGGGCATCCCCTCGACAGACCGGCCGCACCTTGAGCCGCATCGCAGTCATTACCGGCACCACCCACGGAATCGGCCGGGTAACCGCCCGTGAACTCGCCGCGGCGGGCTACACCGTGGTCATGCTGTGTCGCGACATCGAAGCGGCAGCCACCGTCCGCAATGAGATTCTTGGAGCCGCCCCGTCGGCGACCGTCCATGCGCTGCGCTGTGATCTCGCATCGCTCGCCTCGGTGCGCGCCTGCGCCGCGGACTTGCGGCGGAATTTTGCATCGATTGCGCTGCTGATCAACAACGCCGGCATGGTGAGCGCACGGCGCCGAATGTCGGTGGACGGCTATGAGCTCACATTTGCGAGCAACCATCTCGGTCCGTTCCTGCTGACCGGCCTGCTGCTCGACCGGATGGGCGCAGGCGGGCGCATCGTCAATGTCGCGTCGCGCGCCCATTATCGGGGTGTGATGGATCTGGAGCACATCGCCGACGCCCAGGCGCCTTACGATGCGCGAGCGGCTTACGCGCGCTCGAAGCTTGCCAACGTAATGCACACTTTTGCGCTGGCGCGCCGCCTGGCGGGAAGCGCAATCACCGCGAACTGCCTGCATCCGGGCATCGTCGCCACGAATTTGCTGCCCCGCTGGCTGCGCCTCGTGCAGCGGTTGATCAGGCGCCAGAGCTTCGATGCGGTGCGCGGCGCGCGCAGCACGCTGTACCTCGCGCTTTCGGACCAGGCGGCAGGCATCAACGGCCGTTACCTCGATGAGCATCAGCGGATCCAGACCGCCTCCGCGTCGGCGAACGATCGGCAGATGCAGGAATTGCTATGGACGGCGAGCGCACGCTGGACCTTGCTCGATGCGCGCGATCCGGCGCCGAGCCCACCCGCGCCGCTTCAAGAAAAGGCCTGAATTCCGGTCTGCGCCCTGCCCAGGATGAGCGCATGTATGTCGTGCGTACCCTCGTAGGTGTTCACCACCTCGAGATTGACCAGGTGCCTAATCACCCCGAATTCGTCGGATATGCCGTTCCCGCCCAGCATGTCGCGCGCGGCGCGCGCGACCTCGAGCGCCTTGCCGCAGGAATTGCGCTTGAGCATCGAGGTGATCTCCACGGCGGCGATGCCCTCATCCTTCATGCGTCCGAGCCGCAGGCAGGCCTGCAGCGCCAGCGTGATCTCGGTCTGCATGTCGACGAGTTTCTTTTGAATCAGTTGATTGGCGGCCAGCGGACGGCCAAATTGCTTGCGTTCGAGCACATAGTTCCGGGCGGTGTGCCAGCAAGTCTCGGCCGCACCGAGCGCGCCCCAGGAGATACCGTATCGCGCGGAATCGAGACAGGTGAACGGTCCCTTCAGCCCGCTCACGCCCGGCAACAGGTTGTCCTGCGGCACGAACACGTCGTCCATGACGATTTGGCCCGTGGTCGAGGCGCGCAGGCCGACCTTGCCGCGCAACGGCGGCGCCGACAGGCCCTTCCAGCCTTTTTCGAGAATAAAGCCGCGAATCGCATCGTCGTCGGTTTTGGCCCACACGACGAATACGTCCGCGAAAGGGCTGTTGGAAATCCAGGTCTTGGATCCGGTCAAACGATACCCGCCGCTCGCGGCGCGCGCACGCGTCACCATGCTGCCGGGATCCGAGCCATGATCGGGTTCGGTCAAGCCAAAGCACCCGATCGATTCGCCGCGCGCCAGCGCCGGCAGATAGCGGCGCTTCTGTTCCGCGCTTCCGAACTCATGAATGGGCAGCATCACGAGCGATGACTGCACGCTCATCATGGACCGGTAACCGGAATCCACGCGCTCGACTTCGCGCGCGATGAGCCCGTAACTGACATAGTTGAGGCCGCCGCCGCCGAATTCCTCCGGTATGGTCGTGGCCAACAAACCGAGCGCGCCCATCTCGCGAAAGATCGAAGGATCCGTGTGCTCCTGGCGAAACGCCTCGAGGATGCGCGGCGCCAGACGCCCCTGCGCATACTCGCGCGCCGCATCGCGCACCATCTTCTCCTCCATCGTCAGCTGCTCTTCGAGCAGCAGCGGATCGTCCCAGTGAAAGCTCACGCGTCCCATGTTCAAGCCCTTACGGTTTCCTCAACCGGGCGAGCATCGCATAATTGAGGCCGACTGTCCCTAAGGCCTGCCCGGCCCCTTGGGCCTTAAGCGGCGCACGGCCGCGAAGTGCTTGGCGAACGGCTGGGCTTGTCCGCGGCGGACATCGAGGCGTTGGCCGCCAAGGGCGTCATTTGAAATCTCGCGCCGCGATTATCACGCCTTGTGTCGAGTCCTGGCCTTGTCGGCCGACAAGATGTTCTCAATGCGGCGGTCGGGTACGAGCCACAGCGCAGCGATAGACGATTCATCTGGGCACCCGATGGGCAATCGTCGAGTTAGAATATCCTCATGCAGAGAATCAGCGAGCCGGCCCGACATGTCGACGTGGTATCCGAAACCGAGGTACTGGTCGTCGGCAGCGGGCCGGCCGGCCTTGCGGCGGCGCTCGCCGCCGCACGCGCCGGGGCCCACACGACGCTGCTCGAGCGAAACGGGTGTTTTGGCGGCAATATCACTCAGGTCGGTGTGGAAGGCTTCGCCTGGTACCGCCACGCCGGCACCGTCGACAGCGAAGGAATCGGCATCGAGTTCGAAGAACGCGCCAAGGCAATGGGGGCGGCGATGCCGGAGCCCCAGTCGATCAGCTACGCATTGGACGCGGAGATGTTCAAGTACGTCGCCGATGTCCTCGTCCAGGAGGCGCGGGTTGAGCCCATGCTGCACCGGCTGTTCGTGGCTCCGATCGTGAGCGACGGAGCCATTCGGGGCGTGATCATCGAGAGCAAATCCGGACGCGAGGCGATCCTCGCCAAACGGATCATCGACGCCACGGGAGATGCGGATGTCGCCATGCGCGCCGGTGCGCCGACGCGAAAAACGCCACGGGAGGAGATGATGGCGGCATCGGTGATGTTCTCGATGACAGGAGTCAACAAACGGCGCTTCATCGAACAGGTGAAGGCGGACCCGCAGACCTACAAGGATTGGACCGGGAACGGCGAATGGGACATCAAGACCTCCGGCAAGGAGGACGATTTGTTCTCGCCCTTCCTGCGCAAACCTTTCAAACAGGCGATCGCCGCCGGCATCCTTCCCGCCAATCTCGGCACCATTGCCGGCACCTGGGGTGCAATCTCGGACCAAGGCGACCTCACCTACCTGAACCTCGTGCATCTGCCGCAAATTGACGGCACGGACGCGCGCGACTTGACCGCCGGAGAGATCGAAGGCCGTCACCAGGCAATCATGGCGGTGGAGGCGCTGCGCGGTTTCATGCCGGGATGCGAGGAGGCAAAGCTGCGCAACTTCGGCATGACGCTCGGCGTTCGCGATACGCGCAAGATCGACGCGCTGTACAACATGACCGACGCGGACGTGCGCCAACAGGGACGATTCGAGGACTCCATCGGCATCTTCCCCGAATTCGTGGACGGATACGGCATCTTGCTGCTGCCGACCACCGGCCGCTATTTTCACGTGCCCTATCGTTCGCTGGTGCCCAAAGGAATCGCCGGCCTGATCGTCGCCGGCCGCTGCATCGGCGGCGACAAGATCTCGCATGCGGCCACCCGCAATATGATGTGCTGCGCCGTCAGCGGCCAGGGAGCCGGCGTCGCGGCGGCCGTGTCGCTGCAGACGGGTGCATCCTTCGAGCGTCTCGACGTGGGCCGCGTGCAAAAGGAACTGAGGCGCCAGGGCGCGCGCATCAACTGATCGTCACATGTCCAGCCTCGATACCAACGATTATCAGAGCGGCTTCGGCAACGAGTTTGCCAGCGAGGCGCTGCCCGGCGCTCTGCCGCGGGGGCGAAACTCGCCGCAGCGCTGCCCCTACTCGCTATATGCCGAACAATTGTCGGGTACCGCATTTACCGCTCCGCGACATGTGAATCGGCGATCTTGGCTGTACCGCATCCGGCCGTCGGTGACTCACGGCCCCTTCCGTTCCTTGCAGCGCGATGCGTTCGCCGGGCAGGCCCCGGAGGCGCCGCTGGCGCCGACTCAGCTGCGCTGGGATCCATTGCCGCTGCCCACTGCGGCGACTGATTTCATCGACGGCCTGGTGCCGGTTGCGGGCAACGGCTCGCCCGAAATGCAGTCGGGCTGCGGCATCCATCTCTATGCGGCCAATCAGTCGATGCGCGACCGCTATTTCTACAGCGCCGACGGCGAATTGCTGATCGTGCCGCAGTTCGGAGCATTGACGCTCGACACCGAGCTCGGCCGCATCGATCTCGAGCCGCAGGAAATCGCCGTCATTCCGCGCGGCCTGCGCTTTCGCGTGGGCGTGCCGGGGGACGCCGCTCGCGGCTATATTTGCGAGAATTTCGGTGCGCCGTTCAAGCTGCCTGATTTGGGGCCGATCGGCTCCAACGGTCTCGCCAATCCGCGCGATTTTTCGATACCTCGAGCGCGCTACGAAAACACCGACCGGCGAGGCGAACTGATCGCGAAGTTCCTCGGACGGCTGTGGGTCGCCGAGATGGATCATTCGCCGCTCGACGTGGTCGCCTGGCACGGCAATTATGCGCCGTACAAATACGATCTGCGCCGCTTCAACGCCGTCGGTTCGATTTCCTACGACCATCCCGATCCCTCGATATTCTTGGTGCTGCATTCCCCGAGCGACACTCCCGGCACCGGCAACGTCGACTTCGTGGTCTTTCCGCCACGATGGCTGGCGATGCAAGACACCTTCCGGCCGCCGTGGTTTCACCGCAATGTGGCGAGCGAGTACCTGGGATTGATCACCGGACTATACGACGCGAAGAGCAGCGGCTTCGTACCGGGCAGCGCCTCATTGCACAACTGCATGAGCGCACACGGTCCCGACACGGCGACATTCGAGAAGGCCACCGCCGCCGATACCTCGCAGCCGGTGCACGTCACCGACACGATGGCATTCATGTTCGAGAGCCGCATGGTGATCAAACCGACCCGCCAGGCCCTCGAGGGCCGCCCGCCGCTGCAACGAGATTACCTTGAATGCTGGTCGGGTTTGCGCAAGCTCTTTGACCCGAGTCGCCGGTGAGCACGCGCCTGCATGCCGCGAACACCCATGAGTGAGGCCATGGCTCCCGAGGTTACCAACGACCCGCATTGCAGGAGCTGGGTGCCGACGGCGAATCGCAGCGGCGTCGATTTCCCGATTCAGAATCTGCCGATCGCCGAGTTCCGCCGGCGCGATTCTTGCGAGTCGTTTCGCGGCGGCATCGCGATCGGCGATCAGATCCTGGACCTGGCCGCACTTGCCGCCGCCGGCGCCTTCAGCGGCGAGGCGGCGCTTGCGCTGCACGCCGCGGCGCGCCCCACGCTCAATGAGCTCATGCAGCTCGGCGCGGGCAGCTGGAACGCGCTGCGGCACGCGCTGTTCGAGGGTTTGCTCGAGGGTTCGGCTCTGCAGCCGATGCTTAAGCCGTGTCTCGTCCCGCAATCAGCGGCGGAGTACTCGCTGCCGGCGCAGATCGGTGATTTCACGGACTTTTATTCATCGGTGCATCACGCGACCGCGGTCGGGCGCCTGTTCCGCCCCGACAACCCTCTGACGCCGAACTATAGATGGATGCCGATCGGATACCACGGCCGCAGTTCATCGATCGGTATCTCGGGTCAAGCCTTTCATAGACCTCGCGGCCAGCGGCTGCCGCCCGGTGAATCGCGGCCCCTGTTCGCGCCGAGCGTGCGCTTGGACTACGAATTGGAGCTTGGCGTGTTCCTGGGCAACGGCAATTCGATCGGGTTCCCCATCCCGATCGACGGCGCCGAATCGCATGTGTTCGGACTGTGTTTGCTCAACGATTGGTCGGCGCGCGATCTACAAGCGTGGGAGTACCAACCGCTGGGCCCGTTCCTGTCGAAGAACTTCGCAACCACGATTTCCCCATGGATCGTCTCACTGCAGGCGCTGGCTCCGTATCGCGCACCGCAGATCCGGGCTGCGGACGATCCCAAGCCGCCCGGCTATCTGGTCTCGGCCGCGAACCAGGCGGCCGGCGGCTTCGATATCCGGCTGGAAGCGTATCTCGAGACCGCCGCGATGCATGCTCATCACGAACCGCCGCAGCGGCTTTCCTCGACCAGTTTTCGCCACTCCTATTGGACGGTGGCGCAGCTGGTCGCGCATCACACGGTCAACGGGTGTAATTTGCGGGCGGGTGATTTGCTAGGAACCGGCACGCAATCGGGCCCGGGTCCCGACGAGGCGGGTTCCTTGTTGGAATTGAGCTCTGGCGGAAAGCACTCGGTGCGCGTCGGCTCGAGCGAACAGCGGTCATTCTTGGAAGACGGCGATACCGTGATATTCCGCGCCTGGTGCGCCAAGCCCGGCGCAGCGCGCGTAGGCTTTGGCGAGGTGCGCGGGCGCGTCCTGCCCGCGGCTGCGGACCCGGGTGCCGCCGCCGGCTGAGGCCGCCGGCCGAGGCCGCTGCGCCAAATTCCGATGCGCTAAATTTCGATTTGTCTTGCGATCTCGATCACCCGGTCGGGCGGCAGGTAGAAGCGGTCGACGACTTTCGCGGAATTGCGGTATAGAAATGCGAACAGCGCCACGCGCTGCCGCTTCAAAGCCGAGCTATGCGGTTTGCACACCACGAGATCGCGGGCAGCCACGAACACCGCCCGGTCGAAATCAATCCCCGCCTCCCGGAACTGGGCATGGTCAAGCGCCGCCTTCAAGTCGGGGATCTCGAAGAAGCCGAAGCGCACGACCGCGTGCCACACGCCGTCCGCCAGGTTGTCGACGACGGCGCACTTCGGCCCGGCAATGCGCGGCGTGTTTTCGAACACGATGCTGAGCGCAATGACCTGGCGCGGCAGCACCCCGGTAAAATGCGCGTGTTCGACGATGAGCCGCGATACCCGCTGATTGCCCCGGGTCAGGAACACGGTGGTGCCGTCGACGCGCGGAATGACACCGGACTTCAGATCCGACAGAAACTGCTCCCCGACTTCGGGCGTCTGCAGCAGCGCCGCGTGCATGGCGTCGATGCCGGCACGCCACGTGACCATGATCACGAACAGGATGGCGGCGAGGCTCAAGGGCAGCCAACCGCCCTCGGCGATCTTCAAGAGATTGGCGCCGAAGAAGCTCCCATCCACGACCACAAAAATACTCATGATCGACACGGTAACGAGATGCGGCCACCGCCATACTTCGTGCATCGCCCTGTACAGCAGGATCGTGGTGAGCAGCATGGTGGTCGCCACGGCCGTGCCGTAGGCACCGGCCAGCCGGTCCGAGCTGCCGAATGCGATGGTTATCGCAACCGTCGCCATCATCAGCAGCCAGTTGACGGTCGGTACGTAGATCTGGCCGTAAATGCGATCGGAGGTTTGGCGAATCGAGATTCCCGGAAGCCAGCCGAGCTGCATGGCTTGACGCGTCATCGAGAAGGATCCGGTAATGATCGCCTGGCTGGCGATGATGGTGGCGATGGTTGCGAGCGTAACCAACGGATAGATCGACCAGCCGGGTGCGATTTGGAAGAATGGGTTGCCGGTCACGGACCCCTTGTCCATCAAGTAAGCGGTTTGTCCCGCGTAGCTCAACAGCAGTGCCGGCAGCACGATCGAGTACCAGGACCAGCGGATCGGGCCCTTGCCGAAGTGGCCCATGTCGGCGTACAGGGCCTCGGCGCCGGTGATGCACAAGAATACGCCGCCCAGCACCAGCAAGCCGCGACCACCGGAATACATCAGGAATCGAACCGCACGCAGCGGGTCGAGCGCGGCGAGCACCTGCGGATGGCGTGCAATTGCCGATACGCCCAACACCGCGATCACGATGAACCACAGCAGCATCACCGGTCCGAATGCGCGACCGATGCGCTGCGTACCGAATCGCTGAGTCGCGAACAGCACGATGAGAATCGCCACCGCCGCCGGCATGACGAACGGCTTCAGGGTATCGGTGGCCGCGTTTACGCCCTCGAGCGCACTCAATACCGAGATCGCCGGAGTGATGACGCCGTCACCGTAGATCAACGCGGCGCCGAGCAGCCCCATGCCGGTCAACAATTTGAGCCCTGGGGTAAAGCCATTGGCTCCAATCAGGGACATCAGCGCCAAAATCCCGCCCTCGCCGCGGTTGTCCGCGCGCATCACGATCAGACAATACTTGATCGAAACGGTAAGGATCAGCGTCCAGACGATGAGCGAGAGAATGCCGAGCGCAGCGGGCGCCGTGAACCGGCCGCCCATGGCTTGCACCACGGTTTGCAGCGTGTACAGCGGGCTGGTGCCGAGGTCGCCGAACACGATGCCGAGCGCCGCCGTCTTGGCCCAGTGCGCAGGATGGGCGGCGCCAACCGGCGGCGGATTGTTAATCGTCATGGATGCGGCTCCTCACCCCGATCGTACATCGGAAATCGCGGCCGCGGTGGCGCGCTTGCAACGCCGCGCGCAGAATGGTCAAGGAATCGCAAGGCACCAGAAATATCGATTACTCGTTCGCCCGGGAGATGGTGCCCTTTTATATTGACTCCATGGTGATCCCCGCCGATTCGCCCAACCCCGCGGCGGCACTCGCGTTCATCGATTTCGTGATGCGGCCCGAGGTGTCGGCCTCGGTAACCCGCTTCATTGGATTCGCGACCGCCAATGCGGCCGCCCTGCCCTTGCTCGAACCGGCAGTTCGCGACAATACCGTCATTTACCCTCCGCCCAAGATCCGCGATCGGCTTGAATTGCAGAAGCTGTACACACCGGAGGAAGCGCGGGCATTTTCCCGCGCCTGGCAGCAATTCAAGTCCGGCCTGTAGGGGCGGCAGCCGCGAAGCGCAACCGGTCGGCCGATCCCGCGGCGCTGCGCTATTTCCCCGATCCGAACGACTTCGATAGACCGAAGAAGA
>DAINPA010000032.1:0-2953 GCA_036743675.1 Steroidobacteraceae bacterium
CGAACCCACGGCTCAAGCTTGGGAAGCTTGGGTATTACCATTATACGACGCCCGCGACCGACTCGATTCTAGTCGGGATCAGTGGGGTCGGCAAATCAGGGAATCAAGCCAACGAAGTTTTGCGGCGCCGCAGCCGTCTCAGACGGTATGGGGTGCTAAGCTCGGCGCGAGCGTCGGTTATTACATGCGGGGCGTGCCCCCAGAAGGGAAATCGGACTTGACTGCGCTGGAATTGCGGATTTTCTTGAAGGCACTGCTGTTGCCTCCGGGCGGCCCCCTGCTGATCGGTGTGGCGGGTCTGCTGATATGGAGGCGCCGCCCGCGCTTAGGCTTAACGCTGTGTGCCGTCTCGATCGGCAGCCTTTGGCTGCTCGCCATGCCCATCGTCTCCGATGCCCTGACGCGCGCGACCGAGGGGTACCCGGCCCTCGATCCGACGCACCTGACGGAGGCACAGGCGCGCGCTCAAGCCATCGTGATTCTTGGCGGAGGCGTACGCCGCGGCGCGCCCGAAGCCGGCGGCGACGCACCGAGCACCTATGCCGATTTGCGATTAATCGAGGGCAGCAAGATCGCGCGCGCGACCCAGCTTCCCATCCTGGTGTCGGGAAGTGCGCGCGAGGCGGCCGCCATGCGCCGGTTCGTGGAGGAGAATCTGCAGCTGCCCGTGCGCTGGAGTGAGACCGCATCCACCAATACCCATGAAAACGCCCTGTATTCAGCGCGACTGCTGCGCCGCGAAGGGATCGACCGGATCATCTTGGTCACTTCGAGCACACACATGGTGCGCGCGGTCGCGGAATTCACCGCGGCGGGCTTCGAAGTGACGGCCGCACCGGCCGAGATGTGGACCCACGACGAGCACGGCGCCGTGGTGTTCGTGCCGACGGTGCTGGCCCTCTATCGATCCCACGTGGCCCTCTACGAGTGGGCCGGCAGGTTGGCTCGCTGGCTGTAGCCAAAAGCTGCGCGGCGATCAGAAGGCGATGTAAGGTCCGGTACCCGCGGAGGTCGTGAATCCCTCGATCGCCGTGGCCACCCGATGGTTGTAGAAGAAGGGCAATCCCCAATCGAAGCTGCCGGCAACCGTAGTCGTCCCCGCCAGGCCGGGAAATGCCGTGAACGACTGTGACAGGGTCTCCGCATCACCCACGCTGAAGGTCACGGGGACGCTGATGGCGTTGGCGCCTTGAATCGTCGCGCCAAATGTCGAAGTGATCACCGGGCAATAGAAGCCGGCGAACTGGCTGCTGGCGCATGGCGTGATGCTTGAATCGTTGAAATAAAGAGCGTTCGAGCCCGAATCGATGAAGCTCGCGCTCAATGTCTGGCCGTTGAAAATCGTCGTCACGCCTCCGGCGTTCGCGCCGCTCGTCGGCACCGTCAGCACCGTCTGACTGCCCGACTGATTGTTCGATTCGGTATCGATGCCGAAGATCAGCGACCCCGTCACGCTCGCCGCTCCGCCGGGCACGACCGCGGGCAGCGTGATGATCGTGCCGTTGTTGTCCGTGACGAAAAAGGGAACGGGATTTTGCACCTGGCTCGCCAATGCCACCATGGTATTGGTGCAGGCCGTGGAAGTGCACGAATAATAAAACGCCGGGATGACGCTGGCCGAGCAATCAGGGCAATCCTGCAGAAAGACTCCTATGCCCAAAACACCGTTGGCGCCGAACGTCGCGACGGTGTTTTCCGCCGTACCGCCCGTACTCGAGCAATCGGATGGCACCGTGGGGAAGCGGGTGTCCCCGATGAGCTGCACCGGCACCGAACTCGCCGACTCGCCGGTGATGTGGATATCCATCGCGGCCACGGGACCCCAGCTATAGCCATCCACGAATATGGTGCATTCCACCAAAGCGTTGCCGTCGGCGGCAGCCAAGACCGGCAGGCTCAGCGTGAGCGGCGATACCAGCAGGCGCAGCCCGTAGGAGCCCGTATCGACCAGAATGTTGTCGATGGTCTGGCACAGCGTGGTGCTGCCCGGCACGCACACCGTGACCGTGGTGTAAAGAGAATTGACGCTATTGCCGTTGGGGCCGCCTCCGACCACCACGTCGACAACGTTCGAGCTCGGTGGTATCACCGGCGCGCTTACGCCGGACAACGAACTGCCACCGCCGCAGGATATCGCGGAAAGACAGATGACCAGCATGCAGCCGTTGCGCAGCGCTTGCAGCAGCGCCGGCCTCACGGCAGATCTCCCACGGACACCCCGCCCGGAATCGCCTGCGGCAGATAGGCGTGTCCGTTGTAGGCGCGCATGTGGCCGCTGGCCTCTACGACCAGATCGCTTTGCTTGACTTGCAGGTGATGGTGATCCGCGTGCGGAGCCTTCGCCGCCGCCACGTAGGCATCGAAATAGCGGCCGAGAATCTGCCGCAAATTCGGCACATAGGGCCCATGCCAGGTGATCGCAAACACGGTGCCGTCCAATCCCGCGTACTCCCGAACCAAAGTGCCCGAGGGCAACTGAATTTCATGCAGCCGATAACTTGCCTGATCCGACACCTTGATCGAACCCTGAAGCTGCGCACCGTCGGCGAGCACCGATGCTTCCGGCTCGCCCAGGGCCGCGGATGCCAGGCAAGGCAACAGCACGGCGATTGCAGCGGTGCCCGCCAGCATCCAACTCTTGCGTCCAAATCGCGATGGCATATGGGTCACTTCCATTGAAAATCATTAGAACGGTAAGCCTGAGTTTAGTTCAGGCGGCGCCTGTCGGTTTCCGCAGACAGCCCGCCACGATTTCATGCAACGCGCGCGGCGGCTAACCGTTGACCGCTGGCTTGCTGCGATTCTCCTTCACGCGTCGCGAATATCGATTGTTGAACCGCAAACCGGCAGCATACAATCAATCGATATCACGGTGAGGTACGTTGCGAATGCTGAGGACCTTCTGCTGCATTGGTTTGGCGTCGATTGCGGCGCTGCTCCTGGCCGGCGCCGC
>DAINPA010000032.1:3053-21233 GCA_036743675.1 Steroidobacteraceae bacterium
GGAGCCGTAAGGATTGGGGCCCTGGCGGCGGCAATCGGCCTTGGCGTCATCGCCTGCCACAACGGCGGCGGCTACACCGTCGGCGGCACGGTGATGGGGCTCAAGGGTACCGGGCTGATTCTGCAAAACAACTCCGGAAACGATGTGAACCCCAAGGTGAACGGTTCGTTCGGCTTTTCGTCCGCGATTGACCAGGGTGGGCCTTATTCGGTCACGGTCAAGGCACAGCCCGCGAACCCTGCACAGACTTGCGCCGTCTACAACGGCTCGGGAACGGTCGCTACGGCGGACGTCACCAACGTCGTGGTGACCTGCACTGAACCGGGACGTTTCGCTTATGTCGCCAATCAAGGATCCGACACCATATCGGCATTCTCGATCAATGCCGCGACCGGCACCCTGACCCCAATCGCGGGTTCGCCGTTTGCCTCGGGCAGCACGCCGGTATCGGCCGTCGTGGATCCCAACGGCAAATATTTGTACGTGGTCAATCATGGTTCCAATGACGTCTCGGTATTTACCATCGACGGCGCCACCGGCGCGCTCACCTCCGCGGGGAGTCCGATAGCCGCCGGCAGCGGGCCCTTCGCCGTGTTGGTGGACCCCACCGATCAATTCCTCTATGTGGCCAATATGGGGGACAACACGGTCTCGGTGTTCGTCATCGACAGCGGCACGGGAATGGCGACGCCGATCAGCGGTTCGCCCTACACCGTGGGGAATCAGCCCACTTCGCTGAAAACCGACCCCGGCGGGAATTATCTCTACGTCACCAATTACGCCGACGGCCAGGTGGCGGCGTTCGCCATCGAGGCCGGCGCGGGCTCGTTGACCACTGTCGTCGGATCGCCGTTCCGTGCCGGTACCGGAGCGTTGTCGATCGCGGTCGATCCCACCGGGACCTATGCGTACGTGGCCAATGAAACCGCGGCGACGATTTCCGCCTATTCGGTCAATCCGAGTTCGGGCGCTCTGGGGGCGCTGTCGGGTTCGCCTCTCGCCACCGGTTCGAGCCCCGAATCGGTGATCGTCGACCCCGCGGGCAGATTTCTCTTTGCCGCAAACGTCACCGCCAACAACCAGGTCAGCAGCTATTCCATTACCCCGAGCAGCGGTGAATTGACGCGGACGTCGAGCGTCGGCGCCGGGCAATTTCCGGTGAACGTCGTCGTCGATCCTTCGGGCAAGTTCGCCTATCTCGCCAACGAAAACTCCAATAATGTGGCGGTGTATTCCATCGATGCCACCACAGGTGCGCTCAGCGCGGTTACCGGCTCGCCGTTCGGGACGGGGAGCCGACCGCGGTGGATCGCCGTCGATTGAAACTCGATTGAAGAGCAATGCGCCGCCTACCGCCTTGACTCATTGCGATTACAGGAGCTCCTCGGGCGCGAACGGCGCGAGCAGGTCGAGCGTAAAGCGCTGCGGGAGCGTCGTCTCCGGATCCTTGTGCCAGATCCGTTCGGCCCCCGGTTCGCCGCTCGACCAGACGATGCGATCGTGCGGGTCCAGCGCCAGCCTGTAGCTGCCGTCCGCGCTGATGTCGTCCAACAGACTCGTCACCTGGCGCGCGATCTCGGGGCTGCGGATCACCAGGCCCAATTCGCTGTTGAGGCGCGCCGATCGCTCATCCATATTCAGCGAGCCGATGAACACGGTCTTCTGATCGATCACCAGCGCCTTGGCGTGCAGGCTGGCGTGGGAGGTGCGAAACGGGTGAAAGCGCGGGCGCTTTTGCCCGAGTTGCGGCCGCACCTCGCTCAATTCGACGCCGAGCTTCAGAAGCGCCACCCGGTAGTGCGCGTAGCCGTTGTGCACCAGCGGGGAGTCGGTGGACGCCAGCGAGTTGGTGAGAATGCGGATACGCACGCCGCGCTCGCGGAGCTCCCGGATCAACGCGACTCCCGCCTTTCCCGGCACGAAATACGGCGAGATCACGACGGCTTCTTGCTGCGCGGAGCGCATCAGCGCCGCGATGGTGTTGGCGATCGTCACCTCTTGGTCGGGTGAGCTTTCGCTCGCGATTTTCGCAGGCCGGTCGGCAAGAACGGTGGCGGCCACCCAGGTCAGATGCAGCTCGTGCGCATCGAGTTCGCGCGCCAGCCAATTGCCGTCCCCGGCGGAGCCGCTCTCAGCGAGCGCCGGGGGGGGCGGGGGCGGCGCTTCCACCGGCACCGGCGAGGCGAGCGATGCGATCGGGTACGCGTATTTGCTGTTCCAAAAGGCGTCGAAGGATGCCGACAGCTGCGGCACGATGGGTCCGGCGGCCACCACGTCGAGATCGATGAAGTTGCTGCGCTTGTCGCGCGTGAAGTATTCATCGCCGATATTGCGCCCGCCGGTGATGGCGAGCGAGTTGTCGGCCACGAACAGCTTGTTGTGCATGCGGTGGTTGATGCGCGGTATGTCCGATATCGAGGTGAGGATGCGGCTCCAGGTCGCGGAGCGCCCGCCGGGAAACGGATTGAAGACGCGGACGGACATGTTGGCGTGCTGTTCCAAATGCATGTACCGCCGGTCCTCGCCCGCGGTATTGAGGTCGTCCACCAGCACCCGCACGCGCACGCCGCGATCGGCGGCGGCGCGCACGTGCTGCAATAGGGTTCGGGAGGATTCGTCCTGATGAATGATGTAGTACTGGACGTCGAGGGTGCGCTCGGCGCGATCGGCGAGCGCGATCCAGCTGTCGAAGGCCTCCTCGCCCGAGGTCAGCAAACGTATGCCTGATAGATTGGGCGGAACGCCTGCCGCGCTCTCCTCGGCGATGCGGCCCAGTGTGGTCGTTTGCGCTGAGCGCAACGCCTCGCTCCGATACTTGATGACGTGTTGCGGCAGGCCCACGCAGCCCGTGAGCAACAGAAGGGCGCAGACTAACCCGATTTTACGCATGGGGTGATGATATCAGGCACACTTCGGGCAAGTGGACGCCCGACGCCCCATCCGCAGCTTCGTCTTGCGCGCCGGCCGTGTCACGGCCGCGCAGGCGCGCGCGCTCAAGGATTTGTGGCCGACATTCGGCTTGAGGGTCGCGGACGCGGCCATCGACCTCGATGCGGCCTTCGGCCGGTCAGCACCGCGCTGTCTCGAGATCGGCTTCGGTGCCGGCGAAGTCATCGGGACGCTGGCGGAGGCCAATCCACACATCGACTACCTCGGGATCGAGGTACACCGTCCCGGGGTGGGGCGGTTGCTGCTGCGCGCGGAGCAGGCAAAACTCGCCAATCTGCGCCTGATCTGCCATGACGCCGTCGAAGCTTTGGCCATTGCGCTTCCCGATCGGTCCTTCGATGAAATCCTGATCTTTTTCCCCGACCCCTGGCACAAGAAGCGCCATCACAAGCGCCGCTTGATCGACGCGCCCTTTGTCGAGACTCTCGCCGACAAATTGCGTCCACAGGGTGTGCTGCGACTTGCGACCGACTGGCAGGCATACGCCGAACAGATGGTGAGCGTATGCAATGCCTGCGCGCGGCTCGCCACCCTGAGCAGCGACGGAACCTATGTGCCGCGCCCCGGGTTTCGCCCTCCGACCCGGTTCGAGCGGCGCGGCAGCCGCCTTGGTCATGGCGTGTGGGATTTGGCCTATGAGCGGCGATAGAAGGCGATGTTGCTTCGCGCAAAAATTTTCGATTGCGCCGACGGCGTATTGGGAGTTGAATTGATCGCGGCAATGAGGGGAATGCGCGATGAACGTCATCAAGCCGATCGTAGGTCAGTGGTATCGCGGCGGTACCAACGAACTCTTTGAAGTGGTCGCCATCGACGACGACGATGAGACCATAGAGATTCAGTACTTCGACGGCACCGTCGCGGAGGTTGACTTCGAGGCTTGGAACGAGCAGCTGCTCGACGAGCTCATCGATGCCGCCGATGCTCCTGAAGACTGGTCGGGCGCGGTCGATATGGAAGCCGAGGATTTGGATCGAGAGTTCGAGGATAACGTGCGCAGCCCCTGGTCGAATCACCAGGATCGATCGCTGCGGCGTTAACCGGTTCCGCGTCGAACGAACATCAATGCTGGATCGCCGGCGCGTCGCGGGTCGCGAGAGCGTTCATCGGTTTTCGCAAAATCACCAGCAATATGAGTCCCGGCATCGCGGTCAAGAAGGTAACGACGAAGAAATTTGCCCAGCCGATCCTGGCAACGACGAATCCCGCGACCGACCCCATGCTGATCCGCGGCAGGCTCGCAATCGCCGACAGCAGCGCATACTGAGTTGCGCTGAAATTGGCGCTGCACAACGACACCAAATAGGCGGTGAACGCGGCCAACCCCATTCCACCGACACCCGTGTCCAAGGACGTGGCGAGAACCAGCAGCCATATTTTTTTGCCCGCCAGAGCCAGCCACACATAAAGCAGGTTGGTCAGTGCCTGGCCGATGCCGAAAATCAACAGCGATTTGAAAGTGCCCCAGCGCATGTAGACCCAGCCGCCGAAGGCCACGCCGATCATGCTCGACACCGTCATGTTCACCTTGCCGGCGATGCTGAGTTCATCCAGCGAAAATCCCATCCCCTTGATCATGAAGGCGCTGTACAAGCTCAAGGCGAACGCATCGCCGATCTTGTAAAGCAGCACCAGCAACACAAACCCCCACGCGCCTTTCTGGCCGAACAATGCGCGCAGCGGGTGCCATACGGCGTCGGCCAGGCTGCGAGGCGGTTTGCCGGGAACTTCCGGCTCCGGCGCCCAAAGGGTCCCCAAAGTGGTCGCCGCCATCAGGCAGGCCACCATCAGAAAGGCCACGCGCCAGCCCAAGTGCGCGGCGATCAACACCAACACGGCGCCCGCCAACATGGCCGCCGAACGGTAGCCGAATGATTGGGCGGCGGCGGCCAGTCCACGCTCGCTGACCGGAATCGCGTCCACGCGATACGCGTCGATCACGATATCCTGGGACGCGGAGAGAAATGCGACCAGCACCGCCAAGACGCCGAGCACGTAGAGTTCTTTTGTGGGGGAACAAAAGCCCATGACGGCAATGGCGACCGCCAGACAGATCTGATAAATCAGGATCCAGCCACGGCGACGGCCCAATACCGGGGGCAAGTACCGGTCCAACAGCGGCGCCCACATGAACTTGAAAAAATAGGGAAGACTGACCAGCGTAAAGATGCCGATCGTCTTGATGTCGAGGCCCTCGGAGGCCAGCCATGCCTGCACGGTGAAACCGGTCAAGTTGAACGGCAGCCCGGAGGCGAAGCTCATCAAGAGGACGGCCGCCATGCGCTTGTCGCCCAACGCCTGCAGCAGCGTGGGCTTTGCGGCCGTCGTCAAACGCTCGAACTCTCATCGTGCATGGCGCGCGATCATAGCAGCACGCCGGCCTGCGCGCTGTGCTTGCGCGCCGTCATTTCCCTTGCGAGACTGCCGCTCCTATGACACGGTCGTATAAAGGCGATTTCATCGAATTGTGCATGCAATTGGGCGTGCTGAAATTCGGCAGCTTCAAACTGAAATCCGGGCGCGAAAGCCCGTATTTTTTCAATGCCGGATTATTCAGCACCGGAGCGGCGATTGCGGCGCTGGGCCGCGCCTATAGCGACGCCGCCGTGGCTACGGATCTGACCTTCGACATGCTGTTCGGACCGGCGTACAAGGGCATTCCGCTGGTGACCGCCGCCGCCGCCGCGCTCGCCGACCGGCACGGGCTCGACGTGCCGTTCGCGTTCAACCGCAAGGAGTCGAAGGCTCACGGCGAGGGCGGGCTGATCGTCGGCAGTCCATTGCAGGGCCGCGTGCTGATCGTCGACGATGTCATCACCGCCGGCACGGCGATCCGTGAATCCATCGACATCATACGAACCGCCGGAGCGCAACCGGTCGGCGTGCTGCTCGCTCTGGACCGCGAGGAGCGGGGTTCGGTCAGCCCGCTGTCGGCGGTTCAGGAAGTGCGCGAGCAATTTGGAATTCCGGTCATTGCGGTGATCAATCTGTCGGACCTCATGCAGCACATGCGCAAGCAAGGACGTGCGGCCGACCTGGCGAGCATGCAAGCCTATCGGGATCGCTATGGCAGCGCAGATTGAGGAATACGTCCTGGAAAACCCCCTGCCCGAGCCTCACAATGGTCGCGGATTCCTCGGGGGCATGTTCTTGAAATACCTTGCCTTGATCCTGGGTGCTTCGCTGCTGCTGGTCTCGTTGTCCTTTGCCGACAACACCCAGTCCTCGGAGCGCAAAATGTACAAATGGGTGGATGCGCAGGGGGTTACCCACTACGGAGACCAGATCCCGCCGGAATACGCGTCGCAGGAACGCGCCGTCGTGAACAAGCAGGGGATCGAAGTCGGGCGCCTGGAGGCGCAAAAAAACCCCGAGCAGTTGGCCGAGGAAGAACGAAAGAGGCTCGAGGCGGAGCGCAGTGCGAGCCGCGATAAGAATCTTCTCAACACATACGCCTCGGTGCAGGAAATCGAGCGCCTGCGCGATCAGCGGCTGGACCTCCTGTCCGATCAAATCAAAGTCACAAGTCAATTCCTCGAGATCCTCGACGGTAAATTGAAGAAACTGCGCGCGACCAGCATGCATTTCAAACCCTACAGTTCCGATGCGAATGCGCCGCCCATGTCGGACCAACTTGCCGAGGATCTGGTGCGTGTCGGCAACGACATCCGTACGCAGGAGGCGAATCTCCAGCAGAAGCGCACTGAGGCGGCAAAGGTGCGCGAACAATTCGACAGCGATATCACGCGCTTCAAAGAACTCAAGGGCATCCATTGAGGCCCAAGACCCGAATCCTGATGGGGGTGACCGGAGGCATCGCCGCCTACAAGAGCCCGGATCTGGTTCGCCGTCTGATCGAACGGGGAGCCGACGTGCAGGTGGTGATGACCGCGTCGGCGCGCAAGTTCATCACTCCCATGAGCTTGCAGGCGGTTTCGGGCCGCCCGGTCCGCGCCGATTTGTGGGACAGCAGCGCCGAGGCCGCCATGGGCCACATCGAACTCGCCCGCTGGGCCGAGATCGTGCTGATCGCCCCGGCGAGCGCGGATTTCATCGCACGCTTGGCGGGCGGCCGCGCGGATGACTTGTTGGCGGCGCTGTGCATCGCCACGGAGGCGCCGCTGGTGCTCGCGCCCGCGATGAATCGCCTCATGTGGGCCAACAAGGCCACCCAGGCGAATGTCGAAACCTTGATGTCGCGCGGCGTACGCATGCTGGGCCCCGCCACCGGCGATCAGGCCTGCGGCGAAGTCGGTGCGGGCCGCATGTGGGAACCCAAACAACTCGCCGAGACCCTGCTCGAGCCTCCGGTCAATGCCGGCCTGCTGGCCAGCCTCAACGTGCTGATCACGGCGGGGCCGACCCGCGAGCGCCTCGACCCGGTACGCTATTTGACCAACCGCAGCTCGGGGAAAATGGGTTTCGCCGTGGCCGCCGCCGCGCGCGAGGCCGGCGCACACGTGACCCTGGTCGCGGGACCGGTGCACTTGCCGACGCCTGCGGGAATCACGCGCATCGACGTCGAGAGCGCACGGGATATGTACGCGGCCGTGCACCGCCATGTGGCCGAGGCGGACGTGTTCATCGCCGCCGCGGCCGTCGCCGATTTTCAGCCGGTGCACGTTGCCAAGCAGAAGATCAAGAAGCAGGGCGGCACGGTCAAAATCGATCTGGAAGCCGCGCCCGACATCATCAAGTCGGTCGCCGACATGGCGAAGCGCCCGTTCGTGGTCGGATTCGCCGCCGAGACCAACGACGTCGAGGAAAACGCGCGCAGCAAACTCAAGCGCAAGAAACTCGATCTGATCGCGGCCAACCAGGTCGGCGATGGGATCGCGTTCGATTGCGAGGACAACGCTCTGACGGTCTTATGGCCCGGCGGAAAACTCGAGATCGCGCGCGCACCGAAGCTCAGCGTCGCGCGCGAGCTCATTGCCCTGATCGCCAAGCGCCTGCCTCCCTCCGACGGCGCCCCGCGGCGCGGTGCGCGCAAGCGCCGCGCGGCCGCCGCCCGCGCCACGGTGACGGACCCGCGCACCCGCCTGCGCAGCCGCCGCATACGCCGCTGATTCGATGCGGCCCACCGTCAAGCTCAGGATCTTGGATCCGCGCATCGGGCGCGAATTTCCCTTGCCCGCGCACGCCACCGCCGGCTCCGCCGGCATGGATTTGCGCGCCTGCCTTGCGGCGCCGCTGGTTCTGGCGCCGGGCGCCGCGCAGCTCATTCCCACCGGAATTTCGATTTACCTCGAAGATCCCGCTCTTGCGGCGATGTTGCTGCCGCGCTCCGGACTCGGGCACAAGAGCGGCATCGTGCTCGGCAATCTGGTGGGCCTGATCGATTCCGATTATCAGGGGCCGCTGATGGTGTCGTGCTGGAATCGCGGATCGGCGCCCTTCACCGTGAACCCCGGCGATCGCATCGCGCAGATGGTGATCGTGCCGGTCGTGCACGTCGATTTCAAAGTGGTCGAGGACTTCACCGCGAGCGCGCGCGGCGGCGGCGGTTTCGGCAGCTCCGGACACGGTTAAGGCGCTGCCGCGTCAATCTGCGTGCTCGCCCGCGAAATGGCGCTAGTGATTCGCCAACACGCCCGCCATGCTCGGATTCATGGCAATCCGGGATTGGCCGAGCGCAGAACGACCGCGAGAGAAGCTGCTCGACAAGGGCGCTGCCGCGTTGTCGGATGCGGAACTGCTCGCGATTTTGCTGCGCACCGGCATGGCAGGCCGATCCGCCGTCGATCTTGCCCGCGAAATACTCCAAAGCTTCCGCTCGCTGCGCAGGCTGATCGCCGCAGATCGGACGCGCTTTTGCGCGCATCCGGGCTTGGGACCCGCCCGCTATGCGGAGCTGCAGGCGGCGGCCGAGATCTCCCGAAGGCAATTGGCGGAGACGCTGCGCACCGGCCCGTCGATGGCAAACCCCCGGGCGACCGGTGAATTCCTGCGCGCCAAGCTGCGCGATCTCGAGCACGAGGTCTTTTGCTGCCTGTATCTCGATAATCGTCATCGCCTGATTCAATTCGAAGAGCTGTTCCGCGGCACGATTGACGGCGCCAGCGTGCATCCGCGCGAGATCGTCAAGCTGGCGCTGCAGCGCAATTGCGCCGCGGTGATCGTCGCTCACAACCACCCTTCGGGCATTGCGGAGCCGAGCCGGGCGGACGAGTTGATCACCCAGCGGGTCAAGGAGGCGCTCGCGCTGGTGGACATCCGCCTGCTCGATCACATCATCGTCGGCGACGGCGCCAGCGTCTCGCTGGCGGAGCGGGGGTTGCTTTGACGACCGGCCTATGGCGGCGATCGGCGCTGTATTTGCCGTTGATGTGCCCGCTTCATTGCTAGTCCATACAATGACTTAGCCGGGCCGGCAGGCAAAGGCCCGGTTGTGCCGCGAGCTCTCCCTGTGGGTCGACCGGGCGCCCCCGCCGGTTGCCCGGAAGTGGCGCACCTGGTATAAAGCGCGGCTCGATCATTGTCCTTCCGAAGGTTCACCTCATGTCGCGAGTCTGCCAAGTCACGGGCAAAGGCCCGAAAACGGGTAATACGGTTTCCCATGCGAACAATCGCAAACGGCGCCGGTTTCTGCCGAATTTGCACACCCACCGGTTCTGGCTGGAGACCGAGAAGCGATTCGTCAGCCTGCGCGTCACCACGCGCGGCTTGCGCACCATCGAAAAGCGCGGCGTGGAAGTGGTGGTTGCCGACCTTCGCGCCCAGGGCGTCAAGGTTTAAGGAGCCTCATCCATGCGCGATAAAATCAAATTGGTCTCCTCAGCGGGCACCGGGCACTACTACACGACCACGAAGAACAAGCGTCTGCATCCCGATAAGATGGAGACCAAGAAATTCGATCCGGTCGTGCGCAAGCACGTCGCCTACAAAGAATCGAAGATCAAGTAGCTCCTGCCCGAGCTGCCTGAAGTAGAAACCACCCGGCGCGGCATAGCGCCCGCGCTGCGAGGGCGGCGCATCGTCGATGTGGTGGTGCGCGAGCGCCGCTTGCGCTGGCCGATCCCCGCGAATTTCGAGGCGCTGCTTCGCCTTCAGACCGTGCGCCGCGTCGCGCGGCGCGCCAAATACCTTTTGATCACGCTCGATGCCGGCACGCTGATCCTGCATCTCGGCATGTCGGGGAGCCTGCGGCTGCTCGCAGCCGGCGCACCGCCGCGGCCACACGATCATTGGGACATCGAGCTCGACTCGGGCCGGCTCCTGCGCTTCCACGATCCGCGACGCTTCGGCAGCCTGCTTTGGACCGATGGGGATCCGCTCGAACATCCGCTCCTCGCCAAGCTTGCGCCCGAGCCCTTGAGCGCCGCGTTCGACGCCGAATATCTGTATCGCGCCACGCGCCGCCGCACCGTCGCCATCAAGCAGCTCATCATGAACTCGCAAGCGGTCGTCGGCGTGGGCAACATCTACGCCAGCGAAGCGTTGTTTCGCGCCCGCATTTCGCCGCGCCGCGCCGCGCGGCGCTTGAGCCGCGCCCAGACCGAGGCCCTGGTTGGGTCCATTAAAGGCGTGCTCGCCGACGCCATCGAGATCGGCGGCACGACGCTGCGCGACTATGTCGACGCCGAGGGAACGCCGGGCTATTTCGCGCAGCGGCTGTTCGTGTATGAACGCGCCGGCGAGCCGTGCCGGGTTTGCAAAACCCCGGTGAAGCAATTCGTACAAGGGCAGCGATCCACGTATTGGTGCCCCGCCTGCCAGCGCTGATCCGATCGCAGCCGCCGCTCAGTAAATCAGCCCCTCGCCCTCGCCGCGCGGATCGGCGGCCGCTTCCACTTCGCCGCTGGCAAAATCCCAGGTGATCACTTGCATGTTGCCCCAACGGCGGCTGCCCTCCTCCAGCTTGTGACCCATGGCCTCGAGCCTGGAGATCTCGCTCTGCGCGAGCGCCCCCTTCTCGTACTCGATCACGTCCGGCAGATATTGATGGTGGTAGCGCGGATCTTTGACGATCTCCGCTGCGCTCATGCCGTCGAGGTAATCGAGCGTTCCCAGTATCGTCATGCTGATGATGTAGCCGCCGCCCGGCGTGCCGATGATCATCAAACCCTTCGGCGTTTCGACGAAACTCGGCGTCATGCTGGACAGCGGGCGCTTGTTGGGCGCGATGGCATTCTCGGCGTTGCCCACCAAATCGAACGTATTCGGCGTGCCCGGCTTGATGGAGAAATCGTCCATGGTGTTGTTGAGCAGCACGCCGGTTTTCGGAATCATCTCGCCGGTGCCGAAAAAGAGGTTGACCGAGAGCGTGCCCGCGACGCGATTGCCGCCGGCATCGAGGATCGAGAAATGCGTGGTGTGCAACCCCACCGGCACCGTCTCGATGCCCGGCAACAGATCGCTCGGCATCGCCTTGTCGAGGCGAATGCTGGAACGCTGACCGGCGGCGTAGTCTTGGCTGGTGAGCAGGGCGAGCGGCATGGCGACGAAATCCGGATCCCCCAGGTACACCGCGCGGTCGCGATAGGCGCGGCGCATCGCTTCGACGATCAGGTGTTTGCGGGTCCCGGCATCGGCCTGCTTCAGATCGAAGCCCGCCAGAATATTGAGTGCGTCCATAAGCGCGACGCCGCCCGAGGAGGGCGGCGAGGCGGACACGATGCGTGCGCCGTGATAATTCCCGACCAGCGGCTTGCGTTCGATCACGCGATACGAGGCAAGGTCCTCGAGCGTCCAAATGCCGCCTCCGGCCCGTACGCCGTTCACCAGATCCTGGGCCACGCGGCCACCGTAAAAGCCTTTGGCGCCCTGGGCCGCCATGGCCTCGAGAGTGAGCGCCAAGTCGGGCTGCTTGATCAGGGTGCCGAGTTCCGGCACCCCGCCCTCGGCGGTCAGAAACTCCTTGGCCGCATCGGGCGAGCGCAGCAACACTTCCCGCTTGTAGCGAATGGCTGCTTGCAGGCGCGGATACAGGGGAAAGCCCTCGCGCGCCAGGCGAATCGCCGGCCGCAGGCTTTCCTTCAGCGCCAATTTGCCGAAGCGCCGCGCGAGGTAATCCAAGGCCGCGGGCTCCCCCGGTATTCCCGCCGCCAGCGGCCCCGCCACGGAAGCCCGTGCAATGGGATTGCCCGCCGGGTCCAAATACATGTCGCGCGTGGCCGCGCCGGGCGCCTTTTCGCGCGCATCGAGCATGGTCTCGAAACCGTCGGACTGCCGGTGCAGCAGGTAGAACCCGCCCCCGCCGAGGCCCGAGCTGGTGGGCTCGACCACCGCCAGCGCCGCCGACACCGCGACCGCCGCATCGAAGGCGTTGCCGCCTACAGCGAGCATCTCCTGGCCCGCCCGGCTCGCCAACGGATAGGCGCTCGCAATGGCGCCCTTGTGCGCAGGGAGCCGCGACAGCGGCCGGGCGCTTGGCGTTGCCGCCGCTTCATCGGCATACGACGGCAGCGACCAGGGGGCAAGCGCCACCAGCCAGGCGGCAAGCGCCACGATCCTGCGGGCTGCCACGTTCCTCAAAGCTTGCGGTGCCGTTTCAATTCTGTTTCGACGATGGGGTGGACGAATTCGGACACATTGCCGCCGAGCACCGCGATTTCGCGAACCAGGGTCGACGAGATGAAGGTGTACTGTTCCTGCGGCGTCATGAACACGGACTCGATCTCGGGTGTCAGATGCCGGCTCATGTTGGCCAACTGAAATTCGAATTCGAAGTCCGACACGGCGCGCAAGCCGCGCACAATCACCCACAAACCATGGGTCCTGGCAAACTCGACGGTGAGCCCCGCGTAGCCCTTCACTTCGACATTGGGCACGTCCGCGAGCACCCGGCGCGCCATGTCCACCCGCTGCTCGAGCGAAAACATCGGCGCCTTGTTCGGATTCGCGGCAATGGCGACCACCAAGCGATCGAAGATGCTCGCCGCGCGCCGCACTAGATCCTGGTGACCGTTGGTGATCGGATCGAAGGTTCCCGGATATACAGCGGTTCTTTTATTCATTGTCCAGGCCGAGGATTGACGCGCGCCAAATGATACCCCACCTCGCCCGCCGACTTCGCCTTGAGCAGATCCCAATGCGGCGGCAACACGGGCACACCGGCCGCCCGTTCGCTTTCGAGGTACACCAAGCCGCCGGCTTTCACCCAGCCGCCGGCATCGAGCTGGGGAACATATTCCGCCAACGCGCCGACCCCAAATGGCGGATCGAGAAACACCACATCGAAGGGCTCGCCGGGGGTGCGCAATAAGCGCGCCGCTCCCATTTCCATGACCCGCACCTTGGCCGTGCCGCCCAAGCGCTGCAGCTCGGTTTGCAAGGCGCGCGCGGCGAGCTGCGCCTGCTCTACGAACACCACTTCCCGGGCGCCGCGCGAGAGCGCCTCGAGCCCGAGCGCACCCGACCCGGCAAACAGATCCAGACAGCGGCTATCGACGATCGATGACTGCAGCCAATTGAACAGGGTCTCGCGAACCCGATCGGGAGTCGGCCTGAGGCCGGGCGTGTCGGGAAAAGTCACGCGCCGGCCGCGCCAGGTTCCGCCGATGATGCGTATGAAGTTGCGGTTCCCCGGCAGCGGTTTATCGAGCTTCGGTTTGCTCACCGCGCTGATCATACCCTGTGGGACTCGGATCCATCCCCTCGAGGCGATCCGGCGGCGGCCGTCGATCCGTGCGGCCGCTCTGCTAAGCTTTCGAGTCTATGACGAACGAAGCCGACAAACCCGGCGTCCGCGGCTTCTTCAAGCGCCTGCGCGCCAAATTGAACGTGGGGCCCGCGTGGCTCACCGCCGACATCACCGAGCTGCTGCCGGGCCGCAAGATCGATGCGGACATCTTGGATGACCTCGAGACGCGGCTCATCACCGCCGATGTGGGGGCGGAGGCCACGACGCGCATTCTGGACGGACTGCGCCGGCGGGTTGCGCGCAAGGAACTCGATGACGTCGATGCGCTCATGAAAGCCTTGAGCGAGGCCATGGTGGACATACTGAAGCCGGTCGAGCGCGAACTCGCGATCGACCCCCTGATCAAGCCCTTCGTCATTCTGGTGGTCGGCATCAACGGCGCCGGCAAGACCACGACCATCGGCAAATTGGCGCACCGACTCCTGGCTGAAGGTCGCAGCGTCATGCTCGCCGCCGGCGATACCTTTCGCGCCGCGGCGCGCGAGCAGCTCACACACTGGGCCGAACGCAATCGGGTACCCATCATCGCCGGCCAGCCGGGCGCTGAGCCGGCGGCGGTCGTTTTCGACGCCTTGCAGGCGGCGCGGTCACGCCATGTGGACGTGTTGATTGCCGACACCGCCGGCCGGCTGCACACTCAAACGCATCTCATGGAGGAGCTCAAGAAGATCAAGCGGGTGCTCGGCAGACTCGACCCCGCGGCCCCGCATGAAGTGCTGTTGGTGCTCGACGGCACCATCGGACAAAACGCCGTCGCGCAGGCCGAGCAGTTTCACAAAGGTTTGGGAGTCACCGGCTTGGTTGTCACCAAGCTCGACGGCACGGCCAAAGGCGGTATCGTGCTCGCCATCGCACAGAAGCTGGGCATTCCCATCCGATTCATCGGCGTCGGCGAGCAGAGCGAGGATTTCGGCGTGTTCAACGCCGCGGAATTCGTCGCGGCGCTGCTGAAATCGGCACCCGACGACACCGCGGACGGGCGCGCCGCATGATTCGCTTCGAGCAGGTTCACAAGCGCTACCCCAACGGGCGCGAGGCCTTGGCCGGGGTGTCGTTCAAGATCGACTCGGGCGAGCTTGCGTTCTTGACCGGCCATTCGGGCGCCGGCAAGAGCAGTATCCTCAAGCTGATCGCGCTCATCGAGCGCCCCACGCGCGGCCAGGTGTTCATCAACAATCAAAACACCGCATCCATCAAACCGCGCGGCATACCGCAGTTTCGCCGGCAAATCGGCGTGGTGTTCCAGGATCATAAGCTGCTGCACGACCGCCCGGTCGCGGACAATGTCGCATTGCCGCTGATCATCGCCGGATACCCCAAGCGTGAAATCGACAAGCGCGTGCGCGCGGCTCTCGATCAGGTTGGGCTGCTGTCCAAGGAAAGAAGCCGGCCGCTCGAACTGTCCACCGGAGAGCAGCAGCGGGTGGGTATCGCCCGCGCGGTGGTCGCCAAGCCTCCGCTGTTGATCGCGGATGAGCCGACCGGCAACTTGGATCCCGATCTCGCGATTGAGATCATGCAGCTGTTCAAGCGGTTCAGCGATGTCGGCGTGACGGTCGTGATCGCGACTCACGATGTGCATCTGATCGACCGGTTCTCGGCGCGGCGCATCGTGCTCGATGACGGACGAGTCATCGCCGAGACCGGCAGCCCCGTACCTCAAGCCGTCAGCGCATCGGGCGCGGCGCAAAGCGCCGCCTCGAGCGCGGCCCCGTAACATGCCCGGCGCGGTAAAAACCTGGCTCGCGCGCCACGCCCAGACTCTGGTGGGGTCTTTGGGCCGCACCGTACAGAATCCGCTGGCGACCCTGATGACGGTGGCGGTGATCGCGGTGGCGCTTGCGCTGCCGCTGTTTCTGAACGTGCTGTTGCAAAATGCCCGCACCGCCACCACGAATTGGAATCAAGCGTTCGACTTGTCGGTTTACCTCGACAAAAAGGCCGGCTCGGAGCGGACCCAGGCGTTGGCGAAACAGCTGCGCATCCGCGCGGATGTGGCGGCGGTGCGCGTCATTACGGCGGAGCAGGCGCTCAAGGATTTTCGCGATGGGTCCGGATTCGGCAAGGCGCTCGATACGCTCACCGACAACCCGTTGCCGAATACGCTCATTGTCACGCCCACCCTCGCGGCGAGCACCCTCGAGGGGACCCTCGCGCTCAAAACCAGCATCGCGGCGCTTGCGGACGTGGACACGGTGCAGCTCGACACCGAATGGGTACAGCGCCTGAACGCGATGCTCGAGGTCTTGAGACGAGTCGTGTGGCTCACCGGCGGGCTGCTCGGGCTCGGCGTGGTGCTGGTCGTCGGCAATACCATTCGCCTCGATATATTGAACCGACGCGCCGAAATCGAGGTGATGAAATTAGTGGGCGCGACCGACGGTTTTGCCCGCCGGCCGTTTCTGTATGGCGGTGTCTGGTATGGATTGGGAGGCGGCTTGGGCGCCGTGATATTGGTCGCGGCCGCGGTCGCGGTGCTCGCGGGCCCGGTCGAACACCTGGCCGGGTTGTACGGCAGTCCCATGCGCCTGCGGGGGCTGCAGGTCCTTACGGCGGCAGGCGTGTTGGGAGTGGCCGTGGCCTTGAGCTGGCTCGGATCCTGGATTGCGGCGACGCGTCATATACGCGCCGTCGAGCCCTCATAAGTCTTGGTTTTAAATAGATTTATAGGGCTGTAGCAACAGGTTGGTCCGTTAGCAGTCCAAGGCCAAGAGTGCTACTATTATTTGTTCAGGGAATTGCTTAGGGGGTTTCAATAGATGGCTACTGCTTTAGTCGCTAAACAGAGTGCTCTGGTGTTCGCGGGTCCCGTCGGGAGCCTCGATGCCTATATCGATCGCGTATCGCAGATCCCGGTGCTGTCGAAGGAAGACGAGGTGGCGCTGGCGACCCGGTTCCGCACCGAAGCCGATTTGGACGCTGCGCGGCAGCTGGTGCTCTCGCACCTGCGATTCGTGGTGCACATTGCGCGCGGCTATCTGGGCTACGGCCTGCCCATGGGCGATCTGGTGCAAGAGGGCAATGTGGGACTCATGAAGGCGGTCAAGCGCTTCGACCCGGCGGTCGGCGTGCGACTGGTGTCCTTCGCAGTGCATTGGATTCGCGCCGAGATTCACGAGTATGTGCTGCGCAACTGGCGGCTGGTGAAGGTCGCGACCACGAAATCGCAGCGCAAGCTGTTCTTCAACCTGCGCCGGATGAAGAAGAATCTGACCTGGCTGTCCGAAGAGGAAACCAAGGCTGTCGCTCGCGATCTCGGAGTCGACGTGAGCGACGTACGGGAAATGGAGCAGCGGCTGTCGGCGCGCGACATGTCCTTCGACCCGACTCCGGAGAGCGACGAACAGGATACCTATTCGCCGGCCATGTACCTGCCGGCCAGCCACGCCGATCCCGCGATCGAAGTGGAGCGCGAGGAGTGGCAAGCGGATTCCAGCGATCGCTTGAGCATCGCGCTCGAGAAACTCGATGAACGCAGCCGCAACATCTTGAAGCGGCGCTGGATGACCGACGACAAGGCCACCTTGCACGAGCTTGCGGACCAGTACGGCATTTCCGCCGAGCGCGTGCGCCAGGTCGAGACCAATGCAATCAGCAAGCTCAAGGGGCTGATGAGCGCAGCGGCATAGTTCCCCCGCCTCTCAGGATTCTGAGAGGCGGGCTATAACGCCAGCACCAGCCGAAGGCCGGCGTCGATGTCGCGCAGAGTCGCGGCGCTCAGTCGGCCGACACGGTGGGTGAGAAATCGCTTGTCAGCCGTGATCACTTGAGAGACATTCGCGACCGATGCTTTGCTTAACCTGCTTGCGCGCCGCGACAAGCGGACGTTACCCGGTGCCTCGCCGAGACGCATATTGGATGTCACGGCGACGCATAACACGGTGCGAATCGCGCTCTCATTGAAATCATCAGCCTGCACGATGACGACCGGCCGACGCAGCCCAGGGCCTGAACCGTGCGGCTCGCCGAGGGAGGCCCACCACACTTCGCCGCGACGCACTACCAGTCATCTTGGTCGAGCGACACCGATTGCACCGCGGCGAGCGCCGGATCGAGCCTCGACTCCTCCCCGTCATGGCCATAGACACCATCCAATCGTTCGCGGACGCCGAGGAAGCGCTCGGATTTGACATATTCATCGACCGCTTTGGCGTACAGTTCGCTGCGCGAGACGCCGCGCCGTTTTGCAACACGTTCGGCTTCCTCAAAGATGGCGTCGGGAATCGAAATCGCGGTCTTCACAAGCTTAGTATAACTCAAGTTATACCGAGTTCAAACATCAGGTGCCGAGCCGCCGTTGTTCCGCCGCCGACAGCCCCGACGATTGCAGTTTGCGAAGATATTCGGGCGTATGCACCAGTCCGAGAATCTCGATGTCGATGGGCTCGGGCTCGAGGATATCGCCGGTGACGATCACGCCCGCCGCCATGAATCCTCGGCCAGCGCCACAACTTCCCGCAACACTTCGCATTCCGCCTGCATGGCCCTCGCGGCCGCGACATTAGAGATATTCAGCTTTACAGTACGTTTTCGCTTTTGTGACCCTTCAAGTGAAAAACGCGGCCCGAACCGATTTGCAATCCCTC
>DAINPA010000033.1:0-21171 GCA_036743675.1 Steroidobacteraceae bacterium
TCGGCGGCACGTTGCCGAGCGGCATGATTGCGATCGGCGCCGTGATCGGCGCCTTGATCATTGTCCTGGATCTGTACCTCAAGCGACGCGGCTCGCGCTGGAGCGCGCCGGTGCTCGCGGTCGCCGTGGGAATCTATCTGCCGCTCGACGTATCGACACCGATTCTGGGGGGCGGCATCGTGGCCGAACTGGTCGGCCGTTGGCACCTCAAGCACAACCCGGGTGGCGATCACGACAAACTCGCCCAAAACGGCATGTTGTTCGCGGCGGGATTGATCACCGGCGAGGCGCTGGTGGGGATATTCATCGCGATGTGCATTTGGATCAGCAGGAACCCCGACGTGCTCACTTCAGGCGCCCAACTGCCCGGAGGCAAGTGGTGGGCGGCGGCTCTATTGCTGGGTGTTTGCTATTGGGTATTTCGCGCCGGAACACCGCGACATCCGGCTTAAATCGGTCCGGGCGGTAAATTCAATGCGCGATTCCCGCTCGACCGCGAAGCTCATGGTATGCCTCGGCACCATTTACCTGGTGTGGGGTTCGAGCTTCTTGTTCTCGAAGATCGCGGTCAACAACCTCCCCATCGCCCTGTTTTCCGCGATTCGATTCCTGACGGCGGGTGCGCTGCTCGCGCTGATCGCGCGCTTCTGGGGCGGCCATCCCTTTCCCAACCGCTTGACCGAGTGGCGCCAGGTGATCATTGCCGGGTTTTTCATGGTTTTTGCGAGCAACGGGCTCAACACCTGGGCCATTCACTATATTCCGAGCAATCAGTCGGCCCTGCTCAATGGCACAGCGGCATTTTGGATCGCGGGACTCGGGGTTTTTGGCCGGCGCGGCCATCCGCTCACTCGCTGGGCCGTTCTCGGCATGCTCACGGGATTCGCGGGCGCGGTCCTGATGCTGATTCCGAAGGGCGATTGGCGGGCATCGCACCTATTGGCGCAGTTCGGTGTGCTGACCGCGTGCTGTGCGTGGGCGCTCGGCACCCTGTACTACCGCAGCATCGACACCAACTTGACTTCTCTCATGTTCATGGCCATGCAAATGTGCATGGGCGGTCTCATGTTGTTGGTGGTTGCGATCGGCCACGGCGATCCCGCGCACTGGGCGCCCAACTTCCCCGGCTTGGCGGCACTTTTCTATCTCACCTTCTTCAGCTCGTGTCTCGCCTATACCGCCTATGGCTGGCTCAGCCTCAACGCGACGCCGGCGCTGATCGGCACCTACGGCTACGTGAATCCGGCCATCGCGGCCTTTCTCGGCTGGCTGTTTCTCAACGAGCATTTGTCGAATTTTCAGCTGGTGGGTATGGTGATCATCATCGCCGCGGTAGGCATCTTGACACTGCCCGGCGGCGCTCTCACCGACCCGAAGACGCTGGGCGAACCGAAGACGCAGTGAGCCCCTGCGCTCCGCCCATGCCAGAAGCGCATCAGCGGCGCTTGACGATTACTTCGATTTTGCCCTTGGGTCCGACAAACCACGAACCCAGCATGCTCACCAGGCTCACAAGCACGGCGGCCCAGAAAGCCGACCAAAACCCCGCCAAGTGCATTCCCGGCAGCATCCAAGCGACCAGCGCCACCATCCCCGCGTTGATCACCAACAGGAACAATCCGAGAGTGACGATGGTCATCGGCAAGGTCAGCACGATGGCGATGGGCCGTACGATGGAATTGACGATCCCGAGCAATAAGCCGGCAAGCATCAAAGTCGCCGGGCTGTCGATGTGAACGCCCGGCACCCACAGGGTTGCCAACCATAGACCGAGCGCCACCACGGCTGCGCGAACTAGGAAGCCGAGCATGCTGTCTCCATCGGTATCTTATGCCACCCGCGCGCTGCGCGCGCAATAAGGCGCGATCAGTAATCCAATCCCGGCAGGGGCGGATCCTTGGGCTCGGCCGGCGGCTTTTTACGCGGCGGCGGGCTGTCGAGGGTCACTTTGATGCGGGCCATCAACCGCTCCCATCCCACCCGCAGGCGCACGTAGGTCTGGTCCCAGCTGGACGACTCGGGAACTCCCGAACCGAGCAGGCGCAGCGAAGTGGTTCCTTCGCCCTTGCGCACGTCGAGCAGAAAGTCGTCCACCACGGCGCTGTCGCTCGTCGGCTTGTCCGGGCCGTTCAGATAAATCAAGCGCAGCCGGCGATTCACCTCGAAAATATCGATATGCGCTTCGCGGCCGCCTTCGTTGCGCTTGCCGATGCGGTACAGACCGCCCTCACGAGGATCGATCTCGGCTTCCTGACCCGACCAGATTCGGATCAATCCCGGGTCGGTGAGCGCACGCCATACTCGCGCCACCGGAACGCCCACCTCGATCAGATGGGCATAGCCGCGGGTGCCGGAATGAGTGGACTTGCGGGGTAAGCTCATTGCAGATCTCGAACCTCTAGGCCATTGGAACACCAAAGCTTGGCGCAAACCAAGCCGCGACGGAGTGCTAGAATCCAACAAGATTGGAGGAACATCCATGGCATATGTCGATATCGTGACTGCGCTCGCACTTCTTCAGTTCGTCGTCTTCGGCTTCAAGGTCGGCGCAGCCCGAGGCAAGTACGGGGTCAAGGCCCCCGCCACCACCGGAAACGAGATTTTCGAGCGCCACTTTCGCGTTCAACAGAATACTTTGGAGCAGTTGATTGCTTTTGTTCCCGGATTGTATTTATTCAGCCATTATTTCAGCCCCCTGTGGGCTGCCGGCCTTGGCGTCGTGTATCTGATAGGCCGCGAACTGTACTCCGCCAGCTACGTCAAAGACCCCGCAAAACGCGGTCCCGGTTTCGGTCTGACGTTTATGCCCACGGTCATGTTGGTCGCAGGCGGATTGATCGGGGCGGCGATGCGCCTCGCCGGCCATTGAAATTCACGGCTAAACGCCTAAAGTAACGTCTCGAACAAGCTGGGGTGGCCTTGAGGGCCTGAGATGCCGGCAGCGTCCGAAGGGCGCGCACCGGCAAACCCATTGAACCTGATCCGGTTAGTACCGGCGGAGGGAGCATGGGTAGGATTTGCGTTTTTCTGGGGCTCGCCTGCCTCTTCGGGGACTGGGCTCCGGCATCGCCTCTGCCGGCAACCTCGGCGGCGGCCTCAGGCGGCACTCAGCTCGACCCGATCATCGTGACGGCCACCTTGAAGCCGCTGCCGGAATCCGAAATACCGGGCAGCGTTTCGGTGCTCGACTCGAACACGCTGCGCGATGCCGGACGGCAAAATTTCGAGGATGTCCTGGCGCTGGTGCCGAACTTCAACTGGGCCGGCGACACGTCGTTGCCGAGATATTTCCAGATTCGGGGCATCGGCGAGCTGCAGCAGTATCAAGGCGCCCCGAACCCTTCCGTGGGTTTCCTGATCGACGACATCGACTTCAGCGGGCTCGGCATGGCCGCCACTTTGTTCGATGTGGATCACATCGAAGTACTGCACGGCCCGCAGGGCACGCTCTATGGAGCGAACGCGCTCGCCGGACTCATCTACGTCAAGAGCGCGGCACCTGCCGAAGAGTTCGGCGGCCGCGCGGAATTCGACGCCGGGGACTACGGCGAACGCTCTTACGGCGCGGTGATCACAGGTCCGGTGCCTGCCCTCGACTCGGCGTTCAGGCTCGCCGCCCAGCAATACACGAGCGACGGCTTCTATCGCAATGCGTACCTGGGTCGCGATACCGACAACCGCGACGAGCTCACCCTGCGCGGCAGGTGGCGCTATGAGCCCAACGACCAATGGCGCGTCGACCTCGCGGTGCTGCGCGTGCAGATCGACAACGGCTACGACGCGTGGTCGATCTACAACGGCAGCCGCATCACCGAGTCCGATCATCCGGGCGTCGATCGGCAGTATTCCACCGGCGTTTCAGCGCGCGCCGACTACACCGGCTGGGCGAGCGCGACGCTCACCGCGATCGCGACCTACGCGGACACCACCGTGAACTACGGTTTTGACGGCGATTGGGGAAATCCCGTTTCCTGGGCGCCGTATACCTACGATTACACCGAGTATCAGGTTCGCTATCGCTCGACCCGCAGCGCGGAGATACGCCTGGGCGACACGCGGCAGCACGGCCTATCCTGGCTGTTCGGAGCCTACGCCTTTCAGCTGCACGAGAGTTTGAGCGACACCAGCAGCGGCGTTTATGTGGATCCTTTCGACGCCACGCAGAATTCCACCACCTTAAGCGTCGCGCAAAGCCGGTATCAGGCGTTGAACAGCGCGCTGTACGGCCAAATAGACGGCGATCTCGGCGCCAGAGCGCGCTGGTCGTTCGGCCTGCGCGGCGAGCGCCGCACCACCCATTACGATGATACGACCACGAATCTCGATGCCCCGACGTTGAGCAACGTGTTCGATCCGGAAAACAATCTATGGGGCGGTCACGCCTCCTTGGACTACACCCTTGCCAAGGGCCGACAGATCTATGCACTGATCGCACGCGGCTACAAGGCGGGCGGCTTCAACTTGAGCCAGGGGCTGCACGCAAACCAGATTCTGTTCGGTCCGGAAGACGATATGAACTACGAGATCGGGTACAAATCGCAAGCGCCCGACGGCAGCCTTCGGACCGACTCATCGCTCTTTTACATGGCGCGGCACGCTCCGCAGCTGCTCACCGGCGAACAATTGATCCCCAATAATCCCAACACCTTCATTTTTTACACCGGCAATGCCCAATCGGGCTACAACTACGGATTGGAAAGCAGCCTCGCCTGGCGCGCGACCTCGAAACTGGAATTCGGCGGCTCATTGGGCCTGCTGCAGACTCTTTACCGCGGATTCGTACAGAACGGCGCGGTCTTCCCGAATCGCGCGCTGCCGAACGCGCCGGCGTGGCAGGCGGCGATCAACTCCACCTGGCGCGATCCTCGCGGCCCGTTCGCGCGAGTGGACGTAACCGGCATGGGATCGTTCTTCTACGACTTGCCGCCCAACTGGACCCGCTCGAATCCCTATGGCCTCGTAAACACCAAACTGGGCTGGCAGACTGGCCGCTACGAGATCTACTGGTGGGGCAGGAATTTGCTCAACAAGGACTACACGGTGCGCGGCTTTTATTTCGGCGACCAGCCGCCGAATTTTCCGAACACGCTCTATACGCAATTGGGCCAGCCCCGCAACTGGGGGGTGCACCTCACGGTGAATTACTAGCGATGGGCGGCGCAAACGCCCGCACCCGCCAACAGACACGGGAGCCAACCGATCGCGAGGAGATGAGCGCGCGACAGCCGGCTCCTGTCGAAACACACTAGCGCATCGACACCCGGACGCGCTCGATCGAGCTTTGCTCCATCCAGCTCTTGACGCGCTTGGCGTCGGCGACGCGCGTGTACTTGCCCAATGAATCCAGCAACACGATCACCACGTTGCGGCCTTCGATCACCGCTTCCATCACCAGACACCTGCCGGCCTCGGCGATATAGCCGGTCTTCTGCACAATGATGTTCCAGGTGGGATTGGCCACCAGATTATCGGTGTTGTGGAACTCCACCAGATGACGGTGGACGCGCACCGTGTAGCGCTTGTCGGTGGAGTACTCCCGGATGGTCGGATTCTGCGAAGCGGCGATGACCAGCTTGGACAAATCCTTGGGGCTCGCGACGTTCTCGCTGGACAAGCCGGTCGGATCGACGAAGTGGGCAGTCGTCATCCCGAGCGCCGCGGCCTTCGCGTTCATGGCGCTCACCATGGCCGGCATCCCGCCCGGATAGTTGTTACCGAGCGCGTGCGCAGCGCGATTTTCGGAGGACATCAGCGCCAAGTGCATCAGATCGCCGCGCGTCAAAACCGTGCCGACGGTCAGGCGCGAAAGTCCGCCCTTTGGCAGATCTTGTCCCGCCTGCGTGATTTCGAGCGGTTCATCCAGCGGCTGTTTGGCGTCCAGCACCACCAAGGCCGTCATCAACTTCGTGATCGACGCGATCGGCGCCGCCACGTTCGAATTGCGCGAATACAGGACGGACGAATCGCTGGGGTCGAAGATGAGCACCGAACTCGATTTGAGCTTCGGAGCGGGCATCGGCTTCGCGGTCGCATGCATGGCGCATACGGTCAGCAGTATTCCGGCTAATGCCGCCGGCGCATAGCGCCCTCGATTGATGGATCCCATGAAAATCCTAAGGTTCTACTTCAAGTAATGCAAGGTAAGCATATGTTAATCCAGGCTCGACGTGATGCAGTGCTAACTTTGCCACCATTCCGGCCAAAGTCCAACCTCCGGCTCAAAAGAAAAGCCATCGGGTCATAATTCGGCCGCCCGGCAAAGCTCAGCTGCCGGCCAAGATCCAATCCTGCGGGTGTTTGCCGGCCGGTCCCGCGCGCATCTCAGGCGCCGGCCTCGGCGCCGGGAGCGCGGCGCAGTTCCTTGTCGCGATGCATATTGCGCTCGGCCATGGAGAGCAAGTCGCGGATGTCGCGTCCGTCCTTGGGGTAATTCACGACGCCGACGCTGACGCTGCAGCGGATCATCCGCGAGCGCAGGTCGAGGGTCGTCTTGTACACATTGTGGCGGGCGCGCTTGACCACCGCTTCGGCCACCTCGGGCGAAGCCCCGGACAACAATACCGCAAACTCGTCGCCGCCGAAGCGAGCCGCGGTGTCGGTGCCACGAATGCTTCGTTGCAGGCATTGCGCGACCAGATTGATGGCGCTATTGCCGGCATCGAGGCCGAAGCTGTCGTTGATGTCCTTGAGTCGATCCATGTCGATCAGCAGCACGGCGTAGGTTCCGCCCTCGTGCGCGCGGGCGGCGTGTTCGCGCTGCCATACCTCGTTGAATTTGCGCAAATTCAACAACCCGGTCAAGGAGTCGGTTTGCGCCAGGTTCTCGATGCGCTCGCGCGCTTCCGTGACGTCGGCGGACAGAGTGGTCGTGAGATAGGCAACCAGCAGGAAAGGCGCCAGTTGGCCGACCGCCCGACTGGCGTAGACCAGAGAAATTACATCGATACCCGGGGTCGCCGCGGCCAGCAGAAAATGGCACAGCGCGATCGCGGCAACTTGAGTCAGCGTCACCAGCCGGCCCAGAGTCAGCGCGCTCAAGATGATCGGCAACAGGTACAAATTGAGCAGCGGACTCGAACTCTTGCCTGTAAACCACAGGACGCCGGTGATGAATACCACCATGGACCAGGATTCGATCAGCAACCTGGTCCGCGTGCGGCCCGGAAAGAAGCGTCGGGCCCGAAACGCGACGATCGCCGCCGCAAAGGCGCCCAGCAACCCGAGCACCGGCCACAGCTGCATCGCCGGCGCGTGCGACCACACGAGCACCAGCGCGGCCAAGACCAAACAAAGGATTTCGATGGACCGAGTACTGCGCACGACGCTGGCCGCTACCGTACCGCCGCGGACACCGACCCGTGGCCGCTCACCGAGGGTACCTTCAGCTCTTGGATGGCGCGCTTAACCTCGGGATCACGCTCGAGCAGCGGCGCATCGGCAGGCGTGGCGGGCGGCGGCTTCGGGTCGCGCTCGAGCTCGATGTCGGGCGCGATGCCGCGGTGATTGATCGACACGCCTGAAGGCGTGTAGTAAAGCGAGGTGGTGAGTTTGATGGCGCGGTCGCCGGCAAGCGGCATCACCGTCTGCACCGAGCCCTTGCCGAATGTGGTACGCCCCATGAGTACGGCACGGTGATGGTCCTTGAGCGCACCGGCGACGATTTCCGCCGCCGAGGCCGAACCGCCGTTCACCAATACCACGATGGGCGCACCATTGAGATCGTCGCCGGGAGTCGCGGTCATTTCGAAATTCGATTCCGGCGTGCGACCCTTGGCACTGACGATCACGCCGCCGTCGAGGAACTCGTCGGCCACGGCCACCGCCGCCTCGAGCACGCCGCCCGGATTGTTGCGCAGATCGAGCACCAGGCCCTTGAGGGGCCCGCCATTGCGCTTGCGCAATTCCCTCAGGGCGCCGGTCAATTCCTCGCCGGTCGCGTCGCTGAACTGCGCGATGCGCACATAGCCGTAGCCGGGCTCCGGCAACTCGGCTCTCACGCTGCGCAATTGCACGCGTGAACGCTTGAGGGTGAATTGCAGCGGTTCGGTACTGCCCTCGCGCATGATTCCGATCTTGACCGGGGTCCCCTCTTTGCCGCGCATGCGTTCGACGGTATCGCTCAGCGTATTGGTATTGACGGCTACGCCGTCGATGGTCGCAATGACATCGCCCGGACGGATGCCGGCATCCGCGGCCGGAGAGCCGTCCAAGGGCGTAATGACCACGACCTGACCGTCTTCCAGCGAGACCTCGATGCCCACGCCCGAGTATTGGCCCGAAGTGCTGATTTTCAGTTCGTCGTATTCTGCGCCGTCGAGGTAGGCCGAATACGGGTCGAGCGAGGAGACCATCCCGCGGATCGCCGCCTGCAACAGTTGGTGATCGTCAACGGGAGTGACGTACTCGCGCTCCACACGCTCCAACACCTCGGCCAAAAGCCGCGCGTCTTGCCAGGGCATATCCTGGCCGAGTGCATCGGGCTTGCCGGACTCGGGCTTGTCCGCCGGAGCGCCGCGGGCAAGGACGAGCGACAGGCCCATCGAGATGCCGAGCGCGAGCAGCAGCACATTGCATGTTTTCTTGATCATCAGGCGCCGCAGCATACGTGCGGTAGCGCTCCGCCGCTAGTTGCCGGAAGCAGCCGATCGGCTTCCGGCCGGCAAATCTCCCTCGCCTTCGCTATCAAGGAGTCGACTTCAACCAGATTTTTGGATCGACGGGCTTGCGACCGTCGCGTATCTCGAAGTAAAGCTGCGGCCGGGCTGCGCCGGCATCGCCCACGGCCGCGATCACATCGCCCGGCGCCACCCAATCGCCCACCGATTTGTACAGGACCTCGGCGTGACCGTAGAGGGTCATGTAATTGCCGCTGTGCCCGATGATGAGCAGCAATCCCAGGCCTTGCAGCCAGTCGGCGTAGATCACGCGGCCAAAGTAGGGCGCACGCACCTTCGCGCCGGGCGAAGTCTCAATCATCACGCCGTTCCAGCGCACGACCGCCGGTGCGTCGGGGGCACCGGCAGCCGGCTGCGTTCCGTTGCCTCGCGACTCGTGGTAATGGGCGGTCATCCTTCCCGGGACCGGCCATGGCAGCCGGCCGCGCAGCTGACCGAAGCTTTGCTGCGTATCCACCGGAAAGTCCTGCAGCACCTGGGCGAGATCGGTGATCAATGATTCGATCGCCTGCTCTTCGCGTTTGAGCTGCGCCATCTCTTGATTGCCGCTGCTGACTTGCCGGCCGAGCGCGGCCAGTGCCGAGGCACGCTCCGCGCGCGCGCGCTCCAAGCCGGCGACTTCGCGGCCGACATCATCCTCGAGCGTCGTGAGTTTTGCCGCCTGCGCATCGATCTCGTCCGCCAATTCCCGCAGCCGTGCGGCGCGCGCATCGATTTCGTCGATTTTAGCTGCGCGCGCGCGCGCGAAATACCCATAGAGAGTCAACATCCGGCCGGCCTCGGCCGGATTGGTCTGACTCAACAGGATCCTCATCTGCTCCTGTTGTCCGATCATGTATGCGGTGCGCGCCTGCGCGGCCAGCGCCGCCCGCTCCGAATCCAATGCGTTCTGAGAGCGGGTCCGTTCGGCGCGAAGCTCGCCGCGGCGCCGCTCGGCGCTGAGTTCGGCCGTGTGCAGCGCGTCGAGCCGCCGACGCTTCGCGGTGATCTCCAGGTCCGCTTCGCGCAAGCGCGCATTCAACGCGTCGCGTTGCTTGAGCTCGAGCCCCAGACGGTTGGTCAGCGTCGCAATACGCGCCCGCACGGCCGCAAGCTTGGCTCGCGCCTGGGCGGAATCCGCCGACTCGGCCGCAGCTCCGGCTGCGCTGGCGCAAAGCAGAAGGGCGATTACGATGAATGGTCTCAAGCGTTCGATTGCTCGGCTAATGAGGGCGGTTCGATCCCTAGGGGTCGCAAGCATACAAGGCTCGGGGTCGCTGCTATACTTGCCCGCCCGAAAAAACCATTAGTGCTTTGCATGCAGCGACTGCTCGAGTTCATTGGTCATCATCCCTATCTGGCGATCGGCGCGGTGTTGTCCGGCGCCGCGGTGATCTTCTATGAGCTTCGCGAGCGGGTGCAAAGCTTCGCCGCCCTCTCCGCGATGCAGGCCGTGCGTCTCATGAATCAGGGCGCGCTCGTCATCGATCTGCGCGGCAAGGAGTCGTTCGACGCCGGCCATATCGGCGATGCCCGCAACATACTGGCGGCTGAGCTCGAGGCTCAATCGGAGACGCTGAAAAAGTGGCGCGACAAGACCATCATTACCTATTGCGACAGCGGGGTGAGTGGCGCCGCCGGGACGCGCACGCTGACCAAGCTCGGCTTTACCCACGTCTTCAATCTCGAAGGGGGCCTGAACGCCTGGATCAAGGATAATTTGCCGCTCGCCAAAACCGCCGCGGGCAGCAGGGCAAATGCCAAGTGAACCGGCCGCAGGTCGTCATGTACTCGACCGGCTGGTGTCCTTACTGCGATCGGGCCCGCGAGCTGTTGACGAAAAAGGGCGTGGAATTCAAGGAAATTGACGTCGACGAGGACGGCAAATTGCGCGAGGAAATGAGTGCGCGCAGCGGCAGGCGCACGGTCCCGCAAATTTTCATCGGCACCAAGCACATCGGCGGCTGCGAGGATCTTTTTGCGCTCGACGCCAGCGGCGAGCTGGATCGATTAATTGAGGGGGTTTGATGAACGAGGTTAAAACCGAGGGGGCTCCGGCCGAAGTCGGCGGCGTGCAAGTGAACTTGCAGAGCGTCTATCTGAAGGACTGCTCGTACGAGTCGCCGAATGGTCCGAGGCTGCCCAACAATCAAGGCTGGGACCCCAAATTCCAACTCAACATGAACACCTCGACCGAGGAGCTGGGCAGCGATGTGCGCGAGGTGTTGCTGACGGTCACTCTGGAAGCCAAGCAAGGCGATGCCACGCTGTATCTCGCCGAGGTCAAGCAGGCGGCCGTATTTTCCATTGTCGGCGCATCGAACGAGGATTTGAAACGCCTGATCGGCAGTTTTTGTCCGAGCGTGCTGTTTCCCTATGCGCGTGAAGCCATTTCGGACCTGGTCGTCCGGGGCGGCTTTCCGAATTTTCTGCTGCCGCTCGTGAATTTCGAGGCTTTATTCGCGCAGGCGTTGGAAGCACCGCAGCCCGGGGCGGTCAATTAGTCTAAGATCCGGCGCTCGCAAGGTCCTGACGATGCAGAACCCGCAACTCGAGCCCATGGCGGTCATCGGCGCCGGCTCCTGGGGAACGGCTCTCGCCATTCAGTTGGCGCGCACAGGCCGTCCGATTCGACTCTGGGGCCGCGACCGCGCGCAAATCGAGGCGATGCAGCGCTCGCGGCGCAACCTGCGGTATCTGCCCCAAGCCGAATTTCCCGATACGCTGCTCGCGATGGCGGAATTGGCGCAGGCGCTGCGGGGTGTGCGCGATGCGCTGGTGACGGTGCCTTCGCATGCGTTTCGCGCGACGCTGATCGGGCTCGAGCCGCATCTCGATTCGGACACCCGGATCGCCTGGGCCACCAAGGGATTCGAGACGGCGACCGGGCTGTTGCCTCATCAAATCGCCAACGAAGTGTTTCCAGGGCGGCCGGGCGCGGTTTTGTCGGGTCCGACATTCGCCGTCGAGGTCGGCGCCGGATTGCCCACGGCCATGACTGTCGCGTCGCGCGACGAGCGCTTCGCCAAAGAGCTGGTGCTGAGGCTGTCCGGTCCGCGATTCCGCGCTTATACCCAGACCGACATCATGGGCGTCGAGGTGGGTGGCGCCGTGAAGAACGTCATCGCAATCGGTTCGGGCATCGCCGACGGCATGGGCTTCGGCGCCAATACCCGCGTGGCGCTCATTACGCGCGGACTCGCCGAGATGATGCGCCTCGGGGTTGCACTCGGCGGCCAGCGCGAGACCTTCATGGGCCTCGCGGGCCTCGGCGACCTGGTACTCACCTGCACCGACGATCAATCCCGCAATCGGCGCCTCGGGTTGGCGCTCGGTCGCGGCAGTTCGCTCGCGGATGCCGCACGCGACATTCACCAGGTAGTCGAAGGGGTGGAAGCGGCATACGCCGTGCGCAACGTCGCCGAACGCCTGGGCGTCGAGATGCCCATTTGCCGCGAGGTCTACTGCATCATGCACGAGGGCAAACCGGTGCGGGCGGCGCTGCAGGCGCTGATGGCACGCGAGGTGCGCTCGGAAACGGATTAAGGTCCGCAGCCTGCAAACCTTAGCTGGCGCCACGCCTCGTACGCCACCACCGCCACGGCATTCGACAGATTGAGACTTCTGCTGCGCGGCCGCATGGGAATGTACCGAGAGTTCTCGCGCCCGACGCGCTTGGGCGAGGCGGGGCCACCGATGTTTGGTAGATCCAAATGAGGAGGAACCAACGACCCCCCGGGGTCGGTCAGCCGACGTCCTCCATGCCCAGTTCCTTCATCTTGCGAGAGAGTGTGTTGCGGCCCCAACCGAGGAGCTTGGCGGCATCCTGCTTCATCCCGTCGGTCTTGCGCAGCGCCGCGCGGATCAAGATGCGCTCCAATTCGGGCACCGCCTGTTCCAACAATCGTTGCGTGCCCGCGTTCAGCTCCCGGTCGGCCCAATGCGCGAGCTTGGCCGCCCAGTCGTGGCTTGCGGTGCGGCCGGCCGGCACGCCGCCCAGATCCGGCGGTATGTCTTCGGCTCGAATTTCGCGACCCGGCGCCGTCACGGTCAGTCGGCGGCAGGCATTCACGAGTTGGCGCACGTTGCCGGGCCAGTCGTAGTTGACCAATGCGATCTCCGCCGTCGGCGTCAACAATTTCGGCTCGATGCCCAACTCGCGTGCGGCCTCGCTCAGATAATGCCGCAGCAGTTCGGGTATGTCTTCACGCCGCTCGCGCAGCGGCGGAATCTCGATGCGAATCACGTTGAGACGGTGCAGCAGATCCTCGCGGAAGTGAGCGGATTTCACGCGCTCTTCCAAGTCCTGGTGGGTCGCGGCAATCACACGCACGCCGACCTTGACCGGCGTCTGGCCGCCGACTCGATAGAACTCACCCTCGGCCAACACGCGCAGCAATCGCGTCTGCAGCGCCGGCGACATGTCGCCGATTTCATCGAGGAACAAGGTACCGCCGTCCGCTTGCTCGAACCGGCCGCGCCGTAGCGCGTCGGCGCCGGTGAATGCGCCCTTTTCATGTCCAAACAATTCCGACTCCAGCAGATCCGCGGTGAACGCCGCGGTGTTGAGCGCCACGAACGCCTGGTTGGATCGCGGGCTGTGCCGATGCAGAGCGCGGGCCACGAGCTCCTTGCCGGTGCCCGATTCGCCGGTGATCAACACCGTCATGCTGGAACGGGACAGCCGGCCCACGGCGCGAAACACCTGCTGCATCGCGGCCGCTTGACCCAACAGCCCGGGAATGCTGCGCCGTGCCGCCTCAACGTCCGCGGTCATCGTCGCCTGCTGAGCGGCGCGGCGCACCAGATCCACCGCCTTGTCGATGTCGAAGGGTTTCGGCAGGTATTCGAACGCGCCGCCTTGATACGCCGCCACGGCGGCGTCCAGATCCGAGTGCGCGGTCATGACGATCACCGGCAGTCCAGGCCGCGTGGCCTGTATTTCTTTGAGCAAATCGAGCCCGCTGCGACCCGGCATGCGGATGTCGGTCATCAACACGTCCGGGGTATCGGCACGCAGCGCCGTCATCGCGTGATCGGCCTGCTCGAAGCAGCGCGCGATCATTCCGCTGCCTCGCAACGCCTTCTCCAGCACCCAACGAATGGAGGCATCGTCATCGACCAACCAAACTTGCAGAGGCTTCGCATTCATGGGTTGTCCACGGGGAGCGAAATCATGAATATCGTCCTGCCGGGTGCGCTGTCGAATTCGATGAGGCCGCCATGCCGGCTCACCAGATCCTGCGCAATCCCCAAGCCAAGTCCCGATCCGTCGCTGCGTCCCGATACCAGCGGATAAAAAATCGTGTCGCGAATCTCCGCGAGCACTCCCGGACCGTTGTCCTCGAATTGAATGGAGGCGACCAGGCGCTGGCGGTGCGCCCCGAGGCTGACGTTGGCGGCGGCACGCGTGCGCAAAATCAGGCGCGGCGCCTGCACGCCCGCGTCCGACAATGCCTGGATGGCGTTGCGGCCCAGGTTCAACATGGCCTGAATGATGTGATTAGGGTCCACCGAAAGGAGCGGCAGGCTCGGATCATAATCGCGATCGAGCGTGATCCCCTCCTGGGCTTCGCCGCGCAGCAGCTGATACACGCGTTCCAACAGTTCGTGCACGTTGACCATCTGCTTGGCCGGCGGTCGGCCCGGGCCCAGCATGGAATCGAGCAGATGGGTAAGCCGGTCCGCTTCGCTGATGATGATGCGCGTGTACTCGCGCAGCGCCGGATCCAACAGCTCGCGCTCGAGCAGCTGCGCGGCGCCGCGCAAGCCGCCCAAGGGGTTTTTGATCTCGTGGGCGAGCTGGCGGACCATGAGGCGGCTTCCGCCGAGCTGCGCCAGCAGGGCATTTTCCCGAATCAGGCGCCGATGCTGGGTGATATCTTCGATTTCGAGCAGCAGGCGGCCGCTGTCCGGCCCGATGACGATTTCGGTCGCTGCGCAATTCAGGATTCGATCGACGCCTCCCGGGCCCGGCCAGGCGAGTTCGCGCTGCACCACGCCCGCGCCGCCACGCCGAACACGCTCCAGCAGTGGCAGCAGCGTCTCCGCGCCGCGCGCAAGCTCGGTGATCGGCCGGCCGAGCGCCTGATTGGGCCCCAGCCCCAACAAGGTTTGCGCAGCCGCATTCAGATAATTGACTTGCAGGTCGTGATCCAGAAGGAATACGCCCGTAACCAGCGCATCGAGCAATTCGCTGCCCGCGATCTGCAACGGCTGCATCGCGAGTTCAGCCGCCAAACAATCGGCCCGGCTGGCGGATACAGCGGCTGCTTACTGCGACCCTTTGTGCTGCGGTGACAGCAGCGAGGTGCGCATCACATAGAAAGTCACGGACTGGGCGCTCTTCGATTCGCCCGTAGCCTGATCCAGGACCGTGGCCTCGAGGGTGTAGGTGCCGCGGGCCAGGTCCTCGAGGGTGAACTGCGTGGCGTCCGCAGCCTGATTGGTGAGCGGGGTGCCGTTCAGATACCAGGTAATGGCCTGCGTCGGCTTCAGATCCGGAGCGAGCGCAAGATGCACCTTCACCGCCTGATTGCCGGTGATGGTTTGCTCGTTCGCGGGCGAATCGATGCTGAGACTCAAAGGCGTCCCCGGCGCGGTCGGCTTCGCCTGCGACGCGGTGGCTTTGCCCGACCCGGACGTTACCGTACCCATTCTGGAAGGGCCCGTGGTCACGAATTTTTCCGCGCCGGGCACCGGTTGATCCGAGAAATGCACCACCCCGTCGGCATCGGTCCATTTGTACACGATGGCCGCACGGAGCGCGAACGGACCCGCAGCGAGCGCCAGCGCTCCGCAGACAATCCATGATCGGCACAGGTGCATAACTCGAAAGCATAGTCCTATCGCCTCCCGGCCACAAAACGCAGGTGCAGACAATGTGACCGTCCACACCTTTACGCCCGCACCCAAAGGCCGGAGCACCTCTCAGGGAAACTCACAAACTGTAGTACATCTCCATTTCGATCGGATGCGTGGTCATGCGCAGGCGCGTCACTTCCTTCATCTTCAATTCGATGTAGGCATCGATCAAATCGTCGGTGAACACCCCGCCGGCCTTGAGAAAAGCGCGGTCCCTGTCCAGGTAATCGAGAGCCATGTCGAGGGAGTGGCAAACCGTCGGTATTTTCTTGTCCTCTTCGGGCGGCAGGTCGTACAGGTCCTTGTCGCCCGGATCGCCGGGATGAATCCTGTTTTGGATGCCGTCGAGGCCCGCCAGCAGCATCGCGGCAAACGCGAAGTAAGGATTGGCGGTCGCGTCCGGGAAGCGCACCTCGATGCGCCGTCCCTTGGGATTCGGCACCCAGGGAATACGAATCGAGGCGGAGCGGTTGCGCGCCGAGTAAGCGAGCTTCACGGGCGCCTCGAAACCGGGCACCAAGCGCTTGTAGCTGTTGGTGCTGGCATTGGTGAAAGCGTTGAGGGCGCGCGCATGCTTGATGATGCCGCCGATGTAATACAGCGCAATGTCCGATAGGCCGCCGTACTTGTCGCCCGCAAACAGCGGTTTGCCGTCCTTTTGCAGGGACTGGTGCACGTGCATTCCGTTGCCGTTGTCGCCGACGATCGGCTTCGGCATGAAAGTCAGGGTCTTGCCGTGGCCATGAGCAACGTTTTGCAGCGCGTATTTCAGAATCTGCACTTCGTCGGCTTTCTTGGTGAGCGTGTTCGCGGCGACGTTGATCTCGCCCTGGCCCGCGGTCGCCACTTCGTGATGATGAACTTCGAACTTCAGACCCATTTCTTCGCAGGCCAACGACATGGCGGTGCGGATATCCTGCTGCGAATCAACCGGCGGTACCGGGAAGTAGCCGCCCTTGATGCCGGGCCGATGCCCTCGGTTGCCGTCCTCGTAGGTCTTGCCGGAGTTCCAGGCTCCTTCATAGGAGTCGACTTCGTAGGAGCAGCCGTTCATGCTCGAGCTGTATCGGACGCTGTCGAAAATAAAGAATTCGTTTTCCGGTCCGAACAGCGCAGTGTCCGCGATACCGGAGGATTTCAGATACGCTTCGGCGCGCTTCGCCAACGAGCGCGGGTCTCGCTCGTAGCCTTGCATGGTCATCGGTTCGATCACGTCGCAGCGCAAATTGACCGTGGTCTCTTCATAAAACGGATCGATGACGGCCGTCGCCGGGTCCGGCATCAAAATCATGTCCGACTCGTTGATGCCCTTCCAACCGGCAATCGACGATCCGTCGAACATCTTGCCGTCGACGAAAAAGCCGTCGTCCACCAGGCGTGTCGGCACAGTGACGTGCTGCTCCTTGCCCAGCGTGTCCGTAAAACGAAGATCGGCGAACTTAGCGTCTTTTTCGGTGATAATTTTAAGAACATCGGCGGGAGTCATGTGCGTCCTCGCAAAAGTGGAGTGCTGTCTCCAGGTTATTCCTGTGACCCGAACCTTGCAGTTTGTATGCCAATCCGACTTTCATTAAATCAAGGAGTTGCGAAATGAAAGCCGCGTCAGCGCACCATATTAACGCATAACGGCATTTTCGTGTTTTCCAATGGTGCAACGCGCGGTGTCCGCGGCTCATTTTTTGGCAAATGTCCGGCGCGAGCGCCCGGGAGAGTGCGAATGTAGTGCATGGTTCTTTGGCTGCTGCTCCGATTCTTTAGGCCGGCCACGCGCTAACGGTAAAATAGAGAGTTCCCGCTATACTCGCGGCCGTCCTTCGACTCTCGAGCATACGATGGCCAAACTCCCCTCGGCGCCGCCCAGCACCTTTCAAGATTTGATTTTTGCGCTGCAAAAGTACTGGTCGGATCAGGGGTGCATCGTGTTGCAGCCCTACGATATGGAGATGGGAGCAGGCACGTTCCACACGGCAACTTTTTTGCGCGCCGTCGGCCCGGAGCCGTGGAGCGCCGCTTACGTACAGCCTTCGCGCCGTCCCACCGACGGACGTTACGGCAATAATCCGTTCCGCCTGCAGCACTACTTTCAGTTTCAGGTATCCATCAAACCCTCTCCCGATGATTTTCAGGAGTTGTACTTGGGATCGCTGCGCAGGTTGGGATTCGATCCGCTGGTCCATGACATCCGCTTCGTGGAGGACAATTGGGAATCGCCCACGCTCGGCGCGTGGGGATTGGGATGGGAAGTGTGGCTCAATGGAATGGAGGTGTCGCAATTCACCTATTTTCAACAAGTCGGCGGTTTGGATTGCCGGCCGGTGATGGGTGAAATCACCTACGGACTCGAGCGTCTGGGAATGTACATCCAGGGCAAGGAAAGCATTTTCGACATCGTCTGGAGCGAGGGACCGTTCGGCACCATCAGCTATGGCGACGTGTTTCACCAGAATGAAGTCGAGCAGTCGATCTACAACTTCGATAAGGCCGATACCGGGGCGCTGATGCGCCAGTTCGACACACACGAAATCGCCTGCCGAAAACTGCTCGAGGACAAATTGGTTCTGCCGGCCTACGAGCAAATGGTCAAGGCATCGCATTCCTTTAACCTGCTCGATGCGCGACGCGCGGTCTCGGTGACCGAACGCCAGCGATTCATCCTGCGCGTGCGGACATTGGCGCGAGCGGTTGCCGAGGCGTATCGCGACAGCCGCGAAGCGCTCGGCTTTCCGCTGCTGAAGAACGCCGCAGCGCAACCAGTGGCCTGATGAGCGCGCGCGACCTGCTGCTGGAACTGGGCACGGAAGAGCTGCCGCCCAAGACTCTGCAGATTCTCTCGGGCGCACTGACCGACGGCATGGTCAACGGCCTGCGCGATGCCGGCATCGCGCATCGCAACGCGCATGGCTTCGCAACGCCGCGCCGGCTGGCAGTGTTGATCCGCGCTTGCGCCGAGGGCACGCCGGATCGGCGCATCGAACGGCGCGGCCCGCCGCTCCGCAATGCTTTCGATGCGGGCGGTGCGCCCACTCAGGCCGCAACGGCCTTCGCCGCGAATTGCGGGGTTGCGCTGGGCGATCTCGAGCGGCTCAGCACCGATAAGGGCGCTTGGCTGGTGTTTCGCGGCATGGAGCGCGGCGCCTCGACGCTGAGTGTGCTCGGGGAGCTCGTGAATCAAGCCATTGCCGCCCTGCCTATCGCGCGGCGTATGCGCTGGGGAGCGCGTACGGTGGAGTTCGTGAGGCCGGTGCATACCGTGGTCTTGCTGTACGGCGATGAGGTCGTGCCGGTCGAGGTCTTGGGGCTCATGTCGGACCGAGTCACGCGCGGGCACCGCTTTCATGCTCCGCGGCCGATTTCTCTCAAGTCGGCGAAGTCCTACGAAGGACGGCTGCGCCGCGCCAAGGTGGTCGCGGATTTTGGCGTCCGTCGAGAAACGATCCGCACGGGCGTGATGGCGGCCGCTACGCAAGCCGGCGGCAGCGCGTTGATCGACGGCGCGCTGTTGGACGAAGTGACCGCCCTGGTCGAATGGCCGGTGCCGATCGTGGGTCGGTTCGAAGCGCGATTCCTGTCGCTGCCGCGCGAAGTCGTGATCGCCACCATTCAGGATCACCAGCGATATTTCGCCATCGAAGGTGCCGACGGCAAGCTCACCGGCGGCTTCGTCACCGTCAGCAACATCGAGAGCCGAGACCCCGCGAGGGTGCGCGAGGGCAACGAGCGCGTGGTTCGGTCCCGCTTGAGCGACGCGGCATTCTTCTGGGATCAAGATCGCAAGGTCCCGCTGGATGCGCACGCGGCCAATCTCTCGGGAGTGACATTTCAGGCCAAACTCGGCACTTATGCCGATAAGACTCTGCGGGTGAAATCCTTGGCGCAACGGATCGGCGAGCGCATCGCGGCCGGACCGCAGGTCGGACGCGCCGCCGAGCTCGCCAAAGCCGACCTGATGACGGCGATGGTCGGCGAGTTCCCCGAATTGCAGGGCATCATGGGCCGCCATTACGCCGCAGCCGAAGGCTACCCGCAGGAGGTGGCGCTCGCTCTAGAGGAGCACTATATGCCGCGTTTTGCGGGCGATGCCTTGCCCGGGACCAAGACCGGCCAGGCGCTCGCGCTGGCCGACAAACTCGACACGCTGGTCGGTATTTTTGCCATTGAGCAACGGCCGACCGGCGCCAAGGATCCTTTCGCTTTACGCCGCGCCGCGCTCGGGGTGCTGCGCATCCTGCTCGAGTGCCGGTTGGATCTCGACCTTCATCAACTGCTCGCGGTGTCGGCCGCCGCACAGCCGGTGCAAAGGGCGGGCGCGGCCGAGGAGGTTTCTGATTTCATCGCGGAACGATTCCGCGGCCTGGTTCTCGAGCGTGGCGACGGAACCTCCGTCGAAATGATCGACGCGGTACTGGCTAATCGACCGGCTTCGCCGCTCGATGCGGACGCCCGCTTGCAGGCACTCAAGGAATTTCTGCGCTTGCCCGACGCCGGCGTCTTGACCGCCATCAATAAGCGCATCGTCAATATCCTGAGGAAAGCGCCTCCGGAGCGGGATGCGGAGGTGCAGGTCAGCGCCTTGACGGAACCTGCCGAGCAGGCGCTGCACCGGACGCTCAGCGAACTGCGCGGCACCGTCGGCGCATCGATCGCCAAGCGTGACTATGCGCATAGCTTGCGTGCCCTGATCTCGCTCTCGGCTGCGGTGGATGAATTTTTCGAATCCATCATGGTGATGGACGACGATCCCGGGCGGCGCCACAACCGGCTCGCGTTGTTGCGCGACGTCCAGCGGCTGCTCGGCGGCGTCGCCGATCTGTCGCGCTTGCCCGGCTAGGAGCCTATGCGGCTGCTGCGCTCACTGCTGTTCACCGCTTACATGATGGTCTCGGCATGCCTGTTCGGCGCAGTCATGGCCCTGTGCTTCTGGCTGCCGTACCGTGGGCAATTCGCCATCGCGCGCACCTGGGCGCGCTGCTTGTTCTGGATGCTCGAACGTCTCTGCGGCCTCAGTTTCGTCGTCGAAGGACGCGAACGCATCCCGCAGGGCACACACATCATCATGAGCAATCACACCTCCGCCTGGGAAACGGTGGCGCAATTCGTCATTTTCCCTCCCCAGGTCTGGGTGCTGAAGCGCGAGCTGTTGTGGATTCCGTTCGTCGGCTGGGGACTCAAGCTGTTGCGGCCGATCGCCATCAATCGGGGCGACGGTCACCGCGCGGTGCTTCAGGTGGTCGAACAGGGCAAGGCGCGCCTCGATGACGGCCTGTGGGTCGTTATATTTCCCGAGGGCACCCGCGTGGTGGCGGGCGAGACGCGCAAGTTCGGGGTGAGCGGCGCGCTGCTCGCCATCCGTACCGGTAAGCTGGTGGTGCCGCTATCGCATAACGCGGGAGCTTTCTGGCCACGGCGCGGCTTCGTGAAGAAGCCGGGCACGATTCGCGTGATCATCGGCGAGCCGATCGACCCGGAAGGCAAGAGCCCGAGGGACTTGACCGAAGAAATCCGCGCAGCCATCGAATCTGGATTGGCGAGGATCGCCACCGACCCACCCGGGGCGGGCAACGACCGTCAATAACCGGTCCGAAACCGAGTCCACTCGCGGCTGATCAAGCGCGAGTAGTCCGCGGGCACGGCCTTGGCGGTAATCAGCCGCGCG
>DAINPA010000034.1:0-21102 GCA_036743675.1 Steroidobacteraceae bacterium
TAGCTGCGCAATGCCGGTGAGCGCCTTTTCTTGGCCGGTTCCGCGGCTGCCGAGCGCGCCAGCATCTCGCGCGCATGGGCGCGCGCTTGGCTCGTCACATCGATGCCCCCCAACATGCGCGCAATCTCATCGACGCGCGCGGCGGCCGACAGGGGCGTGACCGCAGTGCGGGTGGCCTGCGCGTCGCTCTGCTTGGTCACGCGGAACTGGCTGTGGGCCTGCGAGGCGACCTGCGCCAGGTGCGTGACGCACAGGACCTGCGTGCGCTCGCCGAGCGCACGCAATTGCCGGCCTACGATCTCAGCAACGGCGCCGCCGATTCCGGCATCGACCTCGTCGAACACCATGCAAAGGCCGCCGCTGTCGGCCGCCGCGGCGACCTGCACCGCGAGACTGATCCGCGACAACTCGCCGCCGGAGGCCACCTTCGCCAGGCTCTTGAGCGGCAGCCCTGGGTTTGCGCTCACCAAAAACTCGATCTCATCGCGTCCGTTCGGACCGAACTGATCCTCGGCGGGGCTGACGTTCACGGCAAAGCGGCCGCCCGCCATGCCGAGCACCTGCATGAGTTCGGTGATCTGCGTGCTCAAGGCGCCGGCTGCGCGCCGGCGCGCAGCGGTCAGGCGCTCTGCTGCGGCGCCATAGTCGCGCTCCAACTCCTTAAGCTGCCGCTCGAAATCCGCCAAACTGAGTTCGGCGCCCGCCAGGGTTTCGATTTCCTGGTCGATGTGCGTCAATTGAGCGGGCAGTTCCAGCACGCCGCGGCGGTGTTTGCGGGCGAGCGCCTCGAGCGCCGCAGCCTGCCGTTCGATCTGCTCCTGGCGCGCCGGGTCGATATCGAGCGCATCGAGATAGCGCCGCAAAGTGTCGGCGGCCTCGCCGGCGTTTATGGTCGCTTCGGACAGAAGCTGCGCCGCCTGTTGCAGTTCGGGGTCGGTCTCCGCCGCGGCGCGCAGCGCCGATGAGGCCTTCGCCAGCAGATTGTGCGCGCTGGCGCCATCGTCGCCGTATGCGCAGGTGAGGGCGGTGCGGGCCGCCGATGCCAGCCGGTCGCGGCCCGCGATGCGCTTGCGGTCCACGAACAGATCTTCGATCTCGGCCACCGTGCCCACCTCGGCCTTGAGTTCCGCCAGCTGATGGCGCAACAGATCGAGCCGCTCTTCGCGGTTCGCGGCAGCCGAGGCGAGCGCCTCGTAATCACGCCGGCAGGCTCGATAACGGCCGTAAAGGGCCGACACGGTCGCGATGAGATCGTCGCCGCTCCAATGCTCATCGAGCATCTCGCGCTGCGCACTGCGCTTGACCAGATGCTGAAATTCCTGTTGACCATGGATTTCTATGAGGAATTCCGCGAATTCGCGCAGCGCCTGAATCGATGCCAGTTGGCCGTTGATGTAGGCGCGCGAGCGGCCGTCCGCGCCCGTCACTCGGCGCACCGTGACCTCGCCGTTGTGCTCAATGGCCTGCTCCTCGAGCCAGCGCAACGCCGCGGCGGACAAATGGCTGAAAGTCGCCGCAACTTCGGCGCGTTCGGCGCCGTGGCGCACCACATCGCCCGCGCCGCGACCTCCGGCAAGCAGCAGCAAGGCGTCGACCACGATGGATTTGCCGGCGCCGGTTTCGCCGGTCAGGGCGGTGAGGCCGGGTCCAATTTCGAGCTCCGCTTGATCGACGATGACGAGGTCGCGTAATTGAAGTCGGGTCAGCATGTTCGATCAATCGCTGTTGGCGCCGCCGTGGCCGCCGCGACCCCAGTGCAGTTTCGAACGCAACAGCCGGTAATAGTCATAGCCCGGCGGATGCAGCAGGGTGATTTGGACATCGGTGCCTTCCACATGCAGATCGTCGCCCTGTTCGAGATCGCCGATGGTGGTCCCGTCGCAGGTGACCTGAGCGCGCGATTCCGGTCGGTCCGCCAGGCGCAGCTGAATCTTGCTGCCGGCGCGCACCACGATCGGCCGGTCGCTCAAGGTGTGCGGGCTTATCGGCGCCAGTACCCACACGTCGAGGTTAGGTTCGACTATCGGGCCGCCGCATGACAAGGCGTAGGCGGTCGATCCGGTCGCTGTGGCAATGACGATGCCGTCGCCGCCATGCGAGTTGACGAAACGGCCGTTGATCCAGGTTTCAAAGTCCATGGTGCGGCCGGTTTCCCGCTTGTTGATCACCACATCGTTGAGGGCGAGCGCCCGCACCGAGGGTGCGCCGTGTCGCTCCAGCCGTGCCGCCAGCAGCGAGCGCCGGTCCTCGGTATAGCGCCCGGCGAGTACCGCATCGATGTCCTCGAGCATCGAAACGGGGCTGACGTCGGTCAAGAATCCCAGCCGCCCGCGATTGATGCCGAGCAGCGGCACCGCATGGCCGGCCGTCAAGCGCGCGGCATAGAGCAACGTGCCGTCCCCGCCGATCGCGACCACCAGATCGGCGCGGGTCGCGAACGAGGCCTCCGGGCAGGGCAAAAAGCTGCCCGGCGGGAACGCCAGGGAGATCCCCGCATCGATCAGGGCGCGTCGGCCGCGAGCGTAAAAGTGGCTCACGAGGCTCAACATGCACTCGGCAACGCGCGAATCCTTGGCATTGCCGACGAGCGCGATGGACTTAAAAGACTGTGGCATGGTCGGTGAGTCCTTGTAGCACGATCTCAGTGAACAGGTCACTGGCCGAAACTCGGCTCATACGGCCCATACGACGGACTTGACTTCGTTCGGACACGCTAGGTAGCTTCAAACATGTTATATGGACCGTACTATGACAGAAGGCGGCGAAGAGCCCTTGAGCGGGCGAGCGCAACTGCTGCTCAAGGCCCTGATTGAGAATTATATTCGCGACGGACAACCGGTCGGGTCGCGCACGCTGTCGCGCGATTCGGGTTTGAGCCTGTCGGCGGCGACCATACGCAACGTCATGGCGGATCTCGAGGATTTGGGGTTCGTCGCTTCGCCGCACACCTCGGCGGGCCGTGTGCCCACCGACAAGGGCTACCGGTTTTTCGTCGATACCCTGCTCAAGCTCAAACCCCTCAATCAGGAAGAGATCGGGGAAATCGAGCGCCGCTTGGGGAGCGAGGTCTCGAACGGCCGCTCGTTGGTGCAGACCGTGTCTCACATGCTTTCGAGCGTGACGCATATGGCGGGCTTGGTGACGCTGCCGAACCCGCACTACATTGCGCTCTCGCAGATCGAGTTCGTGGGGCTTTCCGAGAATCGCGCGCTGGCGATCATGGTCATGAACAACCGCGAGGTGCAGAACCGGGTGGTGCAGCTCGACCGCCATTACTCGGCGGAGGAGCTGCGCAGGGCGGCAAATTACCTGAACGAGGCGTTCTCCGGCCACTCGCTGCCGGATGTGCGGGCGAAGCTGCTCGGGCAGCTGCAGGAGACTCGCCAGCACATGGATCAACTCATGCAGGATGCGATCCAGGTCGCCCATAAGGTCTTCGACGGCAAGTCCGAAGAGCAGGTGGAATACGTCATCGCCGGAGAAACCAACCTGATGGGTTTCGCGGAGCTGTCGAACGTCGAGCGGTTGCGCCGGCTGTTCGAGGCATTCAACGAAAAGCACGATATTTTGCGGCTTCTGGACAGCTGCCTGCGGGCCGATGGGATCCAAATCTTCATCGGCCACGAGTCCGGCTACCGGATCCTGGACGACATCAGCGTGGTCACCGCCCCCTATTCGATCGATAACCAGGTGGTCGGGGTGTTGGGCATCATCGGTCCCACCCGCATGGCCTACGAGCGCGTGATCCCGATCGTCGATGTCACCGCAAAACTGCTCGGTTCGGCCTTGAACGCCCGCAAATAGCCCCCAAGTCACGCCCAAAGCCGGGATATAACCCGCCGTCTTTGCGAGGGTGTTGCAAGAGTGAATGAAGCCAACCAGCGTGTGGGCGAGACCGCCGGGCAGATCGATCCGGCGGCGAACGCCGCAGCGAGCGGCGAGGCTGCGGCCGACGCCGTGGCGGCAGCGGAGGCCAGAGCGCTGGAAAGCCGCAACAATTACCTGCGGGCGGTTGCCGAGATGGAGAATTTCCGCAAGCGCACCGACCGTGAAATCGAGAATGCCCGCAAATTCGCCATTGAGCGCTTCGCTCAAGAGCTGGTGCCGGTGAGCGATGCGCTCGAGGCCGGCATCGAGGCCGGCACCGCGAACCCCGGCGGGCCGGCGCTGCTCGAAGGCGCGCAGGCCACCTTGCGGGAACTGCACCGTGCCTTCGACAAAGCGGGCATCAAGATCATCGATCCGGCCGGACAGCCCTTTGATCCGGCCTGGCATGAGGCCATGGTGGCGCAGGAAAGCACGGAGCATCCCGCCAACACGGTGGTAGCGGTAATCCAGAAGGGGTACTCCCTGAACGGCCGGTTGCTGCGCCCTGCGCGAGTAGTCGTCAGCAAGGCGGCGGCGGCCAATTGAAATTGCGCGAGTACCCCCAAAGTAGCGGTCATCGGTTCGAATTTTCTTAAAGGAATTTTACTATGGGTAAAATGATTGGCATCGATCTGGGCACGACCAATTCCTGTGTCGCCATCATGGAGGGCGGCAAGCCGAAGGTTATCGAGAACAGCGAAGGTGACCGGACGACGCCGTCGATCGTTGCCTTCACCAAGGACGGCGAGGTGCTGGTGGGTCAGTCCGCCAAACGCCAGGCCGTCACCAATCCCCAGAACACGATCGCGGCGGCGAAGCGTCTGATCGGACGCAAATTCAGCGACGACGTGGTCAAGAAAGACGTGAGCATGGTCTCCTACAAGATCGTCAAGGCCGATAACGGCGACGCCTGGGTGGAAGCGCAGGGTAAGAAAATGGCCCCGCCGGAGATATCCGCGCGAGTTCTCATGAAAATGAAGAAGACCGCCGAGGATTATCTGGGCGAGCCGGTCACCGAGGCGGTGATCACGGTGCCGGCCTATTTCAATGATTCGCAGCGCCAAGCCACCAAGGACGCGGGACGAATTGCCGGCTTGAACGTCAAGCGCATCATCAACGAACCGACCGCGGCGGCGCTGGCCTACGGCCTCGACAAGGACGGTGGCGATCGCAAGATCGCGGTCTACGATTTGGGCGGCGGCACGTTCGACATCTCGGTCATCGAAATCGCGGAGGTGGACGGCGAGCGCCAGTTCGAGGTGTTGTCGACCAACGGCGATACCTTCCTGGGCGGCGAGGATTTCGACCTGCGCGTCATCAATTACCTGGCGGACGAATTCAAGAAGGAGAGCGGCATCGACGTGCGCAAGGATCCGCTCGCGATGCAGCGGCTGAAGGAGGCGTCGGAGAAGGCGAAGATCGAGCTTTCGTCGAGCCAGCAGACCGAAATCAACCTGCCGTACATCACGGCGGATGCGGCCGGCCCGAAACATCTCAACATCAAGCTCACGCGGGCGAAATTGGAATCGCTGGTCGAGGAATTGGTGCAGCGGACCATCGAACCGTGCCGCATCGCATTGAAGGACGCCGGTTTGTCCATGAAGGACGTGGGCGAGGTCATTCTGGTCGGCGGCCAAACGCGCATGCCGCTGGTGCAAAAGGCGGTCAAGGATTTGTTCGGCCGCGAGCCGCGCAAGGACGTGAATCCCGACGAAGCGGTGGCGGTCGGTGCCGCGATTCAAGGCGGCGTGCTGTCGGGAGACGTGAAGGACGTTCTGCTGCTCGACGTGACCCCGTTGTCGTTGGGCATAGAGACCTTGGGTGGAATCATGACCAAGGTGATCGAAAAGAACACCACCATTCCGACCAAGGCGGCGCAGACGTTCTCGACAGCGGACGACAATCAGACCGGAGTGACGATTCACGTGCTGCAGGGCGAACGCGATCGCGCCAGCGACAACAAGTCGCTGGGCAGATTCGATCTGACGGACATCCCGTCCGCGCCGCGCGGCATGCCGCAAATCGAGGTCGCTTTCGACATCGATGCCAACGGCATCTTGAACGTCTCGGCCAAGGACGTGAAGACGGGCAAGGAGCAGCGCATCGTGATCAAGGCCTCCAGCGGCCTGTCGGAGTCCGAAATCAAGCGCATGGTCTCGGACGCCGAGGCGCATGCCGAGGAGGACAAGAAGTTCCGCGAATTGGTCGGCGCGCGCAACAAGGCCGATGCGACTGTGCATACGGTGGAAAAGGCGCTCGCGGATGTCGGCGACAAGGTGTCCGAGGACGAGAAGAAGGCCGCGGCCGAATCGATCGCGGCGGTCAAGGCGGCGATGAGCGGAGATGACCGGGAGGACATCGAGCGCAAGACGCAGGCGCTCGAGCAGACATCCGCCGCCATCATGCAAAAGATGTACGAGCAGTCGGCCGGCGCGGCCGCCGGGGGGTCTTCCGGATCCGCGGGCGGCGACAATCAAGCGAAGAAAGAGGATGTGCTCGATGCCGAGTTCGAAGAGGTCAAGGAAAGCGATCGCAAGAAGGCGTGAAGCGCGCCGGCCGCGGCGGCGAAGATCGTGTGAATGAGCCGCCGGTGCGCTAAGGTACCGGCGGCTCGTTTTTGTGCGTGGATTCAGGTGGGCAATGGCGAAGCACGATTACTACAAGCTCCTCGATCTGCCGAGAAGCGCGACCGAGGCGGATATCAAAAAAGCCTATCGGCGCCTGGCCATGAAGTTTCATCCGGATAGAAACCCCGACGACCCGGAGGCCGAGCACAAGTTCAAGGAGGCTAAGGAGGCCTACGAGGTGCTGACCGACGCGCAAAAGCGCGCGGTGTACGATCAGTTCGGCCACGCCGGCCTCGAAGGCGGCCGCGGCGGCGGCTTCAGCGCCGGCGATGCGTTCGGCGATATCTTCGGCGAGATGTTCGGCGATATCTTCTCCGGCGGCCAACGGGGGCGCTCGCAGGTGTTTCGCGGTGCCGATCTGCGCTACGAGCTCGAGCTCGATCTGGAGCGGGCGGTGTTCGGCATCGAGACCGAAATCAAGATTCCCTCCCTGGCCGAATGCAAAACCTGCAGGGGAACCGGCGCGGCCAAGGGTTCCACGCCGAAGACCTGCGACACCTGCCACGGGCAGGGCCAGGTGCGCATGCAGCAATCGATCTTCACCATTCAGCAGCCGTGTCCGCGCTGCAAGGGTCGCGGCAAGATCATCAGCAATCCGTGCGACGAGTGCTACGGCCAGGGCCGCGTACGCCAGGAGAAGACGCTTCCGGTGACGGTGCCGGCCGGAGTCGATACCGGCGATAGGATCCGCTTGAACGGCGAAGGCGAAGCCGGCCGCAACGGCGGTCCGGCGGGCGACCTCTATGTCGAGATCCGCGTACGCGAGCACGGCATTTTCGAGCGCGACGGCAGCAACCTGTCCTGCGAGGTGCCGATCAGCTTCACCACGGCGGCCCTGGGCGGTTCGGTCGAGGTGCCGACGCTCGTCGGCGAGGTGGTGCTCAAGATCCCCGGCGAGACGCAGTCCGGGCGCGTGTTTCGCGTTCGCGAAAAAGGCGTGCGGCCGGTGCGCGGCGGTGCGCCCGGGGACTTGTTTTGCCGGGTGGTGGTCGAAACGCCGGTGAGCCTCGACGCCGAACAAAAGGAACTGCTCAGGAAATTCGAGGCCTCGCTGCAGCAGGGCGGCCACAAGCCGCGCGAACAGTCGTTTTTCGCCGGCGTCAAGAAATTCTTTACGGGCGCGGTCGAGTAGGATCCCGATGCCAGGAGTCGCGGTATTCGGCATCACGGGACGCATGGGTCAATCCGTGGTGCGGGCGCTGCGGGAGGAAGAATCGGCGGCTCTCAAAGGGGCGGCGCGGCCGGAGGTCGTTCTGCACCTCAGCGGCGCTCTAGCCTCGGCCGACAGCGCTCGATTGGGCCAGGATGCGGCCCTGGAGGGCCCGGCTTGCGGAGTGACGGTCACCGCGGACCCTGCAGCGGCTCTCGCCGCTGCCGCGGTGGCGGTCGATTTCAGCCTGCCGCAGTGCGTAGCGGATCATGCGCGGGCCTGCGCCCTCGCGCGAGTTGCGCTTCTGGTCGGCACCACCGGCTTCGATGCGCCGTCCCGGGCGGCGCTGGAGGCGACCGCCAAGGTGGTCCCGGTGCTGATTGCGCCCAATACCAGCATCGGCGTGACCGTGATGGCGCGTCTGCTGGAGATCGCAGGCGCGGCTCTCGGCGCGCATTACGACGTGGAAATCAGCGAGGCGCATCACCGCATGAAGCGCGACGCCCCGTCGGGCACGGCGCTCGCCTTGGGCGAGGTGGTGGCGGGAGCGCGCGGCGAGACCTTGGAAAGCCTGGCGGTCTTCGATCGGCACGGCACGCTCAAGCCGCGCAGGCGGGGCAGCATCGGCTTTTCGGTGGTGCGAGCCGGAGACATCGTCGGTGAGCACACGGTGACCTTCGCCGCGGCCGGCGAGCGCATCGAATTGACCCATCGCGCCACCGATCGGATGATCTTTGCGCGCGGGGCTCTGCGCGCCGCCCTGTGGCTGATCGGACGGCCGGCGGGTCTTTATGGCATGCAGAACGTGCTCGGGCTTGGATAAGGGCATGGACAGTCATCGCGCTCATCGTTAATATCCGCGCCCGGAAACGATTCGCGATCTCAACCATTAAGCGGGAAGACGTTCTTGAGCGGACGCCTCCCGCTTTGCGCATCTGCGGAACGCGCGTAGCGCAAAGCGAGGAACCGGAGTGTCGACACCTGCAGTGCTAGCGCTCGAAGATGGCACCCTGTTCCGTGGCGTCTCGGTAGGCGCAAAAGGCAACACGACGGGTGAAGTGGTTTTCAATACGGCGATGACCGGGTATCAGGAGATCCTCACCGACCCGTCCTACTGCCGGCAAATCGTCACTCTCACCTACCCGCATATCGGCAACACCGGCACCACCCCCGAGGATCTCGAATCCGGAGCCGTCTATGCGGCGGGGCTGGTCATCCGGGATCTGCCGCAGCTGCATTCGAATTGGCGCGCCACCGAATCGCTGGATAATTTCCTTCAACGCTGCAAGGTGGTTGCGATCGCGGACATCGACACGCGCAAGCTGACGCGCATGCTGCGCGAGAAGGGCGCCCAATCGGGCTGCATCATGACCGGCGAGAGCATCGATGAGACCGCCGCGGTGCGCGCCGCCCGGAAATTCCCTGGATTGAAGGGCATGGATCTCGCCAAGGCGGTGTCGACCAAGAAGATCTACCAGTGGAACGATGGGCTCATTTGGAAGTCCTCCGCGAAGCCGCCACGGCCGCAAAGCCGCCTGCACGTCGTCGCGTATGATTTCGGCATCAAGCGCAACATCCTGCGCATCCTTGCCGAGCACGGCTGCAGAATGACGGTTGTGCCAGCGCAGACAGCCGCAGATCAAGTACTTGCGATGAATCCTGACGGTATCTTCTTAAGCAACGGCCCGGGCGACCCGGAACCCTGCGATTACGCCATCGCGGCCATCGCACGCTTCTTGGAGACGGAGATACCGGTTTTCGGCATCTGCCTCGGCCACCAGCTCCTCGGCCTCGCAAGCGGCGCGAAAACCGTCAAGATGAAGTTCGGGCATCATGGCGCCAATCACCCGGTGATGGAAATCGATTCCGGTCGGGTGCTGATTTCCTCGCAGAACCACGGTTTCGCGGTCGATGAAGCCACGCTGCCGGAGACTCTGCGCACCACGCACCGCTCACTGTTTGACGGCTCGCTGCAGGGGGTTGCGCGCACCGATCGGCCGGCCTTCAGCTTTCAGGGGCATCCCGAGGCCAGCCCCGGGCCGCACGATCTGCGTTTGCTGTTCGAACACTTCATGTATCTGATGGTCAAGCGCATGCAGACGAATTCGCGCAGCCGCAGTGCGGCCAAGCAGAAGACCGCGGAAGGATAGGCGCTAAAAGCCATGCCCAAGCGAACCGACCTCGACAGCATCCTGATCATCGGCGCGGGACCCATCATCATCGGTCAAGCCTGCGAGTTCGATTATTCTGGAGCTCAAGCGTGTAAGGCATTGAAAGAAGAGGGTTATAGGGTCATCTTGGTGAACTCAAACCCGGCTACCATCATGACTGACCCGGAGAGCGCCGATTCGATCTACATTGAGCCGGTCAACTGGCGCACCATCGCGCGCATCATCGAAAAGGAGCGGCCCAGCGCCTTGCTGCCGACCATGGGCGGGCAGACGGCGCTCAACACGGCACTCGATCTGGTGCGCGAAGGGGTGCTCGAGAAATTCAATGTCGAGATGATCGGTGCCTCGCGGCGCGCCATCGACATGGCGGAAGACCGTGAATTGTTCCGGCGCGCCATGGCGGACATCGGACTCGAGACGGCACGCGCGCGCATCGCGCACAGCATGGAAGAGGCGCTGGCGGTGCAATCGGAAATCGGCTTCCCGACCGTGATCAGACCTTCCTTCACGCTGGGGGGCAGCGGCGGAGGGATCGCCTACAACCGCGAAGAGTTCGAAGAGATCGTGGCGCGCGGACTCGATGCCTCGCCCACCAACGAGGTGCTCCTCGAGGAATCGGTGCTCGGGTGGAAAGAGTACGAAATGGAGGTGGTCCGGGACCGCAACGACAATTGCATCATTGTCTGTTCGATCGAGAATCTGGACCCGATGGGCGTGCACACGGGCGATTCGATCACCGTGGCGCCGGCGCAGACGCTCACCGACCGCGAGTATCAGCGCTTGCGGGATGCCTCCATTGCGGTGCTGCGCGAGATCGGCGTCGAGACCGGCGGCTCGAACGTGCAGTTCGCGGTGAATCCGGACGACGGCCGGGTGCTGGTGATCGAAATGAACCCGCGGGTGTCGCGCTCCTCTGCGCTCGCCTCCAAGGCCACCGGCTTTCCGATCGCGAAAATCGCCGCCAAACTGGCGGTCGGCTACACGCTGGATGAGCTCAGAAACGAAATCACCGGCGGCGCAACTCCGGCCTCATTCGAGCCGACGATCGATTACGTGGTCACCAAGATCCCGCGCTTCACCTTCGAGAAATTTCCGGGGTCGAATACCCGGCTTACGACCCAGATGAAATCGGTCGGCGAAGCGATGGCGATCGGCCGCACGTTTCAAGAGTCGATCAACAAGGCGCTGCGAAGTCTCGAGCTCGGTTACGACGGCTTCGACGAGCAGCTGGCGCTGCCCTTGACCGACGAGGCCGCGGACAAACTCTCGTACGAACTGCGCTGGCCCGGACCGAACCGCATACTCTACGTCGCCGACGCCTTTCGCGCCGGCTGGACGCCGCAGCAAGTCTTCGATGCCACCAAGATCGATCCGTGGTTCCTGTGGCAGATCGAGGACCTGTTGCGCGAAGAAAAGCTGCTGCGCGAGCAGGGTTTCGAAAGCCTGGAATATGCGCGCATGCGCTCGCTCAAGCGCAAGGGATTTTCCGACGCCCGCATCGCCCGCCTGGTGTCGCGCGACGAGCCGGCGGTGCGCAGCCGGCGACGCAAGCTCGGACTGCATCCGGTCTACAAACGCGTCGACACGTGCGCCGCCGAATTCGCGACCTCGACGGCGTATCTGTACTCGACCTACGAAGAGGAGTGCGAGGCGATCCCTAGCACGCGGCGCAAGATCATGATTCTGGGCGGGGGACCGAATCGCATCGGCCAGGGCATCGAATTCGATTACTGCTGCGTGCACGCGGCGATGGCGCTGCGCGAGGATGGATTCGAGACCATCATGGTGAACTGCAATCCCGAGACGGTTTCGACCGATTACGACACCTCCGATCGGCTGTATTTCGAACCGCTCACCTTCGAAGACGTCATGGAGGTAATCGAAAAAGAAAAGCCCGAGGGCGTGATCGTCCAATACGGCGGCCAGACGCCGCTGAAGCTGTCGCGCGCGCTGGCGGCTGCCGGCGCACCCATCATCGGAACGACGCCCGACAGCATCGACATCGCCGAGGACCGGGAGCGGTTCCAGAAGCTGGTGACGAGTTTGAAACTCAAGCAGCCGGCCAACGCCAGCGCGCGCACCGAGGAGCAAGCGGTGATCCTGGCGCGCGAAGTCGGCTTTCCGCTGATCGTGCGGCCAAGCTACGTGCTCGGCGGGCGGGCCATGGAAGTCGTGTTCAACGAGGACGATCTGCGCCAATACATGACCGATGCGGTGAAGGTCTCGAACGACAGCCCGGTGCTGCTGGATCGATTTCTCGATCTGGCGGTCGAGGTCGACGTGGATGCGGTATGCGACGGCGAGGACGTGCTGATCGGCGGCATCATGGAGCACATCGAACAGGCCGGCGTGCACTCGGGCGATTCGGGATGCTCATTGCCGCCGAATGCGCTGTCGCAGGAGATTCAGGGCGAGCTGCGCGCTCAAACCCGCAAGCTCGCCAAGGCGCTCAACGTGGTGGGTCTGATGAACATCCAGTTCGCCATTCAGAGCGGTGTCATTTATATATTGGAGGTCAACCCGCGCGCCTCGCGCACCGTGCCGTTCGTATCCAAGGCGACCGGCGTGCCGCTCGCCAAGGTGGCGGCGCGAGTCATGACCGGCCGGTCGCTCGCGAGCCAGGGGCGGACCACGGAGCGTATCCCGGGGTTTTTTTCGGTGAAAGAGGCGGTGTTTCCGTTCATCAAGTTTCCCGAGGCCGATCCCATCCTCGGTCCGGAGATGAAGTCCACGGGAGAGGTCATGGGCACCGGCCACACCTTCGGCGAGGCGTATGCCAAGGCGCAGGCCGCTTCCGGGGTGATACTGCCGACCCGGGGACTGTGTTTCATCAGCGTTCGCGACCGCGACAAGCCCGGCGCGGTGCTGCTGGCACAGCTGCTGATCGCGCGCGGCTTCGAGATCGCGGCCACCGGCGGCACCTCGCTGGTGCTGGAGCAGGCGGGCATCCAGTGCCGCCGCGTCAATAAAGTGCGCGAGGGTCGCCCGCACGTGGTCGATATGATTAAGAACGACGAGGTCGCTCTGATCGTCAATACCACCGAGGGCAAGCAGGCGGTGCGCGAATCCCGATCGATTCGCCGCGAGGCGGTGGCAAGAAGGGTAACCTACTACACGACCGTGGCCGGTGCGGTTGCCACCTGCGATGCCCTCGATCATCTCGGGGATATCGAAGTCAATCGGCTGCAGGATCTGCACAATGAACACGAGTTGCAGATGGAACAAGAGTTGCACAAGGAATTGCCGGCGTGAAACGACATCCCATGACCCTGCGCGGCGCCGAGAGGCTGCGCCGGGAATTGAAGCAACTGAAGAGCGAAGCCCGGCCTCACGTCATCAAAGCGATCGCCGAGGCGCGCGCCCATGGCGATCTCTCGGAGAATGCCGAATATCACGCCGCCCGCGAACAGCAGAGCTTCATCGAAGGCCGCATCAAGGACATCGAGCATCGATTGTCGAACGCGGAGATCATCGATGTCACCACGCTGAACGCCAGCGGTCGGGTGGTGTTCGGTTCCACGGTTGAACTCGAAGATCAGGACGGAGGCGCCAAAGTCGTCTATCAGCTGGTTGGCGACGACGAGGCGGACATCAAGCACGGCCTGTTGTCGGTCTCATCGCCCATTGCGCGCGCGCTGATCGGCAAGTCGGAAGGCGATGTCGTCGATGTCACGGCTCCCGGTGGCACGCGAACCTACGAGATCGTGTCGGTACGCTACCTGTGATGGGCGTGGTGGGCAAAGCATTTCGGGTCTTGAAGACGCTGTGGGCGGGAAGCCTCTGGTCGCTGGCGATTTGGGTCGCGCCGACGTTGTTCTATGCGCAAAGCGACCGGCACCTGGCGGGGGTGCTGGCGGGCAGGCTGTTCAGCATCGAGACCTATCTGTCGATTGGCGTGGGCGCGATCGCGCTGGTGCTGCCCGGCCGGACCCGGTTCCTCAAGGGTTACCTCGCGGTCGGCTTGCTCGCGACCAACGAGTGGCTGATCAAGCGGTTCATGGCCGACGCGCACGCGCGCGGGACGGCCTTCGGTCTGACCTTCGGCGCCTGGCACGGCGTGTCGGCGCTGATTTACATCCTTGCGTGCCTGGCAGTCCTGCTACTCGTCTGGAACGAGGATTCTCGCTAGGCGCTCGCTGCGCCGATAAAATACGCCGACGTGGCCGACGCGCTGCACCAGCAGGGCGGAGGTGCGCCGCGCCAACTCCTCGAGCGAGGCATCGCGCTCTTTACGCTTCCCAACGCGCGCACTGACCTTGACGAGTTCGTGGTCGGCGAGGGCGCGATCCAATTCGGCGACCACCGCGTCGGTGAGTCCGGCGTTTCCGAGCATGACGATCGGGTGCAGAGGATGCGCCAGCCGGCGCAGGTGCTTCTTTTGCTTTTCCGATAGGCTCATCCGCGCATTATGATGAGATATGCCCAAGCGTTCCAAGAGCAGCGCCCGTTGGCTGGCCGAGCATGCCAACGACGAGTTCGTGAAGCGCGCACAGCGCGAGGGGTGGCGTTCGCGCGCGGTATTCAAGCTGGCGGAGATTCAGCAGGGCGAGCGGTTGCTGCGGCCCGGGATCCGCTGCGTCGATTTGGGCGCCGCGCCGGGGGGGTGGAGCCAATACGCGGCGCGCATCGTCGGTGGAACGAGCCGGATCGTCGCGACCGACATTTTGCCCATGGACGCGATTCCCGGCGTGGATTTTGTGCAGGGCGATTTTCGCGAGGGGAACGTCTTGGAGCAGGTGATGTCGCACATCGGGGCGGCGAAAGTCGACCTTGTTTTGTCCGATATGGCCCCCAACATGGCAGGCATAGATGCGGTTGATCAGCCAAGATCGATGTATTTGGCGGAATTGGCGCTGGAATTCGCCGAGCGTGTACTGGCCCCGGGCGGCGACACGCTGGTGAAGCTGTTTCAAGGCGCCGGCTTCGACCAGATCATCAAGGATGCCAGGCGCCGCTATGGGCGGGTTGCGACGAAAAAGCCAAAGGCGTCACGAACCCGCAGTCCCGAGATCTATCTATTGGCGCGGCAGTTTGGGATGGTGTAACGTCAATTGCCCGCTCGGGGGAACGCCTCCGCTCATGTTCCTGCTATGATTGCGGTTGTAGGTGAAACTTGAACGATTTGACCAAACAAATTCTCCTTTGGGTCGCGTTGGCGGTCATATTGTTGGCGATTTTCAGCCAATTCGGAATGCACACGGGCCAGCCTTCCACCGTCGATTATTCTCAGTTCCTCACCGACGTTAAGAGCAACAATATCGATTCGGTGACCTTGAAGGGCGAGATCATCGAGGGCAAGCGGCGCGACGGTAATCAGTTCGTCACTTACAATCCCGAAACCAGCAACGGGGCGCTGATCGGCCTGCTGCAATCGCAGGGCGTCAAATTCCGCGGCGAGCCGCCGAAACAGCAATCGGTCATATTGCAGCTGTTGATATCCGCCTTCCCGATATTGATTCTCATCGGGTTTTGGGCCTACTTCATGCGCCAGATGCAGGGGGCCTCGGGGGGCCGCGGCGCGATGTCGTTCGGCAAGAGCCGTGCGCGCCTGCTCGGGGAAGATCAGGTCAATGTCACCTTCGCCGATGTGGCAGGCGTCGAGGAGGCCAAACAGGAAGTCGTCGAAATCGTCGATTTCTTGAAGGATCCCGGCAAGTTTCAGAAACTTGGCGGCAAGATCCCGAAAGGCGTGCTCATGGTCGGTTCCCCGGGGACCGGCAAGACATTGCTCGCGCGAGCGATCGCGGGCGAGGCCAAAGTGCCGTTTTTCACCATTTCGGGCTCGGATTTCGTGGAAATGTTCGTCGGCGTGGGCGCCTCGCGCGTGCGCGACATGTTCGAGCAGGCGAAGAAGCATGCTCCGTGCATCATTTTCATCGACGAAATCGATGCCGTGGGCCGGCACCGAGGCGCGGGCTTGGGGGGCGGTCACGATGAGCGCGAGCAAACGCTGAACCAGTTGCTGGTGGAAATGGACGGCTTCGAGGGCAACGAAGGCATCATCGTCATCGCCGCCACCAACCGGCCGGATGTACTCGACCCGGCTCTGCTGCGGCCAGGCCGTTTCGACCGCCAAGTCGTGGTGCCGCTGCCCGATGTGCGCGGCCGCGAACAGATCCTTAAAGTGCACATGCGCAAGGTGCCGCTCGCCGAAAACGTCAAGCCCTCGGTCATCGCGCGAGGTACCCCGGGATTTTCGGGCGCCGACCTCGCAAATCTGGTGAACGAGGCCGCCTTGTTCGCTGCGCGCAGCAACAAGCGCTCGGTGACCATGGAGGAGTTCGAGCGGGCCAAGGACAAGATCATGATGGGCGCCGAGCGCCGGTCGATGGTCATGACCGAAGAGGAGAAGCGCAACACCGCCATTCACGAGTCCGGCCACGCCATCGTGGGCCTCTCGGTGCCCGAGCATGATCCGGTCTACAAGGTCACCATCATTCCGCGCGGCCGAGCCCTCGGCGTCACCATGTTCCTGCCCGAACAGGACCGCTACAGCACCAGTAAGCGCCAACTCGAGAGTCGCATCGCGACGCTGTTCGGCGGACGCGTCGCAGAAGAGCTGATGTTCGGCCCGGATGCCGTGACCACGGGTGCGTCGAATGATATCGAGCGCGCGACCGAACTGGCGCGCAACATGGTGACCCGATGGGGATTGTCGGACCGATTGGGGCCGCAAACCTACAGCGAAGAGTCGGGCGAAGTATTCCTGGGACGCAGCGTCACGCAGCACAAGCAAGTGTCGGACGTGACCGCGCACGTCATCGACGAAGAAGTGCGTCGCGTGATCGACAGCAACTATCAGCGCGCCTACAAAATCATCCAGATGAACATGGACAAACTGAAGGCCATGTCCGAGGCATTGATCAAGTACGAGACGATCGATGAGGAGCAGATCAAAGACATCATGGAGGGCCGCGTGCCGCGCCCGCCGCGCGATTGGGACGACACCCCGACTCCAACACCGCGCGGCCCTTCGACCGAACAACCCGCGGCTCCGCTCGTCAGTCCGGCGGGGCAGCATTAACCCTTTTCGGTACCGCTCGCCGGGTAGTCTCGACCCGTAGGCTTTGGCGAGCGACGAGCCGGTGCGCTGGCAATGCCGACATAGAACCATCGAACTGGCGCGGCCGGTCGTGATGGGCATCTTGAACGTGACCCCGGATTCCTTTTCCGACGGCGGCCGCTACTTCGGCTTCGACGCGGCGCTCGATCGCGCCGCACAGATGGTCGCGGAGGGAGCAGCCATCATCGATGTCGGCGGCGAGTCGACGCGCCCGGGCGCAGCCGCGGTGGATGCGGCGGCGGAGCTCGAACGCACCGTGCCGGTGATCGAACGCATCGCGGGCGAGTTCGATGTGGCGATTTCGATCGATACCAGCAAGCTCGAGGTGATGACCGCGGCGGTCGCGGCTGGGGCTTGCATGGTCAACGACGTTCGGGCGCTGCGCGCCCCCGGTGTCCGCGATTGGGCGGCGGCGGCCGGGGTGGGCGTGTGTCTCATGCATATGCGGGGCGAACCGCGCACCATGCAGGAGAGTCCCGCGTATCATGACGTGGTGGGGGAAGTGAGCGCCTTTTTGCTGCGCGAACGTGCGGCGTGCCTGCAGGCAGGGATCGCACGCGAATCGATCGCGTTCGATCCGGGCATAGGTTTCGGCAAGCGGCACGAGCACAACATCGCCTTGCTGAAGCATCTGCAGCACATCGCCGCATTGGGTTCGCCGCTGCTGGTGGGCCTGTCGCGAAAGAGCCTGATCGGCAAGGTGCTCGGCCGGGCGACCCTGGAGCGCCTGTACGGAGGCCTCGGACTCGCGGCGTGGGCGGTCGGCATGGGTGCCCGGGTGGTGCGAACGCATGATGTCGCCGCCACTGGGGACGCGATACGCATGGTTAGTGCGGTTATGGAAGGAACGGCGAATTGACACAGTACTTCGGCACTGACGGCGTGCGTGGCCGCGTCGGTGAGGCGCCCATGACGGTGGACTTCGCACTGCGCCTCGCGAGCGCCGCGGCGCGAGTGCTCGCGCCCGACGGCGGACGGGTTCTGATCGGCAAGGACACGCGCGTATCGGGCTATATGTTCGAGTCGGCGCTGGAGGCCGGTTTCGTCGCCGCGGGCGTCGATGTGATGTTGATCGGTCCGCTGCCGACTCCCGGCATCGCCTACATGACGCAACGCTTGAGCTGCTGTTTCGGTGTGGTCATCAGCGCCTCGCACAACCGTTACGAGGACAACGGCATCAAATTCTTCGACTCCTCCGGTAGTAAATTGTCCGACGAGGTGGAGCGCGAGATCGAGCGGCTGCTCGATGGAGCGGTGGTGACGCGGGACTCGCAGCGGTTGGGCAGGGCGCAGCGCATCGATCGCAGCCGCACCCAATATCAGGAGTTCTGCGCCTCGACGATTCCCGCCGGGATGTCGTTGGCGGGCTTCAAGATCGTGGTCGATTGCGCGAACGGGGCCGGCTACAAGGTGGCGCCGCGTGTATTGGCGGATCTGGGAGCGGAGATCGTGCCGATCGGCTGTTCGCCGAACGGGCGCAACATCAACGACGGCTGCGGTTCCATGGCGCCCGAGCTGCTGCAATTGACGGTGCCGGGGGTGCGCGCCCAGGTGGGCCTGGCGCTCGACGGCGACGGCGATCGAGTGGTGATGGTGGACGAACTTGGGCGCTGTGTGGACGGCGACCAGCTGCTGTACGTCCTGGCCTGTGCTCAGCGCGATGCCGGCATGCTCAAAGGCCCGGTGGTCGGCACGGTCATGAGCAACCTGGGATTGGAGCACGCCTTCGCCAAACACGGCATCGAGTTTCGCCGCGCACAGGTTGGAGACCGATATGTGCTCGCCATGTTGCACCAGGTGGGCGGCAATCTGGGAGGGGAAACCTCGGGGCATATCTTGTGCCTGGACAAGACCACCACCGGTGACGGTCTGGTCAGCGCATTGCAGGTGCTCGCCGTGATGAAAGCCACCGGAGCGGGGCTCGCGGAACTGTGTGCACCCATGCAAAAGTACCCGCAGGTGCTGTTGAATGTGCGCGTGGCGCGCCGCTTCGACCCGATGACCATTCCCAGCGTCATCGAGATGATCGGCTCCCTGGAGCGACGATTCGACGGTCGGGGGCGCATCGTGCTGCGGGCATCCGGAACCGAACCGGTCATTCGCGTCATGGTGGAGGGCTACGATGCGGGCCTGGTGAAATCGGCTGCGCGCGACATCGCGGCCGAGGTCGAGTCAGTGGCCGCCAAGGCGGCTGGGACCGCGGCGCCTGCCGGCTCCTAGGGCTTGCAGTTACCGCTCCACGCGGCTAATCTTCGCCGCCTTTCGAGTCGGGGCTATGCCCCAAGGTGGTGGCTATGCGGCGTCCCATGGTCGCGGGAAATTGGAAAATGCACGGATCGCGGTCCGCCAATGGGGCTTTGCTGGCTGAGTTGGAGCAACGCTTGATGCCGGAATGGCAGGTCGACGTCGTGGTATTTCCGCCTTATGTGTACCTCGCCGAGGCGGTGCGCATGCTGGATGAGAGCGACATCGCGGTGGGTGCGCAGGATGTGTGCGCGGAACCTCTGGGTGCATTCACGGGTCAGGTCGCGGCCTTGATGCTCAAGGACGTGGGTTGCCGCTACGTGATCGTGGGTCACTCCGAGCGGCGTCGTTTGTATCATGAAGATGACGTTTTGGTGGCACGCAAATTCGCTGCAGCGCTGCAAGCGGGTCTTACGCCGATATTGTGCGTGGGGGAAACGCTGGAGGAGCGGGAGGCCAATCGCACGGAGGCGGTCGTGGCTCGCCAGCTCGAGGCGGTGGCCGCGATGAACGGGGCGTCCAGCTTCTCGCAGGCCATCTTGGCGTACGAGCCGGTGTGGGCCATCGGTACGGGGCGCACGGCCTCGTCGGCGCAGGCGCAGGCCGTGCATGCCTACCTGCGCGGCCGGATGGGTGCGCAAGATGCTAAGATAGCGAGCGGTTTACGCATTTTATATGGCGGCAGCGTCAAAGGGTCCAATGCCGCCGAGTTGTTTTCGATGCCCGACGTGGACGGCGGGTTGGTGGGCGGCGCTTCCTTGAGTGCCGATGAGTTCCTCGATATTTGCGCGGCTGCGACCGTTCGTCATTGAGAGATCGCCATGTTGCATAGTTTCATTCTGGCCGTGCATATTTTGCTCGCGTTGATGATTATCGGACTGGTGCTAATGCAACGCGGCAAGGGCGCGGAAGCCGGCGCCGGGTTCGGCTCCGGTGCCTCCGGCACGGTGTTTGGCGCGCGCGGCACGGCCACCTTGTTCTCGAAGCTGACGGCGGTGTTCGCAGCGCTGTTTTTTGCGACCAGCTTGACGCTTGCCTATTTGGGGACGCGTGCGGCGGTCGAACCGAGCACCGTGCTCGAGCGAGCGGCGCAAACCGCCACGGAGCCCCCGGCGCCGGTGAAAAAGTAGAGCTGATGTTGAGTCAAAGAGCCGACGTGGCGAAATTGGTAGACGCGCTAGTTTGAGGGGCTAGTGGGGCAACCTGTGCCGGTTCGAGTCCGGCCGTCGGCACCATCCATGCGAGGACGCTAGAGGTCACGCAACGCAACACGGCGCCGCCGCGCCTGATATAATTCGTCGCTAACACACAAGTTAACGATACTGAAGATGTTGCGACAGTATTTACCGATATTGATCTTCATGGGATTGGCCGCGGTACTTGGCCTTGCCCTGTTCACGATCGGCTGGATAGCCGGTCCGCGCCGCCCTAATGCGGAAAAACTCTCTCCTTACGAATGCGGCTTCGAGGCGTTCGAGGACTCTCGAATGCGCTTCGACGTGCGCTATTACCTGGTCGCGATCCTATTCATCGTATTCGATCTCGAAATAGCCTTCTTTTTTCCGTGGGCGGTGTCGTTGCGGGCCACCGGCACATTCGGCCTGCTGGCGATGCTGATATTCGCTTTGGTTCTGGTGCTCGCTTTGGCATACGACTACCGCAAAGGGGCGCTCGAATGGGATTAGTGACGGACACTGCCGATACCGGCTTGGTGCGCGGCTTCGAAGTGACCACCGTCGACAAGCTCATCAATTGGGCGCGCACCGGCTCGCTGTGGCCCATGACATTCGGGCTCGCCTGCTGTGCCGTCGAAATGATGCATGCGGGCGCCGCGCGCTACGACCTCGACCGCTTCGGCGTGGTATTCCGGCCGAGCCCGCGGCAATCGGACGTCATGATCGTGGCCGGAACGCTGGTCAACAAGATGGCGCCGGCGCTGCGCAAGGTGTACGACCAGATGGCCGAGCCGCGCTGGGTGAT
>DAINPA010000035.1:0-14317 GCA_036743675.1 Steroidobacteraceae bacterium
TTAGTGCTGATGAGTCGCCGCTCGAAGGCGATGCGGCGTTACACAAGCGCTACGGCAAGCACTCGAATTGACCGGTCAACGTCATCCTTAGAACATGGCGGGAGGGCGTGCGTGATGGTCGGGCGTGGCGGGATTTCAGTTGCGGCAGGAATCACATGAGTGCTAGGCGAGAGCCGATCGAGTACGCGGACGCCGCACCCGAAGTGCGTGCCGTCTACGACGACATCATGGCGACACGCCACACCGACTGGATCAACAATTTCTGGAAGGTACTGGCCCACGATCCACCGACATTGAGGCGCATCTGGTCCAACATCAAGGATGTCATGGGTCCGGGGACGCTGGATCCGCTGACCAAAGAACTTCTGTATGTGGCGGTCAGCGCTTCGAACGGCTGCCGTTACTGCATCGCTTCGCATGGCGCCGCTGCCCGGAAAAAGGGGATGACCGAGGCGCAGTACTCCGAGCTACTGGCGATCGTGGGTCTCGCCAATGAAACCAACCGCCTGGTCACGGCGCTGGATGTCGCGGTGGACCCGGCGTTTCTATGACCTGCGTCCTGACCAAGAGCGGTCTTTGGCCGCGTGAAGAGGGCACGATCAAATGAGCAAGTCGGATTTCAACAGTGTCACACATCATCGGTGGGACCGGATACCGGAGGAGCCGCTCAAGGGCACGATCACCCGGCGCCTGATCAGCGGCGAACGGATGATGCTCGCACATGTTTATTTAAAAAAGGGCGACGACGTTCCGCGCCACTCGCACGAGAACGAACAGCTGACCTACATCCTCGAGGGTGCTTTGCAATTCTGGTTCGGCGCGAACGACGAGCGCGAACTGACCGTGCGTGCCGGTGAGGTGCTCGTCATCCCCTCCAATGTGCCGCACCGGGCGCTGGCGCTTGAGGACACGCTCGACGTCGACGTGTTCAGTCCGCCGCGCCAGGACTGGTTGGCCGGCACCGACGCTTACTTGAGGCGCTGAAAAGGAAGCTTGCATGGATCTTGGGTTGAAGGGGCGCCGGGCGCTGGTGATGGGGGCTTCGCGTGGGCTCGGAAAGGCCGTCGCAAAGGCGCTGGTTGCGGAGGGAGTGCGCGTCGCCATCTGTGCTCGCGATGCCGGACGTCTGGCCGCGACGGCCGCCGAGCTCGGCGCCGTGGGTCTGGTGTCCGACTTGTCCGCACCCGGTTCCGCCGCAGCCGTGGTCCGCGACGCGCAGAGTCGCCTTGGGCACCTCGACGTTCTGGTGGTCAACACCGGGGGGCCGCCGCCGGGACTTTTCGCTGACCTCTCAGACACCGCATGGCGAACGGCCTTCGAACAATTGTGGATGAGCAGCGTCGGCGCGATTCGCGAGGCGCTGCCCGGAATGCGGGCTCGTCGGTCGGGGCGAATAGTCCTGATCACGTCGGTTGCGGCGCGCGAGCCGGTTGCAAATTTGATGCTCTCCAACTCGCTGCGCGCCGGTCTTCATGGGCTCGTCAACACCCTCAGCAAGGAGGTGGCCGCCGATCAGATCACCGTCAATGCGCTGATGCCGGGTTATACGTTGACCGAGCGGCTCGAGGAGCTGCACCTCGATGAGGCCAAGCTCGCGGCGCAGATCCCCGCCCGGCGGTTGGGGCGTCCGGAGGACTTCGCGGCGATGGCGGTATTTCTCGCATCCGATCCGGCCGGCTATGTCACCGGACAGGCAATTGCCTGCGATGGCGGACTCCTTCAGTCGATTTGAATCTGGTGCTGCTCGAAATCGGAGCGATAAGACAACCGATGGCCGACTTTATGATTCGGGATGGCGTTTGGAAAAGCGTGGCGGAGTTTCGGCTACCCGAGACTCTGGGGTTCGGCTTGGTGCCAGCGCCGGTGATGTACAGCGCGACCTTCGCCGATGGGCAATGGACCGGGCGGGAGCTGCTGCCCTACGGACCGATAGAGATCTTGCCGGGCGCCCGTGCACTGCATTTTGCGGAGCAGGCATTCGAAGGCATGAAAGCGTACCGCGTTGGACGGGCGACCGCGAACCTGTTCCGGGCGCGCGATAACTGCGCGCGCTTCAAGCGATCGGCGGAGCGACTGGCGATGCCGGCAGTACCCGAATCGTTGTTCCTCGAAGGAGTGGAAGCCGTCGTCTCCGCCTGTACGCCGTTTATACCGGACCGGACCGGGCAGTCGCTATATGTTCGACCGTTCATATTCGGCACCGAACCGGGCTATTCAGTGCGCGCGTCCCACACGGCTCGTTTTATGGTCATCGCGAACCCATCCGATGCCTATAGCGCTGGAGCGATGAAGGTGCTCATCGAGCGGGAACAGGTCAGGGCGGCCAGCGGCGGTTTGGGCACGGTGAAGGCGGGAGCGAATTATGCCGCCTCTCTGCTCGCCTCGACGCGTGCGGTCGAGCGCGGCTATGGGGTGGCGCTGTGGCTTGATCCGCAGACGCATCGGAATATCGAGGAACTCTCGGGCATGAATCTGTTCGCCGTGATCGGCGATGCATTGCATACGCCCGTTCTGAACGATTCGATCCTCCCGGGCGTGACGCGCGACTCGCTTATTACGCTCGCGCGCGATTCGGGGTGGCAGGTCATCGAGCGCACCATGTCGCTCGCCGAGCTGCTCACGCAACTGGCAAGCGGAGAGTGCAGCGAGGTGTTCGCCTGCGGTACGGCCGCGATCGTTTGCCCGATCAGCGTGATCGGCGACGTCGACGGCCGCCAATACCAGCCGCGTGTGATCGACGAGCGCGCTCGAATCCTGCGCGAGCGGCTGCTCGCTATTCAGGAGAAACGTGCCCCGGACCCTTACGGCTGGACCAGCGACGTGGCGCCGTTGCAGCGGAGGAGTCACGGCTGATGGGTAACGCAATGGCGGACGCGCGTCGAAATCGCATCACCTGATGCCGGTAAATTCCAAGGGATGATACCGTGTACCATTATGCTGTCGCAGAGATCTTGATGTAGCGGCTTGAATTTATAAACAACGAAACTACCGCCTTATCTAGAGGGGATCATGAATACACTACACCGTCCTCAGTCCATTATCGGGCGCACGCTGTGCGCGGCATTCGCGGGGATATGTCTCGCGTCGGCGGTCGGGGCACAAACCTCGACGCGAACGGCCTCGGCGGCCGAGGCGCCGGTCGGTCTGGAGGAAATCGTGGTCACGGCGCAAAAGCGCGAGCAGAACTCTCAGGACGTAGGCATCTCGCTCTCGGTGGTTACCGGCACGGAATTGGAGAACCTCGGCGCAGTCACGGCGAGCGACATCACCAGGACCATGCCCGCCGTGGTGCTGACCCAACCGAACGGCCCGTCCTCATTCAGCCTGTCGATCCGCGGAGTCACGCAGAACGACTTTGCCGACCATCAGGAGAGCCCGGCGGCGATCTACGTCGATGACGTCTACGTGAGCCAGATGGCCGGCCTCGCGTTCACGCTGTTTGACATCGATCGCGTCGAGGTGCTGCGCGGCCCGCAGGGCACGCTGTTCGGCCGCAATGCGACCGGCGGTCTCGCCAGCTTCGTTTCCCGGCGCCCGACCGACGAGGACAGCGGCTACGTCAACGTGACCACCGGCTCGTACAACCTCATGCACGTCGAGGGCGCGGTCAATGGCCAGGTCTGGAACGGTGCCGACGCGCGTGTCGCGTTCCAGACGAATCAATACGATCCGCTGTTTCACAATGTCGCGGGCGGTGCGGCCAATGCGGAAAACGGCGACGACTGGTCGCTGCGCGCCCAGCTCCTGCTCAAGGACATCGGCGCCGGGCAGCTGCTGTTCATCGGCCGTTTCAGCCGCGAGAACGTACATGCGGGCTCATGGGAGGAGTACGCGACCTTGCCCGGAGCGAACGGCTACGACACGCTGCTTCCCTCGAAGCAGAATTATTGGGGAACCTGCAACGGCTGCAACGCGAGCGGGGTGCCCAACAGCGGTCCCTTCACGACCCGCGACAACATGAGCGGTTACGCGATCCTGGAGACCAGCGGCCTTTCGAGCAAGTACACGAAAGACCTGGGCTTTGCGACGTTCACCGGCATCGGCGACTACTCGAAACTGAGCAAGCGCTACCAGGAGGATTCCGACGCCTCTCCGTATACGGTGTTCCAATTCTACAACGGCAGCTCCGTCAATCAGGAGTCGCTCGAGCTGCGCCTGAACGGCGAGGCAAATAAAATCAATTGGACCGCCGGGCTCTACGGCCTGCGCATCGACGGCAACTACTATGAGGGCTGGCAGGGACCCGCGTTCTTCGGCGCCCAGCAATACAATTACTCGTCGAACCCGAACGCGACCTACTCCCTATTTACGGGCGCTCCAGGTCCGTGGCCCTATGGCACCGCGCCCTTCTACACCGGCGCCCCCGCCGATCCGAACGGCGGCCAGCCGGCAACGACCTCGCCGTATCAATTGACCACGAAATCCGGGGCGGTGTTCGGCCAAGTCGAATACCGGGCCACCGATCTGATCGGCTTGACGCTCGGTGGGCGCTACACCTATGACACCAAGGACTACCGGTACACTTGGTATCCTTACCTGTACTACCCGCAGAGCCCGACGGCCGCGAACACGATTCTGACGCGGCCCGTCGGCGTGCAACTCAACTATTACAGCGCGAGCCGCTCCGACGATCTCTACAGCGGCAAGGCCCAGGTCGATTTCCACCTGACGCCGGATGAGCTGCTTTACGTGAGCGTCAATCGCGGAGTGAAGGGCGGCGGCTTCTCGGCGCCGCTGTTTCCGGCGACCATCAACGATCTGTCGACGCTGACGTTCAAGCCGGAAACTCTGACCTCCTATGAGGCCGGCTTCAAATCGGAGTTCATGAACCACACGCTGCGCTTGAACGGAGCGGCCTACTACTACAACTACCAGAATTACCAGGCGTTGATTTACACACTCGGCCTGGAACAACTCATCGTCAATGCCAATGCGACCCACAAGGGTGCCGAGGCCGAACTTGACTGGGTACCGAACGAGGCCTGGCGCTTCACCCTTGCCGCAGCCTATGTCGATGCGGTCGTCAACAACGTCGCGGGACGATGCTGCACGGCGCAGGGCAAGCCGGTATACGGCGATTTCACGCCCGGCAACGCGCCGCGCTGGTCCGGAGATGCCATGGCCCGCTACACGCTGCCGCTCGCTGGGGGTCATCTGTCGATTCAGGCGGACGGCAACTACCTGTCGCGCTTCTGGTTCAACTTGTCGGACGTGCCTGCGGTCGAACAATCCGGGTTCGGCCTGATCAACGGGCGCATCTTCTTCACCCCGGCGAGCGGGCGGATGGAGATCGGTGGCTCCGTCGACAACGCCGCCAACAAGCACTACGGGGTCATGGGATTCGACAACACCTCGATCAATGGTCTCGCGCAGGTGTACCCGGGCATGCCGCGCTGGTACAAGGCATTCTTGAACTATAAGTTCTGAATGCGACGCGAAACGAAGCTGATGATTCTTCTTTCCGAAGATTATCAGTTTCGTGTGCCGCATGAGTGATGGGGGACGGCCCCCCGAGTTCAGTGTGCAGACACGGGTCTCAAACCGCCCAGGTGCTGCTGTGGCTCAAAAGGCCATGGTAGTGAGCGAGCGAGCAATGGGGAGAAAGACGTGAAGATGAACCGGACCGCGATGCTTGGCGCTGTGTGCTTGCTCCTGATTGCCGGATCGACGCTCGCGGCAGAGACTCCCGGTCCAAGCTTGAACGAGGTGTATGCGAGTCTCGCCAGCAAGCGATTCGTCGATCTTACCCATGCGTTCGGGCCGACGACGCCCCATTGGAAAGGGTTCGGCGATGAGACCGTAGTTGATCTCTATACGATCAAGAAGGATGGGTTCAAGGTCCAACAGTTCACGCATGTGGGGCAGTGGGGTACCCACATCGATCCTCCGGCGCACTTTCACGAGGGGTTGCGCACGGTCGATCAAATCGACCCAAAGGAGATGCTGCTGCCGCTGGTGGTGATCGATGTGCATGCCAAGGTTGCGAAGAATCCGGACTACACGCTTACCCTTGAGGACGTGCGCGATTGGGAGGCAAAGCACGGCCGCATTCCGCAGCATGCGTTTGTCGCGATGCGTTCCGACTGGTCGAAGCGCTGGCCAAACGATGCCGCCATGCAGAACCGCGATTCCGCCGGCGTCGCGCATTACCCCGGCTGGAGCAAGGAAGTTCTGAAGGTCCTATATGAGGATCGCAAGATCACGGCCTCGGGGCACGAAACCACGGATACGGATCCAGGGGTAGCCACCACCAAGGATGATTATTCGCTCGAGAGCTACATTCTCGGCCTCAACCACTATCAGATCGAGATGCTGGCCAATTTGGACCAGGTTCCCGAAGCCGGAGCACTGGTCATGGTCACCTGGCCGAAGCCGGAAGGCGGCACGGGATTTCCGGCGCGTGTGATTGCGATACTTCCATGATTCGCGCCCGCATACCGGCGTGAGTGGCCAACGCTGGTCATCGGACCTGGCATTCTCCCTAAGTGCCGTCGGCGCCGCCGTCGGTCTCGGCAGCATCTGGCGCTTCCCGTATCTGGCCGGTGCCGGTGGCGGCTTCGCATTCATCGCGGTATTCGTGCTCGCGTGCCTGGTGTTCGGCGCTCCCGTGCTGGTCGCGGAGATCGTGATTGGCCGATGGTCGAGGCAAAGTCCGCCGCGGGCAGCGGGGGCAATCGCCGCGCGGTTCGGATTCTCCCCGCTGTGGAATGTCGTCGGCTGGACGGGCTCCATCGCCGGCTTTCTGGTGATTTCCTACTACACGATGATTGCCGGATGGGTGCTCGCATACACGTGGTTCTTCCTTTCCGGAAACTACGCGCGCGGCGGTGCGCCGGCGGCTGTAGACAAGTTTCACCAGTTCATCTCCGATTCCCGCGCAGTGGCGCTATGGCAGCTCGGATTTTTCGCGCTTGTTGCCTTTATTTCGGCGCGCGGATTGAATCGTGGCGTTGAATGGGCGAACCGTTGGCGCGCACCGGCCCTGCTCGCGATTCTCCTGGTGCTCGTCGGGTATTCGCTCGCGACCGGAGATGTGGCGCGCGGTCTCAGCTTCGCATTTTCGCCGGATCTGAGCCGGCTGTCGCCCGCGGTCGTTCTCGGTGCCGTTGGCCAGGCGCTGTTCGCGCTTGGAGTCAGTGTCGGCATCATGATCGCCTACGGGGCGTACATGCCGGCGGGCGAGTCCCTGAGCCGCGCGGTATTCGCCGTCGTGGGTTCAATATTCGCGGTGTCACTCCTCGCGACCATCGCCATATTCCCGCTCGTGTTTCACTACGGCCTCAATCCCGCCGGCGGTCCCGAACTCGTTTTTCAGGTCCTGCCCGTGGCGTTTGCCGAAATGCCGGGGGGGCGGGTCATCGGCACTCTGTTCTTCGCCCTTTTGGTGCTCGCGGCGTTCACTCCCTCGGTCGGCGGGATGGAACCATGGATCGCCTGGCTCACGGAACGCGTCGGTCTACGACGGCGCAGCGCGGCATGCCTCTCGACGGGCGCTTGCTGGCTCGTCGGTCAAGGATCCGTGCAGTCATTCGGCCGCTGGGCGGACTGGCACCCGTTGGCCTCTATTCCCCGCCTTGCGGGGCTCAGCGTCTTCGGTCTATTGGATTTTCTGAGCTCGAATCTGCTCATGCCGATCGCGGCGCTCCTGGTCAGCGTGTTCGTCGGCTGGCGGTTGGGTCGACGGATACCGGAGGCGGAGTTGAGCGGTTTGTCGTCTTCATCACGGCGATTCCTGATGTTCGCGCTGCGATACCTCTGTCCCATCGGCATCGCCATGGTCGTCATCGTGGGATTCGCGGGGTAGGGTACGCGGGGGGCGCTCGCCGCCCGAAAGCGCTACTTCCTTCGTCGCGCGCCCAAGACGTTGGGGAGCTGCGCGATGCGGGCCAGGACCCGCGATAATTGCGGCAGACCGTCGATTTGAATGCCGATCCGCATGTGGGCGACGTGGTCGCGACCGTCGGTCGTGGTGTTCATGGCGCGGATGCTGATCTTCTCGTCGGCTAGCGCGGCGCTCACGTCGCGCACCAGGCCGCGACGATCGAATGCCTCCACTTCGATGTCCACCGGGAACTCTCCGCCTGCCTGTGCGCCCCACGCGACCTCCAGAACGCGCGCCGGCGATTTTGCGCACAGGCGCGCCAGGTTTGCGCAGGATTGACCGTGAATGCTCACTCCGCGGCCAACGGTGATGTAACCCGTGATCGGCTCCGGCGGCACGGGCTTGCAGCATCCCGCATAAGTTGACAGCAGTTCGCCGATGCCCTGGATTTCGATGTCCGGCTCGCGCGGCGCGGGGGTCCGCGGCCGGGCGGTCTCGACCGGGCGAGCGTCCCGAGCGTGCAGCAGACGCTGGATCGCGCCGGTGACCTGCGCGGCGCTGATCTCGCCGAGTCCCAACGCCTCGTGAAGAGCCTCCGTGTTCGCCAGCTTCAGTTCGCTCAACAATTCCGGCATCGGCGGGCTGTGCACGCCCAGCCGTTGGATCTCCCGATCCAGCATCGCCCGGCCCTCGAGCTTGTTTTGCGCCTCGTTCTGTTTGCGGAACCATGCCCGCACCTTATTACGGTGGCGCGGACTGGCCAGAAAGCCCGACTGGGGCGACAGCCAATCCCGGGACGGCTGCGGCGTCTTGGCGGCGATGATTTCAACCGTCTCGCTGTTCTTCAACTGGTAATCGAGCCCCACCATGCGGCCGTTGACCTTCGCACCCCGGGTTCGATGGCCCAAGTCGGTGTGAACCTGATATGCGAAGTCGAGCGGCGTGCCGCCGACGGGTACATCGACGATTTCGCCCTTGGGCGACAGCACGTAGACGCGGTCTTGGAACAGATCGACGCGCATCCGGTCGAGGAAATCGTGCGTGCTGTCCCCGCCATCGGGTGCAAGCAACACGCGCAGCTGATTGATCTTGCGTTCATACGCCTGGTCGCCCCGGCCGCCCTCCTTGTAGCGCCAGTGCGCGGCCACGCCGCGCTCCGCATTGGCGTGCATTTCGTGGGTGCGGATCTGGATCTCGACCGGCTGGGCGCCGGGTCCAATGACGGCGGTGTGTATCGAGCGATACAGATTATCCTTCGGGGTGGCGATGTAGTCGTCGAATTCGCCGGGAATGAATTGCCACAGGGAATGCACGATGCCGAGCGCGGCATAGCATTCGGCCACGGTATTCACCAGCACGCGCGCCGCGCGGATGTCCATGAGCTGCTCGAAGGCGAGTCCCTTGGCCTGCATCTTGCGCCAGATGCTGTAGATGTGCTTTGGCCGGCCGTCGATTTTCGCCTCGATGCCGGCGGCGCGCAATTCGCCCTGAAGCTGGCTTTTCAGCTCATCGATGTAGCGTTCACGCTCGGAGCGGCGCACCTTGAGAGCCGCCGCGACGTGCTTGTATTCGGTCGGCTGCAGATAGCGGAACGCCAGATCCTCCAATTCCCATTTCACCTGCCATACGCCGAGCCGGTTGGCGAGCGGGGCATACACTTCGCGCGTTTCGATGGCCAATTTGCGCCGGATCGCGGCCTCGGCCGACTTGGAAGATCGCATCTTCTGCAATTGTTCGGCGAGCCTCACCACCACCAAGCGCACGTCTCCGATGACCGCGACCAGCATTTTGCGAAGCGCCTCGGCCTGGGCCGATTCGAGGCCGCGCTCCGGGGTCCAATCGGGCGGCAGGCCAAAGTGACCCAATTGGCTCAAGGCCCGCGCCAGCCGGGTGGCTTCCGCGCCGAAGCGCTTGGCGGCGGCGTCGGCATCGAGAAGCTTCTCCTCGAGCAACGGCTGAAGCATCGCGGCGACCACCACCTCGTCGTCGGCATCGAGTGTGCGCACGATCTCGGCCACTTCGAGCGCCGCATCGCGCGCGGGCAGGGCCGCTTCGGGCAGATCGAGCGCGCGCACGTCGGCGAAGCTCTCCTTGAGCCTCAAGCTTGTGGTCAGGGTTGGCGCGGTGGTTTCCATCGGTTCGAAGCGCTTAAGGTTGGTGGGTTTAAGCGCCCATTGCCGGTATCATACGGCCATGCGAGTTCCAATGACGAAGACCCCGATTCGCGCCGAGGCGGGCCGGACGCTTGGCGCTTAAGTACGCGACGGTGCGGATCCTGGGTATCGATCCGGGCTCGCAGTGCACCGGATTCGGCGTATTGGATGCCGCCGGGCCGCGCTTGACGTACATCGCGAGCGGCGTCATTCGCACGCCGCATGGCGAATTTGCTGCGCGCCTGTGCGAGATATTCCGCTGTGTCCGGACCATCGTCGCGCAATACCGGCCGCAGGAAATCGCCGTCGAGAAGGTGTTCGTCAACCGAAATCCGGACAGTGCCCTCAAGCTGGGACAGGCGCGCGGTGCGGCGATTTGCGGAACCATCGACGCGAATGCCGACCTTTTCGAGTACGCAACCCGGCAAATCAAGCAGGCCGTGGTCGGCTCCGGCAACGCCGAAAAGGCCCAGGTTCAGCTCATGATGAGAAGTATTCTGAAGCTCGACGGCCCGCTGCCCGCGGATGCGGCGGATGCATTGGCGGCCGCGGTTTGCCACGCGCTGCGGGGCCGGGTGCGTACCTCGATTGAACTCGCGTCGAGCCGCGGATGATCGGTTTTCTAAAAGGCCGGCTGGCGTTGAAACAGCCGCCCACCGTGCTGGTCGACGTCAACGGCGTTGGCTACGAACTTGAAGCGCCGATGTCGACTTTCTATGGCTTGCCGGCGGCGGGCGAGCCGGTGGCGCTCTACACTCACTTGGTGGTGCGCGAGGATGCGCATATTTTATTCGGTTTCGGCACCGACGCCGAGCGGCGGTTGTTTCGCGGGCTGCTCAAGGTATCCGGTGTCGGTCCGAAAATTGCGTTGGGAATTTTGTCGGGCGCAAGCGTCGATGATTTTCTGCGCATCATCGAAGCCGAGGACGTCGCGATGCTCACGCGAATTCCCGGCGTCGGGCGCAAGACCGCCGAGCGGGTCATCATCGAAATGCGCGACAGCGCGCAAAAGTTTGCGGTCCCGAGTTCCGGCGTCGGCACCGCATCGGAATCGACGGGCGCCTTGAGCGCGCAAAGCGAAGCGTTCGGCGCGCTGATCGCCCTCGGCTACAAGCCGCCCGAAGCGACGCGGCTTCTGAAAGCGGCGGACGAACCGGGGCTCACAACCACGGAAATCATCCGGCGCGCCCTTAAATTCGCGGCCAAGAATTAGCCAAATGGGCATCGAACAGGATCGAATCATTGCGAGCGCAGGCCGGCGCGAGGACGAGGCGCTCGATCGCGCCGTGCGGCCGAAGAGCCTTGCCGACTACGTGGGTCAGCCGAACGTGAAGATCCAAATGGAGATCTTCATTCAAGCGGCGCGTATGCGCGGCGAGGCATTGGATCACGTGCTGATCTTCGGGCCGCCGGGCCTCGGCAAGACCACGCTCGCCCACATCATCGCCAATGAGCTCAAGGTCAACCTGCGGCAGACCTCCGGCCCGGTGCTGGAACGCCCCGGCGACCTGGCCGCCTTGCTCACCAATCTCGAGCCTCGCGACGTGCTGTTCGTGGACGAGATTCATCGCCTGAGTCCGGTGGTGGAGGAGGTTCTGTATCCGGCCATGGAGGACTCGCAGCTCGATCTGATGATCGGCGAGGGCCCGGGCGCCAGATCGATCAAGCTCGATCTGCCGCCGTTCACGCTGGTCGGCGCCACGACCCGCGCGGGCCTGCTCACCTCGCCGTTGCGCGACCGCTTCGGCATCGTGCAGCGGCTCGAGTTCTATTCCACCGAGGAGCTGATAAAAATCGTGGTTCGCAGCGCCTCGATCCTCAATCTGCGGTTTCAGCCCGATGGCGCCGATCGCATCGCCGAGCGCTCGCGGGGGACCCCGCGCATCGCGAACCGGCTGTTGCGCCGGGTGCGAGATTTTGCCGACGTCAAGGCCGCCGGACTCATCAGCGGCGATGTGGCGCTGGCGGCGCTCGACATGCTGGAGGTCGACCCGCAGGGGTTCGACATGCTGGATCGCAAGCTGCTGTTGACCGTGATCGAGAAATTCGAGGGCGGACCGGTAGGGGTGGACAGTCTGGCGGCGGCCATGAGCGAGGAGCGCGGTACCATCGAGGACGTGATCGAGCCGTTCTTGATTCAGCAGGGCTTCTTGATGCGTACGGCGCGCGGGCGCGTCGCGACGCGCGCCGCCTACGCGCATTTCGGCCTGGCGGCGCCGGCGATCGAGCGGGACCTCAATCTGCCGCTGTTCAGGGACGGACCATAGATGCCGCCGGCGCGGAACTTTTCCCACCACCATCGCGTCCGAATCTATTGGGAGGACACCGACGCGGGCGGCGTGGTGTACTACGCCAATTATTTGAAATTCATGGAGCGCTGCCGTACCGAGTGGTTGCGCGCTTTGGGAGTGGATCAGCTTCGATTGCGAACGGAGCGCGGGCTGCAGTTCGCGGTCGTCAGCATCGCGGTGGATTTTCTGCGGCCGGCGCTGCTCAATGATGAAGTTATCGTCACCGCCGAACTGCTGCGTCTGAGCGGTGCGACAATCGCCTTCAAGCAAGCGATTTGGCGCGGCGAGGCGCAGCTCATCGAGGCGACGACCCGCGTCGCCTGCCTCGATTCCGGCACGTTGAAACCGCGCGCCATCCCCAAGGATCTATTCATGGAGTGGCGTAATGCCCAATGATCTGTCGGTCTGGGTATTGGTGCTCGATGCGAGTCCCATCGTCCAGTCGGTGGTCGTATTGCTGTTGCTTGCCTCGGTGGCTTCCTGGGCCATCATATTTCGCAAGAGCCGCGTGATCTCGCATTCGCGGCACGGCGCCGATCACTTCGAAAGCCAGTTCTGGTCGGGCGGGGATCTGACCGCGCTCTACCGCAAAATAGAAACCAAGGGCCGCGCCGGCACCGGCATGCAGAGCATCTTCGAGTCCGGATTTGGCGAGTTCAGCCGCCTGCGCCAGCAGGGCACGCCGGGCGAGCAGCTGCTCGAGGGCGCGAGGCGCGCGATGCGCGTCGCGCAGATGCGCGAAATCGATCGTCTGGAACGCAATTTGGCGACGCTTGCCACCGTCGGATCCACCAGCCCCTACGTGGGGTTGTTCGGGACGGTGTGGGGCATCATGAGCGCCTTCCACAATCTCGGCAACGTGCAGCAGGCGACGCTGGCAGCGGTGGCGCCGGGAATCGCCGAGGCCTTGATCACGACGGCGATCGGTTTGTTCGCGGCGATTCCGGCGGTGGTGGCCTACAACCGATTCGCCGATCAAGTGAGCCGCCTGGAGCTGCGATTCGACACCTTCGTCGAAGAGTTTTCGAGCATTCTGCAGCGCCACGGGCCGGCGCGCGTGCAGGCGTAGAATCCATGGCTGCAGCACCGCGCCGCCGAAAATTGATGGGTGAAATCAACGTCGTGCCGTACATCGACGTGATGTTGGTGCTGCTGATCGTATTCATGATCACGGCGCCGCTGCTCAAAGAGGGCATCAAAGTGGATTTGCCGAACGCCGGAGCGAAGCCGATCGATCCCGCATTCCTGCAAAAGCACGAGCCGCTGATCGTTACCATCGATGCGCGCGGACGCCTATATGTCAATTTCGGCCCGAACTCCGATAAGCCGGCCGCCGAATCGACGGTGAGCGCTCGGACCGCCGCGCTCCTGCGCCGCGATCCGCAAACCCCGGTGCTGGTCAAAGCCGATACGACCGTGCCGTACGGCGCCGTGGCGCACGCCATGGTTCTGCTGCAGCGGGCGGGCGCCGACAAAGTGGGGCTGTTGACCGATCCCGAACGGCCGGCGCCGTCGGTGCGGGCAGAGGGCCATGGATCTGCCGATGGCGCGAACTGAATGCAGGCTACGTTACGCGAGCATTCCTGGCCGGTGTTGTTCTCCGTGCTGCTGCATGCGGCACTGGCGGCGGCGATGGTGCTGATGGCGATGATGAGCGCCACGCGTTCGACGACCAGCGTGCAACCACCGGCCGTCAACGCGGTGGTCGTCGACTCGCGCATATTGCATGCCGCCCAGGAAGCCCAGCGGGCGCGCATCGCGGCCGAGGAGCAGGCCGCCGCCGCACGCGCGGCTGTCGCCGAAGAGGCCAAGGTGGCGGCTGAGTCCAAAGCGGCGGCTGAATCCAAAGCGGCGGATGAGGTGAAGGCTGCCGATGCGGCCAAAACAGCGGCCGCCCAGTCCAAGGCGGCCGATGAAGCCAACGCGGCGCAGGCGCGCGCCGCCGAAGCCAAGCGGGCGGTGGTCGAAGCCAAACAGGCAGCCGAAACCAAGCGGGCGGTCGAAGCCAAACAGGCAGCCGAAACCAAGCGGGCGGTCGAAGCCAAACAGGC
>DAINPA010000035.1:14417-20677 GCA_036743675.1 Steroidobacteraceae bacterium
GAAGCCAAACAGGCGGCCGAAACCAAGCAGGCGGAGGAAGCCAAACAGGCGGCGGATATCAAGGCGCGAGACGAGCATTTGCGCCGGGAGCGGGAGGCGGAGTTGCGGCGGCAAATGGCCGAGGAAGAGCACGTGAGCGCGGTCGAGGCCGGCCCCTTGCGTGATCGCTACGTCGCGAGCCTGCGCAATCGCATTCAGCATGCATGGATCAAGCCGCCATCCGCGCGCATAGGCGTCGACTGCCTGGTGGAAGTCACCCAGGTGCCGGGCGGCGAGGTCACCAGCGCGCGCGTTACCCAGTGCAATGGCGATGCGGCGGTTCGCCAGTCCATCGAAAACGCCGTCTATCGCGCTTCGCCGCTGCCGGATCCGCCGGATCCGGCGCTTTTCCAAAGAAATTTCGCATTCAGGTTCAAGCCCGATGAATAAAGCGCTTTGCTCGGTTGCCGTTCTCGGCCTTTCGCTCTTTTGTTCGCGCTCATGGGGCGAGTTCGTCGTCGAAGTCACGCGTGGGCAGGACGATGCCATACCCATCGCCATTGTCCCGTTCAGTCCGCCCGATACGGATGCCGGGAGCTTCGATGTGGCGCGAGTGGTCGCCGACGATCTGGCGCGCAGCGGCCGATTCAAAGCCATGGACCGCAAGGACATGATCGAGCAGCCGCACAACGGCGCCGGCATCGGATTCGATGACTGGCGACGGCTCGGCAATGACTACATCTTGATCGGCCTGATGGTGCCGCAGGGGCAGGACCGCTACAACATCAGCTTCGAGCTCTTCAACGTGCTCAATCGGCAACGCCTGTTGAGCTACCAGATCAGCGCCAACCGCACCGGCCTGCGGCTTGCGAGCCATCAGATAGCCGACATGGTGTTCGACAAGATCCTCGGGATCCGCGGCGCGTTCGCAACGCGCATTGCTTACATTTCGGTGGTTGGATCATTGCCGAACAGGACCTACCGGCTCATCGTCGCCGATGCGGACGGTGAGAATCCGCACATCGTCATACAATCGAACGAGCCGCTGATGTCGCCCGCCTGGTCGCCCGACGGCCAGACCCTGGCCTATGTTTCCTTCGAAGATCGGCTGCCCTCGATTTACGTGCAGGTATTGAAGACCGGCGAGCGGCGCCGGGTCTCGGCCCGAGCGGGTGTGAATCAGGCGCCGGCATGGTCCCCGGATGGCAGGAAGCTGGCATTGACCCTGTCCACGCGCGACGGCAACCTGGATGTCTACGTGCTGGATCCCGCCACACAGGCGCTCACCCGCATTACCGACGATCCGGGCATTGATACCGAACCGCAGTGGTCCAAGGACGGTCAAAATCTCTATTTCACTTCCGATCGTGCGGGCGGCCCGCAGATTTACCGCATTGGAATCCAACCCGGCGATCATCCGCGCCGCTTGACCTTCCAAGGGAACTACAATGCGCGGCCGCGCCTGTCGCCGGACGAATCGCAGCTCGCCTTCGTCACTCAGGAGGACGGGGCGTATCGCATCGCGGTCATGGATCTGAAGGGGCGCGGTGAGGTGCAGGTGTTGACCAAGGGGCGCTTCGACGTTAGCCCAAGTTTCGCGCCGAACGGCGCCATGATCATTTACGCCAGCCGGGATCGCGGCCGCGGCGTTTTGGCGCTGGTCAGTGCCGATGGACGGGTACAGGAGCGATTGGTGGCGAGCGAGGGCGAGGTGCAAGAGCCCGCATGGTCGCCGTTCTGAGCGCAGCGACGCCAAACACGGTACACAATTAGCGTTTTGCTCGGTACGCTTGAGTCTAAGGTGGAAACTGGAGGTGGAATTCTCATGGGAAGATCAATGACGAAGATGCTGTCGATCGGCTGTTTGTGCGCGGCCGCCGCGTTGCTTGCGGGCTGTCCCAAGAAGGCGACAACCGTCGAACCGCCGAGCGCAGGCACGCAAATTCCGGGCTCCGGGGCCGGGGGCGCGGGCTCGGCCGGCACGACTGCGCTCGGCAGCAATACGGGCACGATGGGTGCTGGGTCGCAAGGAGCCGGTGCGGGGGGCGCGTTGGCGCGCAACGTCATCTATTTCGATTTCGACAAGTCCGATATCAAGCCTGAATATGCCGACGTCATCAGCGCACATGCGCGCAACTTGACCACCCACCCGAACCTCAAGCTCAAGCTCGAGGGCAACACCGACCAGCGCGGGACACGCGAATACAACATCGGTCTCGGCGAGCGCCGCGCGCAGGCGGTGCGCAGGGCCCTGATGCTCCAAGGCGTCGCGGAATCCCAGCTGACGACCGTGAGCTTCGGAGCCGAACGGCCGGCGGTGGAGGGCGATGATGAGGCCGCATGGGCTAAGAATCGCCGCGCGGATATGGTTTACACGCCGTGACCATGCGTTTGCCCGCTTGGAGTGCGCCGGGTCTTGCGGTGTTGGCATTGGCGGGGTGCGCCTCGACACCGCCCGCCGAGGATCCGGTGCAGGTCAAGCTCAATGATTTGGATGCGCGCCTGGCGCGGATCGAACGGGTGGTGTCGAATCAAAGCCTGCTGCAGCTTGCCAATGAGGTCGAGGCGCTGCGCAGCGATATGCGCACCATGCGCAACGACATCGACCAACTGGGCCACAATCTGGAGACCAGCCGCAAGCAGCAGCGGGACCTGTACGCGGATCTGGATCAGCGGCTGAAGAGCCTCGGGCCGCGCAATGCGCCGGCGGCAGGCGATGCGCCGGCGGCCGGTACGCCCCGTGCGGCCGCATCCGGCGCGGCGTCCAATCTGTCGGTTCCCGACGGATCGGACAAGGCCAACTACCAGGCGGCGTTCGCGCTGTTGAAGGACAGCCAATACGATCGTGCGATCGCGGCATTTCAAGAATTTTTGGTGTCCTTTCCGGACAGTGCGCTGGCCGACAACGCCCAGTACTGGCTGGGGGAAGCCTATTACGTCAACAAATCGTTTCCGGAGGCTCTGTCCGCCTTCCAGCGAGTGGTCGACAAGTACCCGCAGTCGCGCAAACTCCCCGATGCGCTGCTCAAGATCGGCTACTGCGACTACGAGCTGAAACAATGGCAAGCGGCGAAAGACGCGTTGTCGCAGGTGGCCTCGTCATTTCCGGATGCGCCCGCGGGACACTTGGCGCAGCAGCGCCTCGAGAAGATGGCAGCCGAAAGACATTGATCGACGGAGGCAAGCCGGTGAGCGCAGGAGCGTTGAGCGGCGCACGAGAGCGCGAGGAATTGCCGAAGGCCGAGCGGCTGCGCGTCAATGAAATCTTTCATTCGCTGCAGGGCGAGGCCGACGCGATCGGCTTTCGCACGGTGTTCGTGCGCCTGACGGGCTGTCCTTTGCGCTGCCAATACTGCGATACCGAATACGCGTTTCACGCCGGCGAATGGCATGACATCGACGCCATCCTCGATGGGGTCGAGGAATACGCCACGCCCCATGTTTGTGTGACCGGCGGGGAGCCGCTGGCGCAGCCGAATTGCCGCCTATTGCTCGCGCGCCTGTGCGATGCCGGCCATCACGTGTCGTTGGAAACCAGCGGTGCGCTCGATATCGCCGGGGTGGATGCCCGGGTGTCACGGGTCGTCGACGTGAAGACTCCGGGTTCCGGCGAGGTCGCGCGCAACAGAATCGAAAACTTCCGCCTGCTCACGCGCCGCGATCAGCTGAAATTCGTGATTTGCTCGCGTGAGGATTTCGATTGGAGCAAGGCGTTTCTCGAGGAGCATTCCTTGTCCGAGCGCTGCCAGATTCTGTTTTCCCCAAGCTATACGCAGATATCACCCAAGGATCTGGCGGAGTGGATCTTGGCAGACCGGCTGGCGGTGCGCTTTCAGCTCCAGCTCCACAAGGTTCTGTGGGGCGATACCCCAGGAAGATAAAGTACGAAAATGAAAGGACGATGAAGTAGGAAAATGCAGCCGGCCATCGTCTTGCTGTCGGGCGGACTGGACTCGGCCACTGCGCTGGCCATTGCCCGCGCACGCAAGTTCCGCAGTTTCGCCCTCAGCGTGCACTATGGGCAGCGCCACCATGCCGAACTCGCGGCCGCGAAGCGCGTGGCGGCGTTTTTGGGCGCGCACGAGCATCGAGTCATGGGCGTGGATCTCGCCGGTATCGGCGGATCGGCATTGACCGACGAGAACCTCGCGGTGCCCGAGTCGCCGACCGAGGGCATTCCGGTCACTTACGTGCCCGCTCGAAACACCCTGCTGCTCTCGCTCGCCCTCGGCTGGGCGGAAGTGGTCGGCGCCCTCGATATCTTCGTAGGCGTCAACGCGGTCGACTACTCGGGGTATCCGGACTGCCGGCCGGAATTCATAGCCGCATTCGAGCAGCTGGCGCTGGTGGCCACCAAGGCGGGTGTCGAAGGCAGGCGCTTCAAAATTCATGCGCCACTGATCAACATGTCCAAAGCGGACATCATCCGCACGGGCATGGGTCTGGGAGTGGATTACGGCATGACCGTGTCCTGTTACCAGGCGGACGCCGAAGGCCGGGCCTGCGGACGCTGCGATTCGTGCCGGCTGCGAACCGCAGGGTTCGCCGCCGCCGGCGTGCCCGATCCCACGCGTTACGCGTGACTCGCATTCCCGGTGCCGCGGCGCGCGAGTTCGGCTATGATGCGCCGCTCAAATGGGACGGTAGCTCAGTTGGTAGAGCAAGGCCCTTTTAAGGCTTTGGTCCTGGGTTCGAGTCCCAGCCGTCCCACCACTTATTTATTAATTAAATCATCATATTGCAATATAAATCTAGAAAATACCTTGGACTGAAGAAGTCAATGAACTTCTTCACCCGAGTCGTGCTCGGTCTGAGTCCCGTGTTGGCGAATGCTGGAGCGCTCTACGAGCTCACCGTCCGGCCTGTCGATCAATCTAACCTCGCGCATGTCTTGCCGACCGCGCCTACGCCTACGCCGGCAGTAACCGAATACTTCGTGGAGGACGGCAAGGTTCGGGTCGGTGGCGCTTACGCCAAGACAGTCTTCATCTTCAGAGAACGAACGATATACGTCATCGACAAGACGTCGCGGATGGTTCATGTTTTGAAGCATGCGACCTTGAGCGAAGTCGCAGCCCACTATGCCGACGAGGTGAAGCAGCTGGAAGAGACCGCCGCGAGCGCACCGACTGAGGAGCGCGCGGAGGCACAGCGCAAGGCGGCCGCCATGAGAGAAGTCAGCGATCGGATGCGACAGCCCGTGCCTCGTGACTACCGTGTGACCGTTCGGATTGAGACGGTTGACGGACAGGCCTGCCGAATATGGGAAGAATGGGAGAAGGATGCCAAGCGATTGGAATTGTGTGTGGTGCCCGTGGCTGCATTGCCGGGCAGCGCCGAAATCTATAGTGGGTTGAAAGCCCTGAGTCAGTTCAGGCAAGGCTCCAACGTCGCGCTCGGTGTGGACTTTGGTCTTTCGGAGTGGTGGCCGGATTTCGCCAGCCTCGGCGGCATCCCGCTGCTGGTTCGTGAGTTCAAATACGATAGCGTGGTCTCCGAAGTTACGTTGACCGACATCCGCCGAGGCGTACCCAGCGCATCGCTTCTGGACATGCCCGATGGCTATCAGGTGCAGGAGGGGCCCGACTATGCCCAATGGTACATGCGGTGAACCAAGCGCTGCCTGACAGCGGCGTGAGCGCTTAATCGAATGGCACGATGGGCGCGAGACTGGCGCGCGCTGCCCATCCGGTCCGACCAGCCCGGGTCTGAACGAGCGCAAATCCCTCGTGCTCCGCCCCCATCTTGACGGTCTCTGCCTCCTTCAGTATGAACAGCGGATCTCCCATGGGCGCCGGCGATACACGAACGGCAGTGTTGCTCGCAATGACGACCGCTTCATGCAATCTCGGCCAGAGCACCACGCCGTTTGCCACGGTCAATCCGATCATCGCAATGCCGACGACCGTAGCGGCGCGCCGTGCTAATCGATGTCGGGGATAGAGCTGCCCAGTAAGCAAGCTGACTCCAACGATCAGCAGGCCAATGATGCCGCTCCACGCAAGCATGGTGGGACTGGCGAGACTGATCGCGCGGGCGAGCGCATTCCGCGATTCGGACGGCAGTCGCAATGGCTCGCGAACCGAGCGAAGGTTCGCCTCGATGTCGGGGTCACTCGGGGCCAGCAGGGTCGCGCGCTCATAGTTGAGAACGGCCATGCCCGGCTTGCCTGCGCGAGCGTAAGCGTTGGCTGCATTGTACAGACCGGCGGCGGAATAGCCGGCCTGCGCTGACTGCGCGCGCGCTTGGCACCCCAGTAGGATCAGACCGATGATGACCGC
>DAINPA010000036.1:0-19935 GCA_036743675.1 Steroidobacteraceae bacterium
ATGCCGGCGCCCACGGCGCGCTGCGCGACATAACGAGGTAGTCGCGCCCGATTGCCGCGTGCGCGGTCACCGGCACCGGCCCTGCGCGGGCTGATCCGCGCGTAACCTCACCCCCGAGCGGTCGCCTACGAAGCCGAGGGCTCCCTGCTCGACCAGGATGACAGCGCGGGCATCGGTTCGTGGCCGAGATCCAAGGGCAACGTGGCAGCCGGCGCGGGTATCGGTGCGGGCGCAGGTGCCATCGGTGCAATGCTCTTTGGGCTCGCCACCGGCTTTTTCACGGGTGACGCCGCCTTTTTTACAGCGGGCGCGGTCTTGGCGGGCGATTTTTTCGGTGCTGCCTTCTTCGCCTTGACGGCCTTCGCCTTGGCAGCCTTCTTTGGCTTACCGGCCTTCTTCGCCTTTTTTGCAGCCTTCAGCTTGCGTGGCTTCTTCGACGGCCGCGCCTTTTTCTTCGCTACGCTGGTTCTTGCGGCCGCGCGTTTCGCTTTCGCCACCGGACGCTTCTTCCCCTTACCTTTCTTCTTGGCCATGGTCAGCATTCTCCTCACAGTCAGACGGCTCCTCGCCGTGAGAGTAGCCCCGAAATAGTCTGCTGTCATCTGCGCTCGATGCTGGAGTCGCACGGAAGGATTGCGTACGCTGCTCGGGTGATACCGAGTGAACCGATCCGCCCGCTGCACGACGTTTGGTTGCGACCCCGACGCGTGTTCCGCGAATTGGCATCGCAACCGATCGGCCGCATGGATTACCTATTGGGCGCAGCGCAGGGCATGGTCGGCTGGCTTGCGCTCAGCCGCGCCACCAACGCCGCGGCGACCAGCGGTGTCGCGGCCATCATCGGCAGGGCGGCGATCGGCGGTTCCCTCATGGGCGTGGCAAGCCTGTTCCTGTTCGCCGAGATCTATGAGCGGCTGGGCAGCCGGCTCGGCGGCAAATCGACGCGCAACCAAGTGGTCCACGTCCTTGCCTACGGCAGCGTGCCGATCGCCGTTTCACTGGGCATTTGGCTGATGACTGCGCTGCTGGCCGGCGATGCCGCCTTCATGCCGGTGCCGCGCCCCGATATCGAGAGCTTTGTGGCATTGCTGCTGCATGCCCAGTTCATTGCCTACGTGCTGCTCGCCTTCTGGAGCGTGGTGCTGCAGGTCATGGGCTTCAGTGAAATTCAGGGGCTTACGACCCGCAAGGCCTTCTGGGTCTGGATGCTCGGGCAACTGATCGGGGCGCTCGGGGCGCTATTTCTGACCCTGCTGATCGCAACCCTGTTCCCGATTACCTAACCCGAGAGGCACTCTCTAGCGCGGCCCGATCGCCTCGCGAATCTACTGGGCTGCGGTCCCCGAGCCGGCTTCCGGCGACCCATTGACCGCGGCGGGCGCCTTGGCAGGCTCGCTTTGCAAACGCTTAATCACCGATCGCGCAACCGCCGCCGCCGATGGCTCTGCGAGCGGCCGAGTCTTTGCAGCGGCGCGCCTGCGTGCGCCGGCGCCGGCCGACTTGGTCGCCGCCTGTGTCTTCGACACACTGTTTGCCTTCGGCGGGCCCGCCGCCTTCGAAGCTTCCGAAGTCTTGGCCGGCTGGGGGGCGCGGGCCGCTCGGGCGGCGCGCAACGCGCTCGCGGCCTTGGCGGCTTCCACTTTTTTCCGTGCCTGCTTCGCGGCCTTTTTGCTCTGCTTCGCCGCCTTGCGCGCCTTTTTGAGCTCGGCCTTCGCCAGATGCACCAGCTGCTTGGCATCGTCTGCGCGCTGAGCCGCCTTATCGGCCGCAGCTTTCAGCCGCATCGCCGCGCTTGGTCTTGTTCGAGTTACCGGCTGAGTGCGTGCCACTTGATCGCTCCGCATAATGTGGTGGGTCGATAAGTTTAGTCCCGGCCCTTGGTCTTGTCACTGGAATGCAATAATAATTGCGCTACGGCAGCACGCGATGCAGGAATTCGCCGATGTCGGCGATTTCCGCCTCGCAGACCGCATGCGGCATCGGGTATTGATGCCATTCGACCGCGTACCCAAGGCTCCGGAGGTACTCCCGAGACTGCACTCCCATCGCGAACGGCAGCATCGGGTCGGACATTCCGTGAGCCATGAAGATCGGCACGCCGTCGTTCGCCGCCGCGCGATCGGCCGGCAGGCTTTTCGCCAGCGGCAGGTAGCAGGACAGCGCCACGGCGCCCGCCAAGCGCTCCGGGTAGCGCAGCGTCGTGTACAGCGTCACGGCGCCCCCTTGGGAAAAGCCGGCGAGTACCACCCGGTTCGCGGGAATTCCCCGTGCAGCCTCCTTGGCGATGAGTTGCCGGATGAGTGCGTCGGTGTCGCAAAAGCCGGCCGCGTCCTCGGCCGCGGTTCGATCCAGTCCTGAGATGTCGTACCAGGCGCGCATGCTCATGCCGCCGTTTAAGGTGACTGGGCGGACCGGGGCGTGTGGAAATACGAAGCGCCAGGCGCGCTCGCCGCGGCGTACGATCTGCGGCACGACGGGCTCGAAATCATGCCCGTCCGCGCCGAGTCCGTGCAGCCAGATGACAGCGGCGTTCGGCTTTGGCGCCGTTTCGACTTCGATGGTTTCTAGCGTCATGCGCGTAGCGTACAAGAAAATCCAAAAAACGCATTGACGGCTTGTGCATTTTTATGCAGACTTCGCGCAACTTTATGCATGACCCCGGCCTTGCGAGACACCCGTGTTGAGATCGGACTCCGACAATTCCAGTGCACCGGCACGCCGCACCACGCTGGCGAAGATCATTCGCGAGCAATCGGTCGGGCGTCAGTCGGAGCTGGTGGCCATGCTGCGCAAGCAAGGGCATGCCGCGACCCAGTCGAGCGTGAGCCGCGATTTGCGCGAACTCGGCGTGGCCAAAATGGGGCAACGCTATGTGCTGCCGGAGCCCGAGGTATCGATCAAAAATGACTTTTCGACGCTCAAACAGTTCGTGAGCGCGGTGCTGACCGCCGGCGCCAATCTCACGGTGCTGAAAACCACCGTGGGCGCGGCGCAAAGCGTGGCGGTGGCCATCGATACCGCCCGCTGGCCCGAGGTGATCGGCACCATCTCAGGGGACGATACGATATTCATCGCGACTTCGGGCGCCCGTGAACAACACAAGCTCAGGCTGCGCCTCCACTCCATCTTCGGGATCTGGGCCCAATGACATCGACCAGCACTGCGGGCGCCGAGCCCATTCTCCTGGCATTTTCCGGCGGCCTGGACACCTCGTTTTGCGTGCCCTGGCTCAAGGATACCTACCGGCGGCCGGTGATCACCGTCACGGTCGACACCGGCGGCCTGGATGGCGCGGCGGCGGCGGCGCTCGCGGCCCGTGCGGCGGCGCTCGGCGCGCTCGAACATCGATTGATCGATGCGCGTCATGCTTATTTCGAGCAGGTGCTCAAATTCTTGATCATGGGCAATGTCCGCCGCGGCGGGTTGTATCCGCTGTGCGTCGGCGCCGAACGCGTGTTGCAGGCGCAGACCATCGCGCAAATGGCGTTGTCGCTTCGAACCACGATGGTGGCCCACGGCTGCACCGCCGCCGGCAATGATCAAGTACGTTTCGAGGTCGCGCTGCGCACCCTCGCACCCGATCTTGAGATCATCGCTCCGGTCCGCGACCGGGCCTTCCAACGTGCGCAGCAACTCAAATATCTCGAGGATCGCGGATTGCCGATCCCGCCCTTCGGCGCCGCGTATTCGGTGAACCGCGGGTTGTGGGGCGTCACCATCGGCGGCAAGGAAACATTGACCTCGGCGGGCAGTATTCCGGAAAGCGCCTGGGTGTTGTCGAAGGACGCATTCGTGCATGCACGCGCGCCCGAACGGCATGTCATCGGCTTCGATGCGGGTGTCCCGTCGAGCCTCGACGGCATCGCGATGTCGGCGGTCGCGATCATCGAACTACTCGAAACCCTGGCGGGACCTTTTGGCATCGGGCGCGGCATTCACTTGGGCGACACGGTGATCGGCACCAAGGGGCGCGTGGCGTTCGAGGCGCCGGCGGCCGAGGTGCTGCTCACGGTGCATCGCGAACTGGAAAAATTGGTATTGACCGGCAAGCAGGCGCGCATCAAGGAATCGGTGGCGCAGCCCTACGGGGATCTGGTGCACGAAGGCCAGCACCTCGATCCCGTGTGCCGCGACATCGAGGCCCTGCTGCTCTCCTCCCAAGCCCGGGTGAGCGGAGAGGTCACGGTCTTGTTCCGGCCCGGGTCGGCATTCGTCGAGGGGGTGACCTCGCCGTATTCGTTGATGACGGCTTCCAAAGGCGTCTATGGCGAAGCCGCCGGCGAATGGACCGCGGCCGATGCGCTCGGGTATTCGAAGATGCTGGCGTTGACGGGAATCTTCTACCAGCGCGCCGGCGCCAACGCGCCCCGCGGCGCCGCCACACAGGCAGCGGCGACCGCCCAAACGACGGTGAGCCGGTCATGAGCGGCATGCGCACCTTGGTGGTCGACAAGATCGCATCGGTGACCCAGGCCTTGGGGCTCGCCCACGAGGTCCGCGTCGCCGCCAAGATCCCGTGCGAGGAAGGCGTGGTGGTGGTGGTCGAAATACTGAACAACAAGTCGACCTACAACACGCTGGAGCTGACCAGCGGCCGCATGGCGAAACTCGCCCGCGGCGACGTGGTGGTCGGAGCTCTCGGGCACCGTAAGGCCCTGTTCGGCTACTCGGGACACATCCCCGACGCGCTCAAGCCCGGCGATGTGATGCAAATGCTGAACATCGGCGGTGTCTTGGGGATCTGCGATTCGGCGACACCTGACAAGGGCAAACCCTTCGATTGCAAAGTTCTGGGCGCGGTGCTGACTTTCCCTTATTTGGGCGAACGCATCGGCGTGACGGCCAGAACCGGATACCGGCCGCTGGATTATGATGCGCCGCTCAACGTGCGCGGCGTGCCGGTGGTGGCACTCGCGGGTAGCTGCATGGAGGCCGGCAAGACGGCGGCTGCCTCCGCCATCATTGCACGCATGCGGCACCGCGGTTTGACCGTGGACGCCTTCAAGGCAACCGGGGTTTCACTGCGCCGCGACATCCTGGCGTTCGAGGATTCGGGCGCGCGGCGCACCATGATCTTTACCGACCTAGGCATCGTGACCACGACCGCCCGCTGCGGTCCCGCGTTGACGCGCACCATGCTGACCGAGATGGCGGCAGGCTCGCCGGACGTCATCGTGTTCGAGCTCGGCGACGGGCTGCTCGGCCCTTACGGCGTGGATTCGATCTTGCTGCAACCCGACATCCGGGCCGCGCTCAGCGCCGTGGTGTTGTCGGCGAATGATCCGGTTGCCGCGTGGGGCGGCGTCAAGCTTCTGCGCGAACGCTTCCTCATCGAACCCTGCGCCGTCACCGGCCCGGCCACCGACAACCAGGTCGGAGTCGAACTCATCCGCGAGCAAATGGAGGTCGAGGCCTTCAACGCGATCAGCAGTCCCGCCGAGCTCGGCGACCACCTCATTTCCCGCCTGAATTTGCGCAACGTCGGCGAAACCACGGCGGCCGGCGCATGAGCGACCAGCGCAGCGGTGAGCAGCGGCCTTGAGCGGGCGCACGCCGGCGATCGTGCTCGGGGGCACCGGCTATGTGGCCGGCGAGCTGTTGCGGCTGATAGCAGGGCATCCGCGACTGGAAGTTGCCGGCATTTTATCGGACAGCCAGCCGGGGACGCCGGTCACCGCCGCGTTTCCGCATTTGCGCAGCGCCTATCCCACACTCGATTTTGCGAGTCTGGAACAGATCGAGTCGTTGATTGGGCGCACGCCGGACTCCGCCTTGTTTTGCGCGGCGCCACACGGGGCTGCCGCGGCAATCATCGACCGCTTACTCACCGCGGCCGAGACCGGCGGTGCGCGCACGCATTGCGTCGACATTTCGGCGGACTTTCGCTACCCGACTGCCGCCGCCTATGAATCCGTATACAAACACCCCCATGGCGCACCGGCGCGCATCCCTCAATTCACCTGTGCGGTCCCGGAACATCTGCCGGCCGCGCCGACGCCGCACATTGCTCATCCCGGCTGTTTTGCGACCGCCACCCTGTTGGCCAGTGTGCCGCTGTTGGCGCTGAAAATGACCGACACTCGATTGTTCGTCGCCGGCATCACCGGCAGCACCGGATCCGGACGGCGCCCGACCGATGCCACGCACCACCCGCTGCGCCACGGCGATTTGTACAGCTACGGCGCGCTCGAGCATCGGCACGTGCCCGAGATCGCCGCCTGCGCGCGGCTCGCAACCGGCATCGAGGCGGAATTCAATTTCGTGCCTCATTCGGGCCCGTTCGCGCGCGGCATCCATGTCACCGTACAGGCGAATTTGAGCCGGCCGATAAGCAGTGCGCAGGCCTCCGATGCGCTGGCCGCTTATTACCGGGATCGTCCGTTCGTGCGCGTGACGCAGTCGGCCCCGCGAGTCAAGGATGTGGCCACCAGCAATTACGCGCACTTGAGCGCGGTCACCAACGGCCGGTCGATAGCGGTGATGACGGTACTCGACAACTTGAACAAGGGAGCCGCGGGGGGCGCCATGCAATGGATGAATCGGCTATTGGGATTCGATGAATGCACGGGACTCACCGCGCCGGCGCCGGGCTGGACTTGAGACGGTCATGAGCACGCCCATGGTTTCCCGCCCGCTGCAAAGCCACCTCGCGCAAGTGTTCGCGCAATACCCCATCGAAGTGGCGCATGGCGAAGGGGTTTGGTTGTATGCGCGCGACGGCCGCAAGATCCTGGATTTTTACGGCGGCCACGCGGTCGCGGGATTGGGCTATGGGCACCCGCGCTGGTTGGCGGCGCTCGAGCGTCAGGCGCGGCAGATGAGTTTTCAAACCAACGCACTGCCGATGGCAATTCGCGAACGCGCCGCCGCCCGCTTGGCGAAATTCGCGGGCTTGGGACTCGACACCGTGTTCTGGGTCAACAGCGGCGCCGAAGCCAACGAGAATGCGCTCAGGTTGGCCTTCAAAATCACCGGACGCGGTAAGGCGGTGGCGCTCGAACAGGGTTGGCACGGCAGAACGGCCGCAGCCGGGGCGGTGACCTGGGGCGCCCTGGAGAAGTGGTACGGATTTCCACGCACGCCCTTCGATGTGAGTTTCCTGCCCCGCGACAAACCCGCCGCCGTGGAGCGCATGGTCGATCGGGAAACTGCCGCCGTCATCGTCGAACCGATTCAAGGGATGGGCGGCGCCTACGACGTCGGCAAAACGATGCTGCAGGCACTGCGGCGGCGTTGCGATGAGGTCCGCGCGGTGCTGATTTTCGACGAGGTACAGTGCGGCATGGGACGCACCGGTGCGCCCTTCGGCGCCAACTACCACGGCGTGGTTCCCGACATCGTCACCGCTGCGAAAGCCTTGGGCAACGGATTCCCGGTATCCGCCCTGCTGCTGTCATCGCGCGTGGCGCGCGAGCTCAAGTACGACGATATGGGCACCACCTTCGGCGGCGGTCCGATCGCCTGCGCCGCGGCCGAGGCCGTGATCGAGACCATCGAATCCGAATCGCTGCTGGCGAACGTGCGCCAGGTATCGACGTATATCCGCGCGACTTGCGTGATCGGCCCGATCACGGGGGTGCAGGGCGCCGGATTTTTGCTCGGCCTCAAAACCTCGCGGCCCGCCAAGGAAGTGCAGGCCGCCTTGCTCGAGCGGAATATTCTGACCGGTACCAGCGCCGACCCCACGGTGCTGCGGCTATTGCCGGCGTACATCCTCAATGAAGGGCACGTCGACCAGTTGCACGACGCCTTGTCGAAGATTTCGGCATGAAGCGCTTCCTGGATCTTGCCGATTTCGAGCGCGAGCAGATTCTCGATCTGTTGGCGCTCGCGCAGTCGCTGCAGGACAAGCCGCAGCCGCTGGCGCTCGCGGGTAAAATCCTCGGGTTGGTGTTCTTCAATCCGTCGCTGCGCACCCTGGCGTCCTTCCAGGCCGGCATGGCACGGCTGGGCGGTTCCTCCTTCGTGATCACGCCGGGGCAGGGAACGTGGCAGCTCGAAACCAAGTTGAATGCCGTCATGAACGGCGCCGCCGCCGAGCACATCCGCGAAGGGCTCCCGGCGCTGGCATCGTATTGCGATGCGCTCGGCGTGCGCGCCTTCGCGGAAGGCAAGGACCTGCAGTGGGATTTGCGGGAAACGCTGTTCGGGATGATCGATGCGCTGTGCGATAAGCCGCTGATCAACCTGGAATCGGCCGTGAATCATCCCTGCCAGGCGCTGGCCGATTGGCGCACGATGGACGAACTCAAGGTGCCGAACCGCGCCAAATTCGTGCTGAGCTGGGTCTATCATCCAAAGGCATTGCCGCTGGCGGTGCCCGCCGCCATCGTGCACATGGCCGCGATGCGCGGCATGGAAGTGGTGGTGGCGCGCCCCGAAGGCTTTGCCCTGCCTCCCGAGATCATGGACAAGGCGCGCTCGGCGGCATCGGCCGCAGGCGGTTCGGTGACCGAGACCGCCGATCGCGCGGCGGCGCTCAATGGCGCGAGCGTGCTGTATGCCAAGGAATGGGGCGCCACCGGCTGTTACGGGGATGCCGAGGGCGATGCGCGGCTGCGTGCGGAGCTCATGGATTGGTGCGTCCGGGAACGGTGGTTTTCGGCCGCCCTGTCCGATGCCAAACTCATGCACTGCCTGCCCGTACGCCGCAACGTCGCGGTCGCCGACGAAGTTCTGGATGGTTCGCGCGCGGTGGTGAGGCGCGAAGCCTTCAATCGCTTGGCGGTGCAGATGGCGGTTTTGCACCGCATGCTCACCTGAATTGCCGAAGCAGCGGAGTTAAGTGAATGATCATGAGTCGACCCGACCCTTCCGTCGCGGTGCGCGCGCTCAAAAGCGCGGCGCCTTACATTCGCATGTACAAGAACAAGGTCTTCGTCATCAAGGCGGGCGGCGCAGTGTTCAGCGACGAGGTTTCCACGCGTGCGCTGATCGAACAGGTCGCCATCCTGCACCAGGTGGGCATCAAGACCGTGCTGGTTCACGGCGGCGGTCCGCAACTCGATGACATGCAGGCGACCTTGGGTATCGAGACCCAGATGGTCCATGGGCGGCGCGTCACCGACCAGAAGTCGATCGACGTGACGACGATGGTGCTCAACGGACTCATCAATACGCGCATCCTGGCGATTTGCCGGGAACTCGACATCGAAGCGGTCGGCCTCTCCGGCGTCGACGCCGGCTTGATCAGGGCGCACAGACGCGGCCCGGTTCAGGTGTCGGCCGGTTCGAGCGACACCGTGGATTACGGGTTCGTCGGCGACATCGATTCGGTCAACGCGGCGGTCATCGAGAAGCTGCTCGCGGACGGCCTGATGCCGGTGGTCAGTCCCCTGTCGGCCGATTCGAGCGGCACGTTGCTCAACATCAACGCCGATACCGTGGCGGCCGCGCTCGGCGGCGCCTTGGCGGCGGAGAAACTGGTGCTGTGCACCGGGGCCCCGGGGATTCTGGAGCGGGCTACGGATCCGGGCTCGGTGATCTCGTACACCGACCTCAAAGGCTTGAAGCGCCTGCGCGATGCGGGCAGCCTCACGCACGGCATGCTGCCCAAAGCGACGGCGATCGAGAACGCGATCCGCGGCGGGGTGCGGCGCGTACATGTCATCACCTATAAGTCGAGCGACAGCTTGCTCGCCGAAATCTTCACCAACGAAGGCACGGGCACCTTGGTGGTCGCGGACTTGAAGGCCTTGAGCCCGGCGGAGCAGCAGGGCACGGCGGCACCGCCGCGCGCGGCACGACCATGACCCGGCTGTGGGACAAGGGGACTTCGCTCGATGAACGCGTGCTCGCCTATACGGCCGGCGAGGATCATCTGCTCGACAACCGCCTGGTGCGCTACGACATTCAGGCGTCCATCGCCCACGCCGAGATGCTGGGGGAGCAGGGGCTGTTGACGGCCGAGGACCTCGGCGCCATTCGCACCGCCCTCGGCGAAATCGCCGAAGAACATGCGCGCGGTCAATGGCGCGTCACGCTCGAGCAGGAGGATTGCCAAACGGCGATCGAGAATCTGCTGACGGCGCGCATCGGGGCGCGCGGCGAGCGCCTGCATGCCGGCCGCTCGCGCAACGATCAAGTGCTGGCGGCGCTGCGCCTGTATTTGCGCGACGTCGCGCATTCCTTGCACGCCGGCGCCCTCGAAGTGGCCGAGGCGCTCGATGCGCTCGCCGTGCGCGACGGCGCGATCGCGCTGCCGGGATACACGCACATGCAGCAGGCGATGCCGAGCACCGTGGCGATGTGGGCACTTGGCTTCGCGGCGGAAATCCGCGACGATGCGCAGGGTCTGCATCAGGTGCTGCGCCGCGCGAACAAAAATCCCTTGGGATCCGCGGCCGGATACGGCACGCCGAATCTCGACGTCAGCCGCGAATCGACGCGCCGCCGACTCTCGTTCGAGGTCACGCACGAACCGGTCACCGCGGTGCAGCTGTCGCGCGGCAAGGCCGAGGCGCAGCTGTTGTTCGAGCTGACGCTGCTCACCCAGGACCTGGGGCGTCTCGCGGCCGATCTGGTGCTGTTCTACACCCATGAATTCGGCTTCGTGAGCCTGCCGGAGAGCTTTACCACGGGCTCCTCCATCATGCCCCAAAAGCGCAATCCGGATGTGTTCGAGCTGATGCGCGGGCGCAGCGCGGTGGCGCAGGCGGCGCTCAACGAGGTGCTCGGCGTCACCCAAAAATTGAATTCGGGCTATCACCGCGATTTGCAGCTCATCAAGCCGCCGCTGTTCCGCGGGATCGACTCCTGTCAGCAGACCCTCGAGATCATGCCGAGCGCGCTTGCCGGAGTTCGCTTCAAGCCGGACAACATTCGCTTGGATCCCGGCATTCATTCCGCAGCGGCCGCGAATGCCTTGGTGGCCAAGGACAATATTCCGTTCCGCGAGGCGTACCGGCGGATCGCAGCCCGCCTCAAGGGTTCGAGCTGAGGACCCGAATCCCTTCGCGCATCGAGGATGAGGTCCTGAAGACCCAGCAAGGGTATCGGCTGCTCACCTCCGCCATACCCCGCAAGCTCGAGGATGTGGAAACCTGGATCGCCCGAGAGCGCAAGTGACCCCATTCAGGTTTTGGGAGACACAATCGCGGTCTTTGCAAATTGCCTAGCCATTGCAACATCGAATCGGGTATCGTTCGCGGCCATGAAACAACATACTTCTCGATTGCTGCGCGGTCTCGGCGGATTCAGCGTCATGCTCGCGGTCGCGCCCTTTGCCTGCGCGCAAACCCCCTCGGCTGCAACGGCTGCGCCGCCGGCTGCTGCCGCTGCGCCGGCGGCCCCGGCCGCTCCGGCGCCGATATCCAATGAACAAGCCGGCTACTTGTTCGGCCTGACATTCGGCGAACAATTGCGCGGCATCGGCGTCTCGAACGAGATCACCGCCGATGCGATCAGCCGCGGCGTGAAGGACGGATTGCAAGGCAAGAAGTCGACGCAGACCGACCGGCAGCAGGTTCAAGACTATGCGCGTGCCATGATGACTGCCTTTGCGGCCCGCAACAAAACCGCCGGGCAGGAATTCCTGGCGAAGAACGGCAAAGAACCGGGCCTCAAGACCACCGCTTCGGGCCTTGAATACAAGGTACTCGTGGCGGGAGACCCCAAGGCGCCGCCGATCGCAGCGAGCGACGAAGTGACGGTGAATTACCGCGGCAAACTGGTCGACGGCACGGAATTCGACAGCTCCTTCTCGCGAGGCCAGCCTGCCACCTTTGGCGTGGGCGGCGTGATCAAGGGCTGGCAGGAAGCCCTGGTGCTGATGAAGCCGGGTGCCCGGTGGGAGTTATACGTGCCCGCCGAACTCGCCTACGGCGCGACCGCGCGACCGGGAATTCCGGCCAACTCGGTGCTGATATTCGAGGTGGAAGTGTTGAGCGCCAAAGCGAATGCCGGAGCCGCGGCGAGCGGCGGGTTGCCGCCGGCAGCACCGCCCCCGCATAAGCCGGTGGCCCCGACCTCGCAGCCGGCGGCGAACTAAAGCCCGGAGCGTGCGCTCGCGGCATGCATGCCGCGAGCGCAATATACGGCGCGCCTAGAAGGTCCAGGTCGCGCTGATCGACACCGCGGCGGGATTGCCGTAATTCGAACTGATGCCCTCGTATTCCGCGCGGAAGGCGAAATCCTGCCATCTGAATTGGACCCCGGCGCCGTAAGCGAACTTGTCGTTCGTCACATTGATGTCCGCGCCGATCGGAATACAGGGATATGAGCAGACGCCCCCACCGTTTGGGTTCACATAGCTGGATTGGTTAGTCTGCAGCCGCGCGACGCCGAGCTTACCGAAGACATCGAGATAGGGCAGCGGCAGCGGCAGATACCCGACTCCGTACAGTATCGTCGCCTTGGGATGGGAATTGGCGTTGTAATAATAATTATTGTTGTAGTAGCCGTTGTTGCCGTTGGCGCTGCCGAAGTCCATGTATTCGAGCTCGGCGCCCACGATGGGCAGCGGCCGTATGCCCGCCATCACCTTCCACGAAACGACGCTGGTGCCGTAATCGCCGCCATAACAAACATAGGGGCCGCAACCATAGCCGTAACCATTGCCATAGTGGTAATTGTTTCCGACGTTGGACGCACCCACACCGAAACCGATGTAAGCCCCGAGCGGATTGCCGGCCAACGCTGAAGTCGAGGCGCCCAGCGCGATAACGGTCAATAAGGCCAGTGATTTGCGATTCATCGGCAATCTCCACGATGGCTGCTACAAGTCTTCGGACAGGGCCGCCGACAAGGAAGTTCCGATCGAACTGCCAAGCCGCGGCCAGCGTTATACTTTAACTCATGAGAATTCTATGCCTTTGGGTCCTCGTCGGCCTGGCCGCGACAATTTGCGCATGCGGGCAAAAAGGGCCGCTGGTGCTTCCCGATGCAGAGCACCCCCATAAGAAGGTGAAATTTCCGGTCCCGCCCAAATCGCCCGCCTCCCCAGTCCCTGCTGCCTCTGCCGATCATCCCGCCGCCGCGCCTGCTGCCGAACCGGCTGCGCCGCCTGAGGCGGGAACTGGGCCCGATGCGGCCCCGAACACGAGCCCCACCCTGCCGCAGCCCGCTCCTTGAAGCCATGAACGCGCGAAAGCTGCTGTTGATTGACGGCTCCTCGTACCTTTATCGCGCGTTTCACGCCTTGCCGCCACTCAGTAATTCCCGAGGGCAGCCGACCGGAGCCGTCCTCGGTGTGCTCAACATGCTGAACAAGCTGATCAAGGAGGAGGCGCCGGACCGGATCGCCGTGGTCTTCGATGCACCCGGCCGCACGTTTCGAGACGATTTGTTCGAACAGTACAAAGCCCATCGCGAGCCGATGCCCGATGAGCTGCGATCGCAAGTGCAGCCGCTGCTGGAGGCGGTACAGGCCCTGGGTTTGCCGCTCTTGCGTGTCCCCGGCGTCGAAGCGGACGACGTGATCGGTACGCTCGCCGAACAAGGCGCCGCAGCGGGCTACGACGTGCTGATCTCGACCGGCGACAAGGACATGGCGCAGCTGGTCGGCCCGCGAATCTCCCTGGTCAACACCATGAGCAACACGCGTCTGGATCGCGCGGGCGTCAAGGCGAAGTTCGATGTGTTTCCCGAACAAATCATCGACTATCTCGCGCTGGTGGGAGACAGCTCGGACAACATCCCCGGCGTCACCGGCGTCGGACCGAAGACCGCGGCCAGGTGGTTGAATCAATACCAGACACTGGACGCGGTCACCGCTCATGCCGCAGAAATCACCGGCAAGGTAGGCGAGAATTTACGCAACGAGCTGCCGGTGCTCGAGTTGTCCCGCAAGCTCGCGACCATCGATAAGTCCCTGACGCTGGAGGTGGGGCCGGACGGCCTCGTTGGCGGCGCGCCGGATCTCAAACGGCTTCGTGATCTGTACACGCGGCTGGAACTGCGCATCCTGTTGAAGTCGTTGGAGCCCCCATCGTTGAGTCCAGCCGAGGTTCCGGCCGCAGCGCAAGCCGCTTCTGTCGCCGTGAATGCACAATCTCCAACCGTCGAGGCGCCGGATGCGGGGCCGACTCTCGCCCTGGCGCAGCCGCGCAACTATCAAAGGATTCTTTCGCAGGAGGACTTCGACACCTGGCTCCCCAGGCTCGCCGCGGCGCCGCTCGTGTCCTTCGACACCGAGACCGACAGCTTGGACTACATGCGTGCACGGGTGGTGGGACTGTCCTTCGCGATAACGCCCGGGGAGGCGGCTTACGTGCCGCTCGGCCATGATTATGCGGGGGCGCCGCAACAGCTCGATCGCGACCGTGTGCTCGCCGCCCTCAAACCGTGGATCGAGGACGCCGCGCTTCCCAAGCTTGGCCATCACCTCAAGTTCGATACCCACATCCTGGCGAACTATGGGATCGAGCTGCGCGGACATCGCTACGATTCCATGCTGGAGTCGTACGTGCTCAACAGTGTGGCCACTCGCCACGACATGGACTCGACGGCCGAGAAATATCTCGGAATCAAGACCATTCGCTACGAGGATGTCGCGGGCAAAGGCGCGAAGCAAATCACCTTCAATCAAGTCGACGTGGATCGTGCGACGGAATACGCGGCCGAGGACGCGGACGTCACGCTGCGGCTGCACCAGGCGATTTGGCCGCAAATCGAGGCGCTGCCCCGCTTGAAAGATCTCTATGAGACCATCGAACAGCCGCTGGTGGCAGTGCTGTACCGCATGGAACGCACGGGCGTATTGGTGGATCGCGGACTTCTCAAGGCGCAGAGCCACGAACTGGCGGCGCGCATGCTGGAACTGCAGGCGCAGGCGCACGCCGAAGCGGGTGGGCCGTTCAACGTGGATTCGCCCAAGCAATTGCAAGAGATACTCTTCGGCAAGCTGGGTTTGCCCGTGCTGCGCAAGACCCCGACCGGCCAGCCGTCGACGGCCGAGGATGTGCTCGAGGAATTAGCGGTCTCGTTCGCCCTGCCGAAATTGATCCTCGAATATCGGGGCGTCGCCAAACTCAAGTCGACCTATACCGACAAGCTGCCCGAACAAATCGACGAAGCAACGGGGCGCATCCACACAAGCTATCACCAAGGGGTTGCGGCCACCGGCCGCTTGTCCTCGTCCGACCCCAACCTGCAGAACATTCCAATCCGGACTCCTGAAGGCCGGCGCATCCGCCAGGCCTTCGTGGCTCCGCCGCAGCATTCGCTGGTGGCGGCCGATTATTCGCAAATCGAGCTGCGCATCATGGCGCACTTGTCGGGCGACGCCACGCTGCTCAAGGCCTTCGCGGAAGATCGCGACGTGCATCAAGCCACCGCGGCGGAGGTCTTCGGCATTCCGCTTGCGCAGGTCAGCTCCGATCAGCGGCGTTCGGCCAAGGCAATCAACTTTGGATTGATCTACGGCATGTCGGCATTCGGCCTTGCCCGGCAATTGGGCATCGGCCGGGGCGACGCGCAGCGCTATGTGGATCTTTATTTCGAACGCTATCCCGGCGTGAAACGCTACATGAATGAGACTCGCACTCAGGCGCGCGAGGCCGGATATGTGGAAACCGTGTTTGGCCGGCGGCTATATCTGCCCGATATTCGGTCCCGCAACCAGGCGCTGCGCCAATACGCGGAACGCAGCGCCATCAATGCGCCCATGCAAGGCACCGCCGCGGACATCATCAAGCGCGCCATGATCGAGGTCGACGGCTGGCTGCAGAACTCGCGTGCTCCGGCGCGGCTCATCATGCAGGTGCATGACGAACTCGTGCTGGAAGTGGCGGATGAGGCGATCGACGACATAGTGCCGAGGGTGCGCGAATCCATGGCGCGCGCGGCGGAACTTGCCGTACCGCTGAAGGTCGATATCGGTATCGGCCGCAATTGGGACCAAGCGCATTAAAGGTGCAGAAATCAAATTGTGAAGATTTCATAAGCATCGGCGAGCCGGTCAGGCAATCATCGAAATTGGCGTGATTTCCGTAGTTTGGCGTATTTCTCAGATTGATTATTGCGGAGCGCTATGTCGGCATTCGCCGACAAAATAGGTACTTTCCGAACTAGTCCCCACAAAAAATAACAATATAATTGAACTGCGGGGCTGGAACTTTTGGATTGCATCCCTATCTAACATTTTGAGCGTGAAAACGCTCCCCGCTCTTCTCCCTGAGCGGGCAGGCCCGGTTTGTCATCCCCATGCCGGGTTGGTCTGCCTCGGTGGCTGCCTCAAAGGCGCCACCGGGGCTTTTTTTTGCCCTAGCAGAGCCAGCGCTCCATCACCGAACGCGCCTCTTCCAGTCCCTGGCCCGCATGCGCCGAAAACAATTGTGCGGTCACCGCCGTGTCGCTGCAGGCCGCCTTGGTGTCCCGCAGCACGCGTAGCGAATCCCGCCGGTTCAGCTTATCCGTCTTGGTCAGCAGAACATGCGCGTGCCGATCGCGAGCCAGCACCCATTCGAGCATCGCGGCATCCTGGGCGCCAAGACCACGGCGGCTATCGACGATGAGCATCAATCCCACCAGCGATTCACGTACGTTGAAGTAATGCTCCATCAATTGCAGCCATCGAGCGCGCACTTTTTCCGGAACCTTGGCGAATCCGTAACCCGGCAGGTCGACCAGCCGTCGGTCGGGGGCCAGTTCGAAAAAATTTATCAGCTGGGTCCGCCCCGGCGTGCGGCTCACTCGCGCAAGCCCAGAACGTTGTGTGATGACATTGATCGCCGTGGATTTGCCGGAATTGGAGCGCCCTGCGAACGCAACTTCACGTCCGGTGTCCGGCGCAAGCTGGTGCGCCTCGGCCGCGCTCGTCAAGAATTTCACAGTGGGATAGGTCGACATGGCCGCATGGACGCAAAATATGGCCTGTAGTGTACAATTTGAAACGGCCGGCAGTTCGATTAAGGCAGGGTCAGAAGCGATATGAAGCGGTTTTGGATCTTCGCGGGAACAATTCTCGGCTCAATCGCTTGCACTGCGGCTCTGGCCACCGGCAATGCCGAAGCCGGCGCCAGCAAGGCAACGGCTTGCCAGGGCTGTCACGGCGCAAACGGCAACAGCACCAACCCCGACTGGCCGAGTCTCGCCGGGCTCGGTGCCGACTACATTGTCGAGCAACTGCAGAATTTCAAGGACGGCAAACGCAGCAGCCCCATCATGATGCCGATGGCGGGGCCGTTGAGTCCGCAGGATATGGCCGATCTGGCGGCCTATTTCGATAGTTTGGTCAATACCGGCTTGGAAGCCGATCCGACCTACTTTCATGCCGGCGAGAAGCTCTATCGAGGCGGCGACAAAGCCCGTGCCATCCCCGCGTGCATGGCTTGCCATGGCCCGAACGGGCGCGGCAACGAGCCGGCGAAGTTTCCCTCACTGCACGGCGAGCACTCCGCATACATCGCGAAGCAGCTGAACGACTATGCGTCGGACACTCGCCCGCCGGGGCCGGCCGGCATCATGGCGGCCATTGCCAAAAAACTCACTGCCGACGACATTCGCAATCTCTCCTCGTACGTTCAAGGACTTCGCTGACGATGCGTGTTTCAAGACTGGTATTGCTCCTGTGCGCAACCCTGACTCTTTGCTCATGCGGCAAGCAACAAACGGCGGACGAGCGCGCGGCGGGCGCCTTACCGCCCGTGGCCGCGTTGACGCCGGCGGCGGGCGGGAGTCCATCGGCGCAGGCGGAGCAACCATCGGGCGCTCAAAAGGCGGCGCAACCCACTACCCTTACTCGACCGAATGAAGACGGAACCGCGCCCGTCGAGGATACGACCGGCGACAGCGGCGCCCGCAATACGATTTTGGCCGCGGTTGCCTCGACGGTGGCGGCAGCCACACCGGCCGCGGCGGCGGCCGGCCTGACCGCGCCTACGCTGTGGCAGGAGGGCGTCAACTACACGCGGCTCGTGCCGGCGCAACCGACCGCGGTTGCCGCGGGTCAGATCGAGGTGCTGGAATTCTTCTGGTACGCGTGCCCGCATTGCTACGCGATCGACCCCTCGGTCGAATCGTGGAAGAAGAGCAAGCCGGCATACATCAGCTTCTCGCGGGTACCCGTGACCTGGAGCGAGGGTCACCGTTCGTTGGCACGTATGTATTACACGCTGGAGAGCCTCGGCAAGCTCGACCAACTGCACAGCGAGATATTCAAGGAGATCCATGTCAATGGGAATCCCTTGGTATCCAGCGACGCGAACGACGTGGCGGCATCGGAGCGATTGCAAGCCGCGTACGTCAAGAAATTCGGCATTTCCGAACAAGACTTCAAGAAGGCATACCACTCGTTTTCCGTAGAGACCGCCCTGCAGAGAGCCGATCAACTGGTGCAGCGCTACCGCATCGACGGCGTTCCGACCTTTGCGATCAACGGCAAATTCATAGCCGATGTGCGCACAGCCGGGAGCCCGGAGCGCCTGATGTCCTTGGTTGACGATTTGGCGGCTCAAGAGCACAAGCATCAATAGCGGCCTCCGCAACGATCGAGCGCGCACTGCGGTGATGGTCACGCACGCGGGCGGTTGCCACTGCGGCCGCGTTCGATTCGAAGTGCTCGCGCCCGCAACACTCGAAACGGCCGACTGCAACTGTTCCATATGCAGCATGTTGGGCTATCTGCATTTGATCGTGCCCGCCGATCGCTTCACATTGATCAGCGGTCGGGATGCACTTACTACCTATACGTTCAACACGCGCGTCGCGCAGCATCATTTTTGCGCCAACTGCGGCGTCAAGTCCTTTTACGTTCCGCGTTCGCACCCGGACTGCATCAGCGTGAACGTTCGTTGCATCGAGGCCGGAACGATCGAATCAGTGACGGTGATTCCGTTCGATGGACGCGAGTGGGAAAAGGGGCGCGCCGCATGGCGCGACACCGCAACACCGGATTGAGCCGCGCGCGATTCGCCATGCGTGCGAAGCGAACATAATCCGGCTTCCTGCGATCGTTATGTCGTAATGCGGTGGCGTTGACCGGCGCAAATCGCGAATATGTGACGCATGTCACGCGGTTGGCGGACCGGTATGGCGGATGCTGGCTTCGTCGCTACGAATGCGACGATGCATCCAACACATATGTCCGAATGTCGCCCAATTAAGGAAGCATGGCCGGTCATAAGCGCAGCGCGCCGCTTCGGTGTCTGCGATCGCTTGCTAGTCGGATTGGTGGCGGTCACGCTGGTTCGCGCCGGTGAAGCGCTGGCAGGCGAGCAGGCGCCGCAAGCCGGGCTCGCCGGCAAGCTCGAACCGGGCGATGCCCGCCCATCGACGATGTTTCCGGCTTCTTTGTTCGGCGCGCCGGAAAAATATTCCATGCCCGGCATGACCGAGACGCATGCTTTTTCCAAAGAGCAATTTCAGCCGCGCGGACACTCCATATTCGAATCCGACGCTCATGCCGATCTCGGCGACGACAAGCTGATCAGCGACACCACGGTTTGGCAGCGATTGTCGGAATTCAGAGCCCACGATCGAGTTCGGGTGCTGACCTTGTGGGAGTCGGGCTTGAGTTCGGTTTCTCTGCAGGCCGGCAAGAAGGGCGCCCCGTCGCTGCAATGGAGCAGCCGAATGATGAATTCCGGCGAGGCCGCGCACGGGCTGCTCGATCGAATGCTCCCCGCCGCCTCTTTCGGCGGAAAAAGCTCGAGCGATGGCGCAGGCGGCGTAGCGCATCCCATAGCGCGCTCGGCGAGTCCACAACCGGCCGCGAGGGGTGAACCGGCCGGCAAGGGCGCGGCGTCATTAGGCGCTGCTCGGCCGGGACCGCCCTAGCGAAGTTCCGCTCCGGGGCAGCACGAAAATTCGTCGAGCAAGCTCCGATTCCAACTCGGCTCTAGAATAGAATTTCAGCAGCAGGTTGGGCTCGAAAAGTTCCGGCGCGCGCCAGGCGCCATGCTTGTGCGCGCCGGCGCGTGCGCGCATGCTAGCGCACTCGGTGCGGTCGGCGAGACTCGTCTGCCGCGAAGGCCAAAACACATTGATCACGAATTC
>DAINPA010000037.1:0-7475 GCA_036743675.1 Steroidobacteraceae bacterium
CCCGGGGAGCCTCGGAATTGATGCATTGCGTCCTGGCTGCTCACATCGGTGCAAATTGGACGCGGGCCTTCCACGTTGATGCTACGTACCGTCCACATTTGCTTTGCCGGTTCGCAGGTTTAACCTGAGGGAGCACGATCGATGGTCGGAGTAGTAGAAGATGAACAATAATATGGAATCCGCAGACTTGAATATGGAATCTGCGGACTTGCGCGCGCCGACGATCGCGCATCGGTTCGATCCCAACCACTCCTCGCTCGAGGCGCGCCTATTGCGCCGTCTGCTGAGCCAACTGGGCAACCCGCCGATCGAATTCAACCTCCGCTGGAGCGGCGAGCGTGTGGCGCCGACTGGGGTATCGCCGGTCGAACACGTGAGAATCGCGGATCGCCGCACACTGTTCGGACTGCTTCTCGATCCGCAAATTCGTTTCGCGGATGCCTACTGCACCGGTCAAATAGATGTAGAGGGGGATCTGGTCAAATTCACAACCACGCTGTTCAAGGTATTCGGCGCTTTGGACCCCGGCACATCGATCTTGAGCCGGCTTGCCGGCCATCTGCACCGGCCGCGACGCAACACATTGGCGGGATCGCGCCAGAATATTCGCCGGCACTACGATCTCGGCAACGATTTTTATGCGCTTTGGCTCGGTGAGACGATGGCGTATACCTGCGCCTATTATCCGACCGCGCAAGCCACCCTCGAGCAGGCCCAGGTCGCCAAAATGGACCATGTTTGCCGCAAACTGCGGCTCAGCGCCGCGGATTCCGTGGTGGAGACCGGATGCGGCTGGGGCAGCTTGGCGTTGCACATCGCCGGCCGCTACGGCGCCAAAGTGCGGGCTTTCAATATTTCCAAGGAGCAGATCGAGTTCGCCCGCCGGCGCGCCCGCGAGCAGGGCATGGAAAGCCGGGTCGAGTTCATCGAAGACGATTACCGGAACATCAGCGGATCCTACGACGTCTTCGTGTCGATCGGCATGCTCGAACACGTTGGCCGGGAAAATTATCCGGAGCTGGGTCGCGTGGCGAAGCGCGCGCTGACCGCGGAAGGTCGGGGCCTGATTCATTCGATCGGGCGCAACCGGCCGGAACCGTTCCATGCCTGGATCGAACAGCGCGTTTTTCCCGGCGCTTACCCGCCCTCACTCGGCGAAATGATGCAGATCTTCGAGCCCTCGAGCTTGTCGGTTCTCGACGTCGAGAATATACGCCTGCACTATGCACTCACGCTGCGCGACTGGCTGCAGCGCTACGAGGCCGCATTGGAATCGGTGCGCGCGATGCGTTACGACGAACCTTTCGTGCGTATGTGGCGGCTGTATCTTGCCGGCTCGATCGCCGCATTCGAGACGGGTGCGCTGCAGCTCTTCCAGGTGCTGTTCACCAAACAGGAGAACAACTCCATTCCGCTCACCCGCGAATTCATGTACCCCAGATAAACCGCCGCTCCGTGCGATACGCCGAGGTCATAGTCGTCGGCGGTGGTCCCGCCGGTTCCGCAGCCGCGCAACGCTTGAAAGCCGCGGGCGCGGATGTCTTGGTACTGGACAAGGAGCGCTTCCCGCGCCACAAACTTTGTGCGGGCTGGATCACGCCGCAGGTCGTCACCGATTTGGGGCTCGAGATCAACGCCTACCCGTTCGGGTTTTTGAGCTTCAGACGGATTCATTGGCACATGCTGGGTCTGAACATGCCGCTCCCCTGCGTCCAGCACTCCATCCGGCGCTTCGAGTTCGATGCCTGGCTGCTGCAACGCTCCGGCGCCGAATGCTTACAACACAGCGTCAAAGAGATTCGCAGCGACGGAGACGGCTATGTGATCGACGCGGCCTTCCGCTGCCGACACCTGATCGGCGCCGCCGGAACCGCATGCCCGGTGCGCCGGTCGCTGTTCGGTGACGTGTCGCAGCGAAATCGCGAGCTGCAAACGGCGACGCTCGAACTCGAGTTCCCCTGCGACTGGCAAGACCCGGACTGTCACTTGTGGTTCTTCGAACACGGACTGCCCGGTTACAGCTGGTACGTGCCGAAAGCATCAGGCTGGCTGAATGTCGGGGTGGGTGCCATGGCGGCGCGCATGAAGCGGCGCGGCGCAAACATCAGGGAGCATTGGGATCGTCTGGCGTCCAAGCTGAGCCGGAAATTCGGGATCCGAACGCCGAGCGAGCCGAGCGGATACAGCTATTATCTGCATGGCGGGATGGATACGCTGCGGATCGGAAACGCTTTTCTGAGCGGTGATTCCGCCGGTCTTGCGACCCGGGATCTTTGTGAGGGGATCGGACCGGCCATCCGCAGCGGCCAGCGTGCAGCCGAGGCCATCGTGAGCGGCACGGCCTACACGATCGAGGACATCGTTGGCGCCAGTCTCGGCGGAGGGTTGGTCAGCAGATCGATGGATTGGGCGTTCGCCCGCGGGGCGGGTCCGGTGCAACTTAAATCCGCTTAGTATCGCCGCCAGCCCTGCCAGAACAGCTCAGCGGCGCGAGCGCTGCTCATGACTCTGGGCGGTATTCATGATGCCGAGCAAGACGCTCGCATCGGCAACCAGCAATCGCAGCAGATCGTCGAGCGTGACGATACCGACGGTCTGACCGTCGCGCCCAACCACCGGTACCCGACGAACACCGTGGGTACGCATGCGTTCGATCACCTGCGAGGTATCCTCGGACTCGTGCGCGATCACCACCGGCGTGCGCATCAAGCTGCCCAATGGGGTCGTTGCCGGATCGAGTCCGTCGCCCAATACTTCGAGCACCAGGTCCCGGTCAGTGACGATCCCGAGCGGTATGCCCTCTTCGTGAGGATCGTCAACCACGACCACGTCCCCGACGTGTTTCTGCCGCATGAGACGCGCCGCTTCAAGAACACTGGTTTGCGCGCCGCAACAAACCACATTGGGGGTGCATATCTCTTTCAGTAGCATGATCAAATTCCTCCGCGTTAATTTTGATTATCGTGGCTCACATCGCCAGAACGCGCGCGAGTTCGAGCAGACGCGTGTCGGCGGACTTGGCCCTGTCTGCGACCTCGCGCAGCGGCGTGGTGACCGGCTTGCCGTCGCGCATGCCGACCAGCACTCCATAACGGCCTTCGGCCGCCGAATCCACCGCCGCCGCCCCGAGCAGCGTGCCCAGCATCCGATCGAACATCCCCGGCGCACCGCCGCGCTGAATATGCCCAAGTTTGGTCACGCGCAATTCGTATCCAAGCCGATCGTGGTGTTCCCGGAAATACTGCATCAGCGCATCCGCATTGTGTCGAGCGCCCTCCGCCACGACCGCGATCGCGTGGCTTTTTCCCCGCGCGTACGCAGCTCGCAGTTGCTCGGCGACGGCTTCCGGCTCGGTATCCGTCTCCGGCAAGACGATTGCTTCGGCGCCGCCGGCGATCCCCGCCATCAGGGCAAGATATCCGCAGTTGCGGCCCATCACTTCCAGTAAAAACGCCCGGCGCATTGCCGAAGCGGTGACGCGAAGACTATCGATTGCTTGCAGCGCCACGTCGACCGCGGTAGTCGCGCCGATGGTGATATCCGAGCCGTACAGATCGTTGTCGATCGTCGATGCAATACCGATGACGGGCACGCCGCAGTCATGCAGCACCGACGCACCGGCTTGCGAGCCGTTGCCGCCGATGACCACGATCCCCGTTATCGAGTGCGCTTGGACGGTATCCAGGGCTTGCTCACGGCCGGCCCCGGTTCGCAGCGCCTCGCAACGCGTGGTGCCGAGTTTGGTGCCGCCCTGCTGAATGATGCCGCCCACGTCTCGTGCCCCCAGGGGATGCACGTCGCCGTGGATCAATCCCGTGAAGCCGTCACGCACGCCCATCGCCTCGTATCCACGTGCGATTGCCGAGCGAACCACGGCCCGTATGGCCGCATTCATCCCCGGCGCATCCCCCCCGCTAGTCAATACCGCCAATCGTTGCACCGACACCCTCCCCGCCACCCATATCGATCATGCCGCATTTGTGCCGTCTTCGACGCGAGACTACTTGGCGGGCCGCGCCAATTTGCGCTCGGCCTCGGCCACAATTCGGCTGGTCGCCACAAAGCTATCCGGATTCAGCGAGATGGAATCGATACCCGCTTCGACCAGGAATGCCGCGAACTCGGGATAGTTGCTGGGCGCTTGCCCGCATATTCCCACCTTGGTGCCGCAACGATGCGCACGCTCGATGACATCGACGATCATGCGCTCGACGGCCGCATCACGTTCGTCGAACAGCCCGGCCAATTCCGCCGAATCCCGGTCCACCCCCAGTATCAATTGCGTCAGATCATTGCTGCCGATGGAGAACCCGTCGAAACGCTTCGCGAACTCTTCGGCAAGAATCACATTGGAGGGAATTTCACACATCACGTACACCTGCAAGCCGTCTTCACCGCGCCGCAGACCGTGATCCGCCATGACCGACAACACGCGGTCGGCTTCCTGCGGCGTGCGGCAAAAGGGCACCATGACGATCAGATTGCTGAAGCCTATCTCCTCGCGAGCCTTGCGAATCGCCTGGCATTCGAGCGCGAATCCCTCCTTGTAGTGATCGCTGTAGTAGCGGGAGGCGCCGCGCAACCCGAGCATGGGATTTTCCTCGGGAATCTCGAAGCGAGCGCCGCCGATCAAATGAGCGTATTCATTGCTCTTGAAATCGCTCAACCGGATGATCACGGGATTCGGGTAGTGCGGCGCGGCTATTTTGGCGATGCCGCACGCCAAGGTGTCGACGAAGTAGCGTTGCTTGGTGGCGTATCCGAGAGTCAACGCTTCGATCCGGCGCCGATCCCTCTGATCGGTCAATTCGTCGAAGTGCACCAGCGCCATCGGATGAATCTGGATGATGTTGTTGATGATGAATTCCATCCTCGCGAGGCCGATGCCTTTGGCGGGCAAGCGCCACCAGCGAAAAGCGGCCGCGGGACTCGCGATATTCACCATCATCGCCGTGTGGGTGGGCGGCACGTCGGCGATGTTGATTTCGGTCTCCTTGAATTCGAGAATGCCGTCGTACACGCAGCCTAGTTCACCTTCGGCGCAGCAAATCGTGACCGGCTGTCCGTCCTTGATCAGATCGGTGCCGTGCAAGGTTCCGACCACCGCCGGAAGGCTCAATTCACGGCTGACAATGGCCGCGTGGCTGGTGGCACCTCCGTAATTGGTAACCAATCCGGCTGCCTTTTTCATGATGGGCACCCAATCCGGATCGGTGGATTCGGTCACCAGGATGGAACCTTCGCGGAACCGATCGATATCCTTGGCGCTATGGATCATGCAGGCGCTGCCGGTGGCGATGGCTTCGCCGATGGCGGCGCCGGTGACGATACGAGTTCCCTTCTTGACGAGGCTGTAGGTCTTCAGCATCGTCGCGGACTTCACAGACTGCACCGTCTCCGGGCGCGCCTGCAGCAGGAAGATCTCGTTGCTGTCGCCGTCCTTCGCCCACTCCATGTCCATCGGCCTGGCGTAATGGCGCTCCACGGCAACCGCCCAGCGCGCAAGTTCGAGGATCTCCTCATCTTTCAGCACCAGGGTTTCCCGCTCATGAGGCGTGGTGCTGATGTTTCGGGTGCGGGCGCTGTTGCCGGTACCATAGACGAGTTTCTTGTTTTTGGTGCCGAGAGACTTCTCGATGATCGGGCACCGATGCGGATCGTCCAGCAGCGGCTTGAAGACGACATACTTGTCCGGGTTGACCGTTCCCTGCACGACATTTTCGCCGAGGCCCCACGCCGCGCTGATCACCACAACGCCCGGGAATCCGGTCTCGGTATCGAGCGTGAACATCACGCCCGACCCGGCGCGGTCCGCACAGACCATTTTCTGCACACCGATGGCGAGCGCCACTTGCAGATGGTCGAAGCCGTTGGTCTCCCGGTAAACTATGGCGCGGTCGGTGAACAGCGAGGCATAACACTTTCGGCATGCGCGCAGCAACTCGGATGCGCCGCGCACGTTCAGGAAGCTTTCCTGCTGGCCTGCAAAACTCGCTTGCGGCAAATCCTCGGCCGTGGCGCTGCTGCGCACCGCCACCGCGAGATCCGCCGTACCGCATCGCCTGCCGAGCTCCTGGTAGGCGGCGCGAATCGATTGATCGATCGCCGCCGGAAACTCGGCTTCCACGATCATCCGGCGAATTGCGGCACCGGTCTCGGCGAGCGACCTCATTCCCCGGTGGTACTCTTCGAGCTGCTGCCGAAGCTTGGGCGCAAGCCCGTTGGCGTCGATGTAGTGACGGTACATCGCCGCCGTGGTGGCAAAGCCCGGCGGCACGCGAATGCCTTCGCCGGCCAGCGTACGGGTGACTTCCGCCAGCCCGGCATTCTTGCCTCCCACACGGCTGACATCGCTCGATTCCGGCTGGTCGAACCATAGGATTGATTCGTCCGACGCCGGCTTCTGCAGTCCCGCGGTTCCCTTCGACGCATGTGTCCGGCTATGTGCTGGCATAACGGTCTCGCAGCTGGAGTTGTCGCAAATTATTCCACACGCCCAATGCGGGGAGGATTCGGACATGTACGTAGAATGCCCTCCGATGCTGCGCATCGGCGTCGCCAAAGGCGCTGCGGGGGCGATTTACCGGACACGATTTGCGCAGCGGCCAATCAGACCTTTGCGGCAAATCCTGTCCGGCGCGTCAATCGCTCTTATTGTAAATAAAGCTGATTTTCCACCAAGCCCACGCCGGGTGCCGCCCATGCGGCGAGCGCGGCATCTTCCCGCTCCTGCCACGTGCGCACGTGTCCTTTCAAGGTCACGGTTGAGTTGTTCACGTTGACCTGAATATCCTTGGCATCCAGGACCGCGTGGCGCTTGAACGCTTCCTCGATCTTCTGCTTTACGTCAACCGCCTTGACCGGCGTCGCCACCGTAATGCTGTTCAATACTCCTTTGACACCCATCAGATTTCGAACGGCATTTTCAGCGGCGGTCCTTTGAAAGCCCCATTGCGCCTGCCCGCTGAGCGTGATGTATCCATCCTTCACGATGGGTTTGATGTTCGCGGTCTCGGTGGTCACGTTCCAGCGCAACGCGTTGGCCGCGGCTTCGGCGATATCGGTGTCGCTGCGCATTCCGGCCACCGGCATCTTCACTTGGATTTCATTGGCGATGGCTCGCACGCCTTTTACCCGCTTGGTCGCGTCTTCGGCGGCCCAACGGCCCGCGTAATGCTTTGCCTCGCCCGTGAGGGTTACCACGCCGTCGTGCACGATAACGGCTATGGTTCCGTCGACGCTCGGGTCCCACCGCAATTCGGTCTCCACGTCGTCGCGAATCTGCGCATCGGTTTTCATGAATATCTCCTTAGCTTTGCTCCGCTTCTGTATCAGCGCCGCATCTGCTCATCGGCTGCAGTGCAATATAGGTTCATGCCGATGCGCCCGCCATTCGTGAAACCCGCTACGAATTGCTTGATTCTCTTACCCGAATCGCACCCGCCGCGGGTTCATAACGTGTTCAGCAAACGCAC
>DAINPA010000037.1:7575-19825 GCA_036743675.1 Steroidobacteraceae bacterium
GCGCGCGCAGACTGATCAATGCCGGTGCACTTTGGAATGCCTTCATCGTGATAGCGCACGCAGCCGAACTTCTGCAGCTCTTCGCAAAGAAGTTCCCGCAGACGGTGGCGAACTTGAAGAAAGCGGTGGCGCAAGACATCGAGACGCCCCACAGGCCCGATGCCACCGCAGTCGTTTATCAGACATTGCTCAATGTGCATTTCTCTCGGGACCTGTTGACGGGCGAGGAATCCGCCCTCTGCGTTTTGCCGGTTGGACGCTGCGGGTGGAGCGACCTAGGGACACCGCAGCGGCTTGCGCAAGCGTTGAAGGGCCTGCCGATCATGAAGCGCCCGACGCCAGCCTACGCGGTCAGGTCATCGAGCGACCCGACGATCCCCGCGACGGGCTTCTTGAACCTTGACCGACAGTATGCGCAATTGATGGCCGCCACCGATGCCGCCTCCCAACCGGCCTCCTAGCCCCGTCCTCGGGCTCTAGGCACGCCTCGGGTACTCGGCAGGCAAAAAAAACGGCGGCAACGCAAGATCGCTACCGCCGGGGTCAAAAGGCCGCTTTAAGCGCGAGGATCACTGGATGGTGATCTGCTTCGGCTTCTGCTTCGACACCTCAGTCTTCGGAATGTGCACGGTGAGAACACCATCCTTGCTCTCACAGCGGATCGTATCCGCGTTCACATTCTCCGGCAGCGAGAAGGATCGCTCGAAGCTGCCATAGAAACTCTCCGTGCGATGGTACTTCTCGCTCTTTTCGTCTTTTTGCTGTTTGCGCTCCCCCTTGATGGTGATCATTCCATCTTCGTATGTTACTTGGACGTCCTCTTTCTTTACGGCAGGCAATTCGGCCCGGATGAGGAACTCCTTGTCGGTTTCGCTGATATCGGCCGAAGGAGCCCACGCAACCTTCTTGCCATTACCCTCCATTGCAAAGCGTGGCCAGTTGGCGAAATTAGCCGGCACCATACGATTGAATAAGGTGTCGACGTCCGCGAACGGATCCCAACGTATCAGGCTCATAAATTTCTCCTTTAACCCAATTGTGGTCTTCACCACCGGGAGAAATTGTGAACCTGATGGCCGAGAAATTTGATCCGCGAATGTACTTATCCGGCTAGCGGGATCGAAATAGCGTTGCAGCGCAGCGAAAGTGCGCGCCGCCGTCCTCGGCAGTCCCCGATCAGAACGGCAAGCTCTTGGCGAAATCCGTCGGCTTGATCACGAGGACGTCGCATGGGAGCGCTTCCAGCACCCGCTCCGCCGTGCTGCCGATGAATATGCGCTTCAATCCGCTGCGCGCGATGGCGCCCATCACCACGAGGTCCGCATGGCATTCAGCCGCCACGCGCGGAATATATTGCGCGGCCACACCCATGTCGACATGCAGGTTGGACGCGGCGATGCCGTACTCGTCGGTCAGCTGCTTTATCTGAGAACGTCTGTGCTCCTGTTCGGCCGACAGCGCCTGAGCCGAGACATCCACCATGGGCGGCATGCCACCCGGTCCCGCCAAGGCAATCGTGGACGGAAAATATGCGTGTACGGCGTGCAGCTGCGCGTCGAATCGCGTGGCCAAAGTCGCCGTAACATCCAAGATGCGATGATCGAGTGCGGCTAGCGCATCGTTCGCATGTCCGGGATCGACGGCGGCGGCGAACACCGGCGGCGCGCCCCAACGCGCCGGTTTGGTCAGAAGCAGCGGCAGCGGACAGGCGCGGATCAAGTTCCAATCCGTATTTGTCATGAAGGTGAAGGTACGCTTGGCGACGGAGTGATGATGCGTGTCCTTGACGACCAGGTCCGCGGGGGAATTGCGCATCCACGAGAGGATGCTTTCATGCAGGGAGTCTCCCGTGATGGCATGCGTCTCGACATCGATGCTGTCGGCCCTCAATGGCGCCGCCCACCGATTGAGCATCGCCGGCAAGGTATCGCCTGGTGGCGCATTGTCCGTCCGGGGCCACTCTGCCGCCATTCTCGTTTCGCGGGAATACTCGGTGTCGCATGCCAACAACTCAACGGCGGCGTCGAGCCGCTTTGCCAAAGCGTGGGCCTTGGTTATCGCCGGCTGCTCCCCGGCGGCGATCGTAGGGTCGACAATGACCAGAATATCGGCTATTCGATCCACGGTATGCGCCTCCGCCGGTCCCTCTTTCGATCAGTCGACCACGGTGCCGTCATGGCGCATGGTTTTATGAACGCTGGTCAAAGCCGGTAATCTCGACAAGTAATCGGCAGTCGCGCGAATCTCCTCATCGTCAAAACTACGCAAGAAACGCACCAGATCCTCGTCGACGTTGTGCCGATAACCCTCGGCGAGTTTCCTGAGCTGAGCGACCAAATATGAATAGTGTTGATGCCTGAGCGAGGGCATGAAGCCTTCGGCATCGCCATGAGCATCGGCACGATGACAGGAGGCGCACTGCTCATGGAAGATGCCGCGGCCCAGCCCAATGTGCGCGCCGTCGCCCACTTGCGCGGGTCGGGTCATCGGCACGCTGTTCAGATACGCGGCAATATCGACCCAGGTCTGCGGTTCCCGCAGCTCGGCCTGGGTGACGACACGATGCATGGTGGCGCTGTCGCGCTCGGCGCCCGCAAAATCGGCCAATTGCCGCACGATGTATTTGAATCTTTGGCCCGCCAATGCCGGAATCGCGCGAGACGGGTCGCCTTGGGCTTCGATTCCGTGGCAGCGCGAACAGGACTCTCGAAACACCGAAGCGCCACGTTGCGGATGCGCATCCAGTTCGAGCGCTTGTTGCGTGGTGCGGTCCACCGCCTCTTCCGATGCGGACGCAATGGAACTCTCGAGCGCGATAAGCGCGCAGACCACCACCGCGACGCGCCGACCGCTCATCCATGCCATTGCGCTGACCACCTCGATAACGGGTCGATTTTCCGGGACCCAACATCATCCAATATACCCTGGAGCCGCATTAGGGATTACGCATATTCGGCGAATGTCGATGCACGCAGGCGCCGGCCGGCATTGGTTACCTAGGGGGCGGGCGTAAGGTGCTTCGGAAAGCCACAGCTGTAGCGTCTCGTCAACTCGGGCATAATGGCCTCTTTGATATTCTATGCCGAATTTGCGGCCATTCCCGTTCGACGGGTATTTGCTGCTTTCGGTTCAATTGCCGGTTGTTGATGGTTGATCGGAGCATACATGACCAAGCCCAGTGAGAAGGTCGCCGCACCCACGATCTACGTGGTCGACGACGATGACGGTATGCGCCGCGCGTTGGATATCTTATTGAGCACCGTCGGCTATAAAACCGCGGTCTTTTCCCGCCCGACCGAGTTCTTGGCGCAATTCAGCGCCGACGCGCCGGGGTGCCTGGTTCTTGACATACGCATGCCGGAAATGAGCGGCCTCGAGGTGCAGCAGCGGCTCAATAGAATGGGGTCGATGCTGCCCGTCATCTTCATCACCGGTCATGGCGATGTTCCGATGGCGGTACAGGCGATGAAGGAAGGCGCCTTCGAATTCATTCAAAAGCCGTTTCGCGATCAGGAACTGCTCGATCGCATCAATCATGCGCTGAAGCAGGATGCCGAATATCGCGGCACGGCGGCGCGCCGCTCCGAAGTCATGCACCGTCTCGAATCGCTGACGCCGCGCGAGCGGCAGGTGATGGACATGATCGTCGACGGGAGCGCGAACAAGGTGATCGCCATCGACCTGGGCTTGAGCGAGCGCACCGTGGAGATTCATCGTGCCAAGGTCATGGAAAAAATGGGCGCGCGTTCTGTTGCACACCTCGTGAAAATGCATTTGACGATGACCGACGAGGCCTGAGTCGCGCGGCACGCTGCGCGCAGCCACCATTTGCTGCTTTTTATTATACGGCGTTCGCCTTGGCGATCGCCTGGCGGACCCTGTCGGCGGTCATCGGCAACCTGAATAGACGAGCGCCGGTCGCATCGAAGACGGCATTGGCGATCACCGCTCCAGTCGTCGTGATGGGCGGCTCTCCCCCGCCCTGTGGGGCAAGATCATCGTTCTTGACCAATACGACCTCGATTCTCGGAACCCAAGAGAAGCGCGGAATCGCATAGGTGCCGAAATTTCGGTCGAGTATCTCGCCGCCGCGGAATCGCAGTTCCTCGGACAACGTGTAGCCGAGACCCATGGTGATCCCGCCTTCAACCTGCATCTTCGCGCCCTCGGGATTGACCACGATGCCCATGTCCTGCGCGCACACCACTCGTGTCACGTTGACCTGCCCCGTGGCGGGATCCACTTTGACCTCGGCCATCGTCGCCACATAGGTCCCAGCGTCGATGCCGCATGCCAACCCGCAACCCCGCCGGCTCGGGCGCGGGGCCGGCTGCCACCCGAAGGCATCGGCAGCCGCTTGCAGTACCCTTCGCATCCTCGAGTCGGTCAAATTGCGCAGCCGGAATGCCAGGGGATCCTCTGCGGCCGCTGCGGCCATCATGTCGATTTGCGATTCGGTGGCAAATACGTTCATGTTCGCGCCCGGAGCCCTCCAGGGTCCGACCGCAAACGGATGAAGCGTGGCGGGCGAATCATCGACGCCATAGGCAATCCCGCCGGTCGACCTGAACCGGGCGTTCGGAATGTCGTAGCAGGACACTGCGCCGCGATTGCCCGCGCAGTACACGGCATAGTCCCACAGCGAGATTTTTCCGTTCGGCTGCAGGCCCGATACGACTTTGACCACAGAGGCGGGATCAAAGGTGTCGTTGTAAAATTCCTCCTCGCGGCTCCAAGCCAGGTGCACGGCTCTTCCGGTGATCTGTGCGAGGCGCGCGGCTTCGACCGCCTGAGCATCCGCGCTCTTGCCGCCGAATCCGCCGCCGAGCAGCGGTGTGATCACGCGCACGCGCATCGGGTCGAGACCCAGGGCATTAGCCACGCGGTCCCTTGTGGGAAACGGCGTCTGCGTCGACGCCCAGATCGTTGCTTTTCCCTCTTTGATCTCAGCCACGGCAGCGTGCGTCTCGAGAGCCGCGTGCGCGACATACCCTTTTTGGTAGGTCGCTTCGAAAATACGCGCCGCGCCGCCCCGCGCCGCCGCCACGTCGCCGCGCTCCTCGACCGTTTTCAACGGAGCAGCCGCGGCAACCAGGTGATCATAGATGCTCTGCGGATCCACCTGCGGCTCGGGCACTTGCCATTCGGCCTTGATGCTGCTCAAAGCCTGCGCGGCGGCCTCGGGGTCTGCGTGCAATACCGCGATCAAACCGTCGCGATTCACCAGGGTGACACCGTGAAGCTGCTCGGCCGCGGAGCTATCGAGATGCAGCAGCGTTGCGCCATGCGAGGGCGGGCGCAGAATGCGCGCATAGAGCATGCCCGGGATCCGGATGTCGGCCGCGTACTTCGCCGCCCCGGTGACTTTCTCGCGCCCGTCGAGCCGCGCCGGCGAATGGCCCATTACGTGGAATTCCGAGGCAGCGCGCAATATCGCCTGGCCATCGATGGTGCGCGCGATTTTCGCTCCTTTGGAGAGTGCTCCATAGCTCACGCTGCGGCCGGGCTGGCCGGCGACCGAAACGACGCCGTCCGTCACCGTGAGCCGCTCGGGCGCAACTCGCAGCTTTTGTGCCGCAAGCGCCACGAGCTCGGCGCGCGCTTGGGCAGCCGCGGCGCGCAGCACCGGCCCGAACATGCGCGTCGTCAGCGAACCGAAGGTCCCCCGGTCCACGGGGCATCGGTCGGTGTCCCCCAGCACCATGTCGATCGAGGAAAGTGCGACGCCCAGCTCTTCGGCGACCAGCTGTGCCTGCGAAGTCATGACGCCCTGACCCATCTCGATCTTTCCGGAAAAGACCGTGACCCGTCCATCGTTGCCGATCACCAGATAGATGTTGAAATCTTCGGGGCTGATGTGATCGGCATTTTGCGAGAAGACCCGCAACGGTCCGTAGCTCACCAATATGACCACGCCGCCGCCCGCCCATTGCAGGAATTGGCGGCGGCTCAATCCAGACGAGGCGATCACGATTGCCCGCTCGACCGGCGAGCTGCCGATTGCACGGCGGCGACGATCCTTTGGTGAGCTCCGCAGCGGCACAGGTTGCGCTCCAGGTGCGACACGATCGCCTCAGGCGACGGGTTTGGCGTCTCGCGCAACAGCGTCTCTGCGCTCAAGATCATGCCCGAGGTGCAGAAACCGCACTGAAAAGCGCCATGATCGATAAATGCCTGCTGCAAGGGGTGCAGCTCCCCGTTGTGGGCCAGCCCCTCGATCGTGCGCACTTGTCTGCCCGCGATGTCTTTGAGGGTCGTGAGGCATGAGCGTACCGCCTTGCCGTCGACGATCACGGTGCATGCGCCGCAGGAGCCTTGACCGCACCCGTACTTGGTGCCGGTCAGCGCAAAATCGGTGCGCAGCACCCATAACAGCGTGCGCTGCTCATCAGCGTGGAGACTGACTTGCCTGCCGTTGAGGTCAAAATGTATCGACCGTTCCGTTGGAACGCTCATATATCCCGTCCTTTGGGGCGGACCCGGGGGGCATTTTGAGCTTGTCGGCCGGCATTTACGATCCGCACATGTACTTAGCGGCCGTCCCCCAGATTGCGCATGTCAATGGCCGCTGGGAGCGATAGAATTAAAAAAATATGATCGCCTGTATGGCGACTGTCAATATCAACGGAGAAATGTCATGAGCGGAAAAGCCGGCGTGTGGATTGATCATCGCGGCTCGGTGATCGTGGCGCTCACCGACGACGGCGAGCACATCAGACATATCGCGTCGAATGTCGAGAAGCACTTGCAACGGGGCGGAGACTCGCCCCTAAAAGGCTCCTATGAACCCCTCCAAGTCCCTCCGGACGACCGCCGGCAGATGGCGCTCACGGGCGATCTCAACACTTATTATGACTCGGTCATAGCGGCCATCCGCCATTACGACAGCTTGCTGCTGCTCGGTCCGGGCGAGGCCAAGGGCGAACTGCACAAGCGGCTGGTCAAATCGAAGCTCAACGCTCGGGTCGATGCGGTAGAAACCGCCGACAAAATGACCGATCCGCAAATTGCGGCCAAGGTGCGCGCGCATTTCGGACTCGCGGCGGAACGAAACTAGCGCGCCGCCGGCCGCGAGGCGATCGCGCCGAGTCGCGTGAGCTGCGGCGCCGATAGCCGGTGATCCGATGCCAAGATCTATTCGAATCGCTGCTCTGCTCGCCGGCGTCATGGTCATTGCGGCACTGTTGTGGGCGTTCATGCGCCGCGACAGTCCGACCGAGCTGCTCCTTTACGGCAACGTGGACCTTCGGCAGGTTGAGCTGCCGTTCAACGGCAGCGAGCGGGTCGCCGCGGTTCTCGTACAGGAGGGCGATCACGTCACTCGCGGCCAGCTGCTCGCGCGACTGGATACCAGTCGACTGGCGCCGCAGGCGGCCAAGGCGGAGGCCGATCTGGCTGGGCAGCAGCAGGCGGTGGACCGACTGCATCACGGCAACCGACCGGAGGAGATCGCGCAGGCGCGCGCCAACGTCGATGCGGCGACGGCGGATGCGCAAAATGCGCATGCGCAATACGCTCGGCTGACCTCCTTGTCCGATAGCTCGTCCGGCCGCGCCGTCAGCCGCCAGGACATGGATGCGGCGAAGGCCGCGCTCGATACCGCGGAGGCGCGCCTCGCGGTCAATCAGAAAGCGCTGGCACTCGCACTGGCGGGGCCGCGCAAAGAAGACATCGCGCAGGGCGAGGCGCAGTTGCGCGCCGATCAAGCGCAGCTCGCGCTGCTGCAGCAACAGCTCAAAGACGCCGACCTGCTGGCGCCGCTCGATGCGGTGGTGCGGTCGCGCATCGTCGAGCCCGGCGAAATGTCTTCGCCGCAAAAATCGGCGTTCACACTCGCCATCGTCGATCCGAAATGGGTCCGGGCCTACGTAGCCGAACCGGATCTGGGCTCGGTGCACGAAGGCATGCGCGCCGAGGTGACGGTCGATGCATTCCACGACCGCCGTTTTCCGGCCTGGGTCGGCTTTATTTCGCCCGTCGCGGAGTTCACACCGAAGTCCGTGGAAACCACCGAGTTGCGCTCGAGCCTGGTTTACGAGATACGGGTGTTCGTGCGCGATCCCGGCAACGAACTGCGCTTGGGCATGCCAGCGACCGTGCATCTGCCGCTCAAGCGCGGTGCCGGATGAGCAGCGCGGCGCAGAGCGCGCCGGCGTTGGTGGCACGCTCGCTGCGCAAGCTGTTCGCGCGCGAGCGTGAAGCGCCGGTTTGCGCGCTCGATAGCATATCGCTCGAAGCCAACCATGGCGAGCTGACCGCGCTCGTGGGTCCCGACGGGGCCGGCAAGACCACGCTGATGCGTTTGGCCGCGGGCCTGCTGCGCGCGGATTCCGGGTCCTTGACGGTGCTCGGCGTCGATGTGGCGGCGGATCCTCAGCAGGTTCAGGATCGCATCAGCTACATGCCGCAGCGCTTCGGCCTTTATGAGGATCTCACGGTCGCCGAAAACCTGGATCTGTACGCCGATCTGCATGGCGTGAGCGCGTCGGAGCGCGCACAGCGCTACCCGCAGCTCATGGACATGACCGCGCTGGGACCCTTCAAGACACGGCTTGCCGGCCAGTTGTCGGGCGGCATGAAGCAAAAGCTCGGACTGGCGTGCACGTTGGTGCGCTCGCCCGAACTGCTGCTGCTCGATGAGCCCACCGTCGGCGTGGATCCCTTGTCGCGGCGCGAGCTTTGGGAGATCGTGACTCACCTGGTGGCCGCACAGGGTCTCACGGTGTTGCTCAGCACCGCCTACTTGGATGAGGCCGAGCGCTGTGGCCGAGCGATCATATTGCATCAGGGCCGCGTGCTGTCGCAGGGACCGCCGCGGGAGGTGGCCGCCCTGGCCGCGGGATGCAGCTTCGTGGCAATTCCACCACCCGGGCAACCGGCGCGCACCCTGCAGGCGCGGCTGCTCGATCAGCCGGGCATCGTCGATGCCGTGCCGGACGGCGGGAAAGTCCGCTTCGTCCGCGGTGCATCCGCGGCAACGGCCCAGGACCCGCCGGGCGCGCCGGGTCTCGATGTACTTCAGGACCTCGAGGTCGATCCGGTGCCGCCCCGGTTCGAAGATGGTTTCATGCTGCTGCTGCGGGCCCGCGCGGATCTGGAGCGCAGCGGAGTCATTGCCATCGCACACCCGCTCGCGCAGCGCCAGGGGGAGGCGGCGGTGCGGGTGCAGCAGCTGGTGAAGAAATTCGGAGCCTTTACCGCGGTCGATCGAATCAGCTTCGAGGTGTACCGCGGCCAGATCTTCGGCCTGCTCGGGCCTAACGGCGCCGGCAAGACCACCACGTTTCGCATGCTGTGCGGCTTGCTGGCGCCGAGCGGCGGCGAATTACACGTGGCGGGCGCCGACGTGCGCGGCGCACCGGCTTCGGCCCGCGCCCGGCTGGGGTACGTGGCACAGAAATTTTCGCTCTACGGCCCCTTGAGCGTGACCGAGAATCTGGAATTCTTCGCCAGTGCGTACGGATTGCGCGGTGAACGCAAGCGCGAGCGCATCGGCTGGGCGATGGAACAATTCGGTCTCGCCACGCATGCGCACGCCACCAGCGGGCAGTTGCCCGGCGGGTATAAACAGCGCCTCGCCATGGCCGCCGCATTGCTGCACGAGCCGGAAATCCTATTCCTCGATGAACCGACCAGCGGTGCCGATCCCCAGGCGCGCCGCGCATTCTGGCACCGCATCACGGCGCTGGCCGAACAGGGGGTGACGATCATCATAACCACGCATTTCATGCAGGAGGCGGAGTACTGCGACCGCGTCGCGATCATGGATTCCGGCAAGATCCTGGCGCAGGGTTCGCCCGCGCAAGTGCGCGAGCTCGCGCGCAGCGAAGGCCGGCCCGCGCCCAGCATGGACGATGCCTTCATCGCCGTGGTCGAGCAGGCTCGCGAGCGAAACGGCGCAGCGGCGGCCGCGGCATGATGACGGAACACGCCCGGCGATGAGCACGACATCCGCCCCTTCCAATGCCACCAACGCCTGGCCGTCGAAGCTGCGGCGCATTCGCGCACTGGTGTCGAAGGAGGGGCACCAGATCGTGCGCGATCCCTCGAGTATCGCCATCGGTGTCGTGCTGCCGCTGATCCTGATCCTGCTGTTCGGCTATGGTCTTTCGCTCGACGTCAAGAACGTTCCCCTTGCAGTCGTGATCGAATACCCCACGCCCGAGGCCGTCGAACTGGCGGCCGGCTTTCAACTCTCGCCGTATTTTCATCCCTGGATGATGCGCTCGATGCCGCCGGCGCAGCAGGCGCTGCTCGAGCACCGGGTGGATGGCATCGTGCGCATTCCCGCCGACTTTTCCCGCCGCATCGGCGCAGGCGACGCCGAGGTGCAGCTGATCGTGCATGGTGGTGATGCGAATCGGGCGCGAATCATCGAGGGTTACGTTCAAGGCGCCGTCGGGATTTGGGCGGCGCGGCTGCAAGCGCAGGGCCAGGCGGGCCCCAGCGGACCGGTCAACCTGCAGTCGCGCCTGTGGTTCAACGAGTCCAATGACAGCCGCTACTTCCTGGTGCCTGGCTTGATAGTGCTGGTGATGACGCTGATCGGCGGTTTGTTGACGGCCATGGTCATGGCGCGCGAGTGGGAGCGCGGCACGCTTGAATCGCTGCTGGTCACGCCGGTACGCAGCGAGGAGATCCTGCTCGGCAAGACCCTGCCGTATTTTGTGCTCGCCCTGTTCGGTTTCATGCTCTGCGTGCTGTCCGCGAAGTTTTTATTTCATGTACCGCTGCGCGGCTCGGTGTGGGTGCTGCTCGGTGCCTCGATGCTGTACGTGCTGATCGCACTGGGTATCGGACTGCTGATTTCCTCCTGGGTCAAGAACCAGCTGGTCGCCAGTCAGCTCACGATGCTCGCCACATTCCTGCCCGCGTTCATGCTGTCGGGATTTCTGTTCGACTTGCGCAGCGTGCCGACTCCGGTGCGATTGATCACCTATATCCTGCCGGCGCGCTACTACGTGGCGGTGCTGCAGAGCGTGTTTCTCGCCGGGGACGTCTGGACGGTGATCATCCCGAACACGCTGGCGCTCGCGGCGATGGCAGCCGCTTTGGCGCTCGCCAGCCGCGCCGTGATGCGCAAGACCCTGGCATGAACAGCATCATCGGCTCGCTCCTGCGAATTCTGGCGCTGACGCGCAAGGAGCTGCTCGCGGTACTGAAGGATCCGCGCAGCCGCAATAGCCTGCTCATTCCACCGATGGTACAAGCGTTGGTATTCGGTTACGCGGCCACCTACGACCTCAACCACGTACCCTACGCCGTGCTCGACCAGGACCACAGCGCCGCCTCGCGCCAGCTGTTGGCGGGCCTGGATGGTTCGGGAATATTCGAGCGGGTCGCTAACTTACAGCGTGCCGGCGACATCAAGTCCTTGATTGACGCGCGCCGCGCGCTGTTGATCGTACAGATTGACCAGCAGTTCGAGCGGCGTTTATTGTCGGGACAAAGCGCCGACGTACAGCTCATCGCAGACGGCCGCAACTCCAACACCGCCGGCACCGCGATCGGCTACGTCGGCAGCGTCGTCGAGCAATTCAACTTGAACTGGACTCGCGACCATGGCGCCGCGCCGCCGCCGGTGCGGCTCGAGGCCCGCGCCTGGTACAACCCGAATCTCGAGACGCGTTGGTTCATGATTCCCGGCATGATCGGCACCTTGACACTGATCCAGACCATGATGCTCACGGCGATGTCCGTGGCGCGCGAGCGCGAGCAAGGCACTTTCGATCAACTGCTGGTCACACCGTATCGACCCTTCGAGATCATGGCCGGCAAGGCCGTGCCGTCGATATTGGTCGGTACGATTCAAGCCGGCGGCGTGCTGTTGGTGGCTCAGCTGTGGTTCCGCATTCCCTTCGCCGGCTCGTATCTGACGCTTTGCGCCGGCCTGCTGCTGTTCTTGTTGGCCGCTGTCGGCATCGGTTTGTTGATTTCGGCCGTGGCCGCCACCATGCAGCAGGCGCTGCTTTACTCGATGCTGCTGATCATGCCTTTCTCGCTGCTTTCGGGACTGACCACGCCGATCAGCAGCATGCCCACCGCCCTGCAATATCTGACTGCGATCAATCCGCTGCGCTACGCGATCGATATAACGAGGCGCGTGTATCTCGAGGGAGCGGGATTGGGTTTGCTGATTTCCGATCTGTGGCCCTTGGCGGTGCTCGGCACCCTCACCCTGTGGGCCGCCGCCTGGATGTTCAGCCACCGCATGCAATGATTCCCATGATTCCCAGCCATCGCATCCATA
>DAINPA010000038.1:0-3796 GCA_036743675.1 Steroidobacteraceae bacterium
CCGTAAGAAGCGGCGGCGACCCCATTCTCACCCGATCGTTTCGATGGCCGCACCCGGGGACGCCTGTGCGTGGCCCAATCGATGCGCGTCTCCCGCCGGCGCCTGGCCGTGCTCGTAGGGCCGGGCCATGAGCATGTAGATGCCGCCGATCAGCACGACGCCTACGGTAGTTACCAACATGCCGTAGTTGACGTACCACGGGTCGTTCGGACTGCGCGGCCACAGAATGTTAATGATCGCACCGACGCCGTAGGCGAGCGCGAGCAGGTTCACCGACCATCCCCAGCCGGCCAGCTTAAACGACCCAGTGGGCCGCCATCCCATGGCGCGCGCAATCAACGCGGCCAGCACCACCATTTGGAAGGAAATATAGATGCCGACGGCCGCGAAGCTGATGATGGTGGCGATCGCGTCCTGCAGCCACAGCGCCGATAAGGCGATCACCGCCGGTATGGCCCCCATCATGAGGAGCGCGTTGGCCGGAACGTGGTGGCGCGGGGACATGCGGCTCAAGTATTTGCTGCCGAAGATCATTTGATCGCGCGCGTAGGCGAAGATCAGCCGGCTGGCGGCGGCCTGCAAACTCAACAGGCAGGATATGAATGAGACCAGCACGATCACGATCACCGCGCGGAATCCGACTTCGCCCATCGCGGCCCTAAGCAGCGTGACGATCGGATCGGTGTCCTTGCCCGACATCACGGCGCCGATGTCGGAGATCGACAGCACGAAGGCGAGACATACCCAGATGGCGGCCGCACCCCCTATATAGATCGTCATGCGCATGGCTTTGGGAATCATGCGGCCCGGGTCCGGGGTTTCTTCGGCGACGTCCCCGCAGGCCTCGAAGCCGTAATAGCAGAACATGGCGGCGAGCGAGGAGGCGAGAAATGCCGGCCAATAGGGTCCCTCGGTATGCACGAACGAGGTGTCCACCAGGATCTTCAACGTCTGATGGCGCGCGAACATGAGCAGATACCCGCCGACCACGATGGCGCCCACCAGCTCGCAGACGAACCCGAACATTGCAACCCGCGCCAACAGGCGCGTGCCGCTCAAATTGAGCGCGGTGGTCATGGCAATGAGGACGAGCGCAATTGCCGTGGTCGCCATCGGCGTGCTCTGAAGCCCAAACAATTGCGCGAGATAGGGCGCGACGCCGGTGGCCACGCCCGCCATGGTGCAGCACAGAGCCCAGCCATAGACCCAGCCCGCCATCCAGGCCCAGCGCTTTCCCACCAGGCGGCGCGCCCAGGGATAAAGACCGCCGGAGATCGGAAACTGTGAGACGATTTCGCCGAAGATCAGGCACACCATGAGCTGGCCGATTCCTACGCCGATATAGGTCCACCACATGGGCGGTCCGCCGGCCACGAAGGCGCTCGCGAAAATGGTGTACACGCCGACCACCGGCGAGAGGTAGGTGAACCCCAAGGAAAAATTCTCCCATTTCGACATTGATCGGTCGAAATGCGATACATAGCCCAAGGCGCGTAGCTGTTCGGCGTCTTGATCGATCGGCTTGCCGGAATTGACGGTCACTGTGGCTTGCCCTCCCTCGATTGATCGCGCCGCTTTGGAGCGGCCTGCGTCTCGTGGATTATCCAGCGCCCGCAGGGCTGATGGGCGCCATATTACGAAAATCGGGGGGCCTGTGCCCCCCTTAAGTCAACCATCGACGATCACGTGGGCGGCCACGAATTTCTTGTCACCACTTGTAGGCGAAATCCAAGCCGATGGTGCGCGGCTGATTGGTCGAGACGCGCGTGATCGCGTAGGTCTGCCAGGCAAATACGGTGTTGTTGATGGTCATGAATGCCTGCTTGTTGGTGAGGTTGGTGCCGAAGAGCGCCGCGGTCCAGGGACCGCTGGCGACGCCCATGCGCGCATCCACGAGGTTATACGAGGCCAGCTCTTGGCGAACCGCCGCCTGGTCATCGCTCGGGCCAACCAAGGAACTGCCCACGTGCAACAGGCCGTTCAGCCGGTCGTTGATCGCCCTCGTATAGTTGAGCGAGGCGACGCCGGTGTACCTCGGCACACTGAGCACCCGGGATCCGGGGGTGATCCCCGAGGCCAAGGCGGTCGCGTTCGGACTGCTCACGTACGCCTGGGTGAAGGTGCCGGACAGATCGAAGGTCAAGCCGTCGGTGATGACTCCCGAGACTTCGAGCTCGGGACCGTAGGACTTCGCATCGCCCGCGTTGGTGTTGTAGGGATAGCCGCAGGTCAAGGACAGCACCTGCTGGATGTCCTTCCACTTGATGTAGTAGACGTCCGCATTGACGGTGAGGCGCCGATCGAAAAAGCGTGCCTTTTCGCCGACCTCGACGCTCCATACCGAGTCCGAGGCGTAAGACGGCTGCTTCGTCACCGTGACCGCGCCCGCGGCGCAATTGTACGCAAACGGATTGACGGCAAGTACCTGGGGAGTCGGCAACGGGATCGGCAAATTGAATCCGCCGGGCCGCGAGCCCTTCGCGACCGTGCTGTACAACGTGAGATCGGCCGTCGGCTCGTAGGAGAGATTGACCTTTGGCAGCACCGCGTTGCCGTTGCCGCTCTGATACTGGATGGTGTGATCCTGGTTCACGGCGGCGGTGCCCAAACCCGCCTGATTGGCCAAATTATCGTTCTGCCAGTGATAGACGCGGGTTCTGACCGTGAGCTTCAAATCCTCCTTGAGCTTGTAGGTGAACTCGCCGAATACCGCGTACTGCTTCAAGACATTGGGGTTGTTGTCATTGAACACGACCCCATTCGGATTGGACGCGTACGCGCTCGGATAGGGCGGCAGGAAGGGATTGGGAAACCGCAGCACGCTGTTGGCCGGCGAGACGTTCGACGCCGGGCAGAAGCCCGCGACCGGATTGCTCGCCGAGGGCAGTCCGCAGGTCAGCGCGTTGGCAAAGCCGGGTGCCTAGTTGTAGGTGATGTAGCCGGAATGCAGGTTCGCGTAGTAAAGGCCTCCGACCCATTGCAGCCGTCCGTCGCCGCTCGAGACCAGGCGTATTTCCTCGGCGAACTGGTGCGTGGGATCGTATTCCACGTACAGGTTCTGAATGAAATTCGGAACTTAGGCGCCATTGACGAGATGTGTGAGGTTGTTGATGTTCTGCAGCGCCTCGGTCGAGTCGGTCGACTGGTAGACACCGCGGCTCCAGTAACTGGAGGCGGAGGTGAGCGTGGCGAACGACAACGCATAATCTACTTTGATGCTTCCCAGCCTGAAGTAGTCACGATAGGGTTCCGGCTGGTTATAGGGCTGGTAAATCGCCGCCCCGCCCCCCTGCTCCTGGAAATTGTTGTAGCCGTCCGAGTTGATGACCTGGTACATCCCGGTGGCGGTGACCGTCAGCGCATCCATGGGCTTGATCAGGTAGGTCGCGCGCGCCGATCCAAACTTTTCCAGGTTTGAACCATGGATGGTCTGCGAGATGGGGGCGCTCGCTACATTACCACGCAGGCAATAATATGCTTGGCAGTTGGCCGGCGCCGAGGGCGTAAAGGAGGGCTCGGTGGGGGCCGGAAAATTAGGCGGCGCGATCACGTTGCGATCGATCCAGCCGCTGGTGTATTTCACGGAAGTCACGAGGCGCAGCGCCGAGATCTCGCCGATCGGCATATTGAGCATGAGGCTGCCGCCGCCATTGGTCGAGCCATGCTGGGTCTGGGAGACGGTCGAGTCGGTCGCGGCCTCTCAGGTGCCGAACTTGGGCAGGTTGGTGACGAGCTTGATCGTGCCGCCCATGGAGCCCGAGCCGTACAGGGTGCCCTGCGGGCCGCGCAGCACTTC
>DAINPA010000038.1:3896-13669 GCA_036743675.1 Steroidobacteraceae bacterium
CCCAAGGCGACCCTCATGCATCGATCGTGTCCCCCTTGAAGCAAGCCTCGCGACATCTGACCCTCGCCGCCGTGTTCTCCTCGAGCTTGGGCGTCGGGTTGATCTTCGGCTTCCAGCCGCCGCTGATCGCGCTCACCATGAGCCGCTCCGGCTTCTCCAGCTTTGCGATCGGGGCCGTCATCGCCTCGAGCCTGATCGCCGTGATCCTGCTCGGGCCGCTTTATCCGCGCGTCATCGCCCGCTTCGGCTTGAAACGCTGCGTCATCGCCGGTATCGGCATCGCCGCGCTGATTCTGCCGATCATGCCGATATGGCCCACCGCCGGCTCCTGGCTGTTCTTGAGATTCTTGAGCGGCTGCGCGCTCGGACTATCGTGGGTCGCCAGTGAAATCTGGATGAACACGGTGAGCGGCGAGGAATCTCGCGGGACCGTCATGGGCATCTATGGCACGGTATTCTCGATCGGCACCATCGCCGGACCGATACTGCTGGAATTCACCGGTACCCGCGGTTGGCAGCCGTTCGTGGTCGGAGCCGTCGGTTTGGTGGTGACGCTGGTGCCGCTCATCTTGCTGCGCAGCGTGGAAGGCGCGCCGCAGCCGATTGTGCCGCTGCGCTCGCTCGCGGGCGCCGTGCGCTCTGCCCCGTTCGTCATGATGGCTGCGTTGGTGGCCGGATTGGTCGAATCGGCGGACATCACGCTGTTGCCGCTCTATGGGCTGCAGGCGGGGTTTCCCGAGCGCACGGCTCTGCTCCTGCTGGCGGCATTCATGGCGGGCAACGTGGTGCTGCAGGTGCCGATCGGACTGCTCGCCGATCGGCTCGGCCGGCGCTTCATGCTCGGGATCTGCGCGCTCCTGAGCTTCCTCGGGCCGCTGCTGCTGCAGCCGTTCTTCGGTGCGCCGCTGCTGCTGTGGCCGTTGCTGTTCGTCTGGGGAGGGACACTCTACGCCTTTTACAGCCAGGGGATCGCCCTGTTGGGCGCCGAGTTTGCGGCGGCGGATCTGCCGACGGCGAATACGCTGTTCGTCATCGTGTATTGCCTGGGCGGGGTCATCGGACCGAGCCTCGGGGGCATCGCTATGGACAAGTGGCCGAGCAACGGCTTGCCTGCGCTGTTGAGCGGCGCGGCGCTGGTGCTTCTGGTGGGTCTCGCGATGGGGGCGCGATATAGTCGGTCCGAAAGACCTTGAGTGATTCGCAGGAGACGGGGTGATGCGCAAATCCATCGGTGCCGCGGCGGCGCAGCTGCCGGCACTCATTCAGAGCCGCCGGCCGGGCCTTGCGGAAATGGCCTATCATCGGGCAATGACGGATCTGAGTTCGCTTGGTGCCGTAACCGCCGCGGGCGCGATGCGCCGAGGCGAGATCACCGCCGAAGGGTATGCGACCGCGTTGCTCGCGCGCTGCTCCGCCTCGGCTGTCCTGAATGCGTTCATCTCGATACAGCCGGACGCGGTGCTCGAGGCGGCGCGCGGCGCCGACCGGGCGCGGGCCACGGGAGCGAGACTCGGCGCACTGCACGGCCTACCCATTCCGCTGAAAGACAGCATCAATTCAGCCGACCTGCCGACCACGTCGGGTACGGCGGCGCTCGCCAATTTTCGCCCCGCGGCGAATGCGCCGATCCTTCAGGCGCTTCTGTCGGAGGGCGCGATCCTGCTCGGCAAGACCAATCTGCACGAGCTCGGGCTTGGGGTGACCGGCAACAACACGGCCTTCGGCGCTTGCCGCAACCCGTACGATCCGCTCCGCAGTCCGGGCGGCAGCAGCGGAGGATCGGCAATTGCGGTGAGTGCGCGCATGACGCCGTTGGCTGTGGGCGAGGACACGACTTGCTCGATCCGCGTGCCCGCCGCCCTATGCGGGATTGCGGGTCTGCGCCCGAGCACGGGCCGTTATCCTTCGCGCGGCGTCATGCCGATCGCGCCGCGCCTCGACAGCTTGGGGCCGATGGCGCGGAACGTCGAGGATTTGATCCTGTTCGACTCCGTGCTGCGGCCCCATTCGATGCCGATGGCGCCGACCCCATTGCGGCAGGTGCGCCTCGGCGTGCCATCCACCGCTTGGAGCGGCCTCGATGAGGAACTCGAGCGGGTCGCAACGCTCGCCTTGCAGAAATTGCACGAGGCCGGTATCGAGCTCATTCGCGCCGATCTGCCGGCCGCGCTGCACGCCGACCTCACGATTACGATGGATATTCTTTGCTACGAAGTGGTCGCCGCCGAGAAGGCTTACTTGCGGGAGTACTCAGGAGTTGATTTCGAGCAACTGCTGGCGCAAGTCGGGGCCCCTCTGCGAAAGCGTTTCGATACCTTGTTTCTGGCGGGCGGTGCGAATGCCGTCACGCATGAGCGCTACCAACGGTCCATCGGGCAGCTCGAGGTCTTGCGGGCGGCGGTCCGAGAGTTTTTCCATGAGCATCGGCTGACCGCCATCGTCTATCCGCCGGCCATGACGCCGGCGCTGTCCGTCGGCGTGGAGGGCGATATCACCGTGCGGGGCGCAGCGACGACGGTGCGAACCGCGATGCTGCGAAATACCGTGCATGCGAGCTGCGGCGGTGCGCCGGGGCTGGTACTTCCGGCCGGACTCACAGCGGCGCGCCTGCCGGTCGCTCTGGAGTTCGACATGCTGCCCGGCGATGACCCGAAGCTGTTGTCGCTGGGACTTTCGCTCGAACGCGTGCTCGGACCCATCGATCCGCCGCCGGTCCTCTAACGGCTCTTGTTACAGCCGGCCGCCGCTACAGCTTGACCATGACGTGCCGCGGTACGCTGTAGTCCTCTAGCGCGTACACCGACAGGTCCTTGCCGTAGCCTGAGCGCTTGAAGCCGCCGTGCGGCATTTCGCTGATCAGCATGAAGTGCGTGTTGATCCAGGTGCAGCCGTATTGCAGCCGCGCCGCCCGGTCCTTCGGCACCGTTTGCGCCCAGCCCAGGCCCGCCACCTCGGCCGCGGCAACGGCCGCATCGAGCTGCGCGCGGCTCGCCTCGTGCACTTCGGCAATGCACTTGCCGCTCGCCGGGTCGAGCACGCGCTCGAGGGTTCCTTCGCCCTTCACCAGGATACCGTTGATCAAGAGTTTGGTTTGCATTGGGAGCTTCTTAACCCACCGCCGTACGCTTCTTCTTATCCACGTCGTCGAACGGCAGCGTGTGCGCCGTTGCCGAGGTCTTGAGGCTCTTGCCGCGAACTTCGAGCTTGGTGCCATGCACCGCGACCGGCACGTCGAGACGCGCGATCGCCATCGATTTGCCGGTCAAGGTTGAGACCATGGCGCCGGTGACCACGCCCACCTTTTTGTTGCCGGCAAAGACCGGATCGCCCATCTCCGCCGCCACCTTGCCCTCGATCAGCAGCCCGAAAATCTTGAAGCGCTCCTTGCCCTTGAGCCGCGCATGCGCATCGGCGCCGCGAAAATCGTTCTTGCCGGGGCTCACCGTGAAATCGAGTCCGAGCTCCCACAGGCTGTCGCCCGGCGGGTCGCGCTCGAACGGATACATCTGGGACATATCGTACGGATAGAACAAGAGATAACTTTCGACCCGCAGGTAATCGAGCGTGGTGAAGCAGGTGGGGATGATGCCCATCGATTTGCCTTCGCTTAAAATGGTGTCCCAGACGAGTCCGGCGTCCTCGCCCCTGCAGAAGATCTCGTAGCCGCGCTCGCCGGTGTAGCCGGTGCGCGAAATCGTCACCGGCCGGCCGAACAGTGTCGCCGGCATGTGATGGAAATACTTGAGGTCGCGAATTCCGGGCACGTGCTTGGCCAGAAAATCGACGGCGACGGGCCCCTGCAGCGACAGATCGTGCAGGTCGTCATCGACGATCATCGCGGCGTTGCGGCCGACGACGTAAGGGGTCAAGGTTTCGTGTCCGGCGCCGCTGCCGTGCACCACCATCCACGCATTGGGCGAGGTGCGGTACAGGATGCAGTCCTCGATGAAATATCCCGCCTCGTTCAACATGCAGGCGTAAGCGGATTTGCCCGGATAGATCTTGGTCACATCGCGGGTGGTCGCGTAGTTGAGCACCGCGGACGCGTGCGGACCCACCAAGTGCAGCTTCTTGAGGCCCGAGACGTCCATCAAGCCGGCTTTGGTGCGAATCGCCACGTGATCCTGGGATATGTCCTTGGCGTAGGTCCATGCCGTGCCCATGCCGTTCCAATCCTCGAGCTTGGATCCGAGCGCGCGGTGTCGCGCGCGATTCCATGCACGGCGCGTGCGAGGCGCCGTACCACAGCTCGACGCCGGCGAGCGCGCCGAAATGATGGATGTGGTCGGTCATGGCGCGTAAGTTGCGCACGTCGCCGGCGTCCCAGATGCGCGCCGAGAGACGGTGGGTATCGTCCGATTCCGGATGGATGGAGCAGTATTCGGTGTTGATGCCGGCCCAACCGCCTTCGGCCTTGAGCGAGCGATGAGCGGCCTGGAATCCCGGCTTGTCGGAGCCCGCGCCGATGCAATGAGGCACTTGGTAGAACCGGTTGCGAAGCGTCTTCGGCCCAATCTTGATCGGCTGAAATAAGATGTCGTGTTTCGGATCGCGCGCCATGCTTATGGTCCTCTGTTGGGGTGTGTATTGAGGGCGGTATCTATATCGTAGCGATTCAATGCTGCGGGGCTCGCCACCGCGGGCTTAAGGGAGCGGTATCATATTCGTTAAGGAGCGGCGCTGGCCAGGGCAATTGCTGCGCCGATCGGACCCGGTCCGACACCGGCCACGGCGTCCCCGCCGAGCCGACCGGAGAGTGCGCGGCTTGACCGGACCTTGAGCGCTGCCGTCGGAAATAAATAGCACGCTAGTTACTGTAGTGCAAACTAATTGCGTACAGCGTAAATTGGCGCAGCGAGGCGAAGGCTTGAGATTTCGGCCGGCAACGTTTGAGGCAAATTCCAAGAGAGCCGCTGTGGCGCGTTTACCCAAGAACCCTATAAGGGCTGCGGCGTCCCGGAAGCCGGCCGCGGCGCCCGACGTCGGCCGGCGACTCGGCGCGGTCGCCCGCCGGGTGCGGGAAAGCCAGGGCCTGACCTTGAGCGATGTGGCGGCGAGGGCCGGAATCAGCGCCGGCATGTTGAGCCGCCTCGAGACCGGTCATGTAACGCCGAGTCTGGAAACACTGGTCGCCCTGGCCGATGCGCTCGGCGTGAAGCCGGCGCTGCTGTTGCAGGACGTCGGCGGCGAGGAAGAGGGCGCTCAGCGGGTGCGTGCGGGCCAAGGGCTCGAAGTGGTGCGGCGCGGCACCCGCCGCGGCCACACTTATCATCTGCTGGCCGCCCAACGCGGCCCGAAAAAATCCTTCGAACCGTTCCTTGTGACCCTCACCGACAAGAGCGAGGTGTTCCCGGGCTTTCAGCATCCCGGTACCGAGTTCCTGTATGTACTGACGGGGTCGCTGACCTATCGGCACGGCAGCCATAGCTACCCGCTCGCACCCGGTGACTCGCTCAGTTTTCGCGGCGAGGTGCCGCACGGTCCGGAAATACTGGGCAAGGTGCCGATCCGGATGCTGTCGATCATCATCTACGACGACGAGCCCTGAGGCACATTCGAGGCGCCTACCGCCGGAAAGCGCGCCCTGGCCTCCAAGTCCCCGAGTTCCTGATCGTTGCGCACATATTGCCGGCTGGCATCGCGCAGCGGCTGGAAGTCCCAGGGCGTTTGGCGCCCGGCGCGCAGCGCATCGTAGACGAAATGCCGGCGCCGCTGGCTCGCGATCACTTCCGTATGCAGGGCCTTGAGATCCCAGCGCCGGCCGACCTCGGCGCGAAATTCGCGCACGCGCGCCGCAAAGCGTGGCGAGGGGGCGAGATTTCGCAACTCGTCCGGATCCTCGATCACATCGTAGAGCTGATCGGGATCGGCGGGCGAATGCACGAATTTGTAGCGCTCGCGCCTGATCATCACCAGCGGCGCGATCGCGCCCTCGGCCAAGTACTCGCCGATGACTTCATTGCTGCCGGCGGCCCCGGCAGCGCCGGCGAGCTGCGCGGCGAGGCTGCGGCCGTCGAGCGGTGTCGCGTAGTCGGCGATCGCGCCGCCGGCGAGTTCGTACAAGGTGGGGGCAATGTCGATGAGGGAAGCGGACTCTGCCACGCGGCGCGCGGCAAAGCGCCGCGGCGCGTGCACGATCAGCGGTATCCGGCAAGCGGGCTCGAAGAAACTCATTTTGTACCACAGCCCGCGCTCGCCCAGCATGTCGCCGTGATCGGCGAGCAGCACGACGATGGTATCGTCGGCGAAGCGCGCATCGGAAATCGCCGCGAGCAGCACGCCGATCTGGTCATCGACGTATGAAACGGCGCCGTAGTAGGCGCGGCGCGCAGCAAGCACTTGCGCCGCAGTCACCGGCTGCGAGTCGAGCCCGCACACGTGGCGCAATCGCAGCGAGTGCGGATCCGGTTGGACCGCCGCCGAGGTCACGCGCGGCATATCGATCTCGACGCCGGCATAGCGATCCCAATAGCGTTGCGCAATCGCGTACGGGTCGTGCGGATGCGTCATCGAGGCGACCATGCAGAACGGGCGCCGATCCTTGCTGCGCGCCATGTCGAAGATCTTGCGGCGCGCTTGGAAGATGACTTCGTCGTCGAAATCGATCTGGTTGGTGCGGGCGCAGGGGCCGGCCTGCGTCACGGACTCCATGCTGTGATACCAGCTCGGGCGCTCCTGCGGGCGGGACCAGTCCGGCGTCCAGCCGAAGTCGGCCGGGTAGATATCAGTGGTCAGCCGCGCTTCAAAACCATGCAGCTGATCGGGCCCGCAGAAATGCATCTTGCCGCTCAGCACCGTGTGGTATCCGGCACGGCGCAAATAATGGGCGAAAGTGGGCACCTGCGCCGGAAACTCCGCGGCATTGTCGTAGGCGCCGATGGCGGAGACCTGGCGCCCCGCGAGAAAGGAAAAGCGCGAGGGCGCGCACAGCGGGCTGTTGCAGTAGAACGAATCGAAAACCACTCCGGCCGCGGCCAGGGCGTCGATGTGCGGGGTTTTGGCGACGCGGTTTCCATAGGCGGGGAGCGCGCGCGCCGTGAGCTGATCGGCCATTAAAATGAGAAAATTGGGGCGGTTCGACAAGGGTCACCGATGCGCGGCCGCTTCCTGCGCCCGATACGCGATCCAGCTTTGCTCGATCAGGTACGCGTGAATGTTGTCGACATCTTTTTCGCTCAAGATGTCATCGAACCGCTCCATGCCCGCCGGCGCCATCGCGCCGCGCAAAACGATGTCCTTGAAGGCCGCGTGCAGCCCCGCATTGAGCCGGCGCAGATCGGGGATGGTGGAGAGGCCGAGCGTGTGGCAACGCGAGCACTCTTCGACGAACTTGATTTCGCCGGCGTTGATGCCGGCGGCCGTGGCGGTTTGCGTCGGCGGCTTGGCGAGCGGCTCGCTCACGCGTGCGGGCGGCGTCGGCACCTCGCCGCCGCGCAACTTGAAGGCGATGATGCGGTTGGTGTTCTCATAGGTCACGGCGGCGCTGCTCGGTGGAATGGGCCCCTCGGCGATGGCGGTGCCGCCATAACCCGCTTGAACGGCGACATACTGTTCGCCGTTGACCGCGTAGGTCGTGGGGGCGGCCATGATGTGGCTGCCGGTCTTGATCACCTTCAACACCTTGCCGGTGTCGGCGGCGTAAACCCACAGTCCGCCGCTGCCGCGGCCCTGGAACACGAGGTTGCCCGCGGTCGACATCACCCCTCCGTCATAGCCGCGAATGCCGCTGGAAGTCTCGTGCTCCCACACGGTTTTCTGCGCTATCGGATCCCAGGCGCGAAGAAGTTCGCGCACCGGCTTGACCTTTCGTGCCGCCTTGATCTCCTTCAAGTCCGGCAGGGGCCCGAACAGCCGTTTCAAATCCGCCGCATCGTAGGTGTCGTCGGGAAAGATCCCGTTGACGGTATAGAACCCGTCGATGTATTTCACCTGGCCGCCGTTGTGCAGCATGTCGACCCAGACGCTCGGCACATCGAGCACCGGAATATAGACCAGATGAGTCTGCGGGCTGAAGGACATCGGATTCCAGGTGTGCCCTCCGGCCCACGAGGGATACACGTTCTTGGGCGAGGCATACCAATCGGATTGGTCGGTCGGGATCGGCCGTCCGGTCTTCATGTCGACGCCGCTGGCCCAATTGATGTAGGTATAGTTCTTTGCCGACAGGAGCTTGCCGGTCTTGCGATCGAGAATATAAAAGAATCCGTTCTTCGACGCCTGCAACAGCACCTGCCGCGGGGTCCCATCGATATCGAGGTCCGCGAAAATCAGCTTTTGATTCGAATCGTAATCCCAGTGATCGTGCGGCGTCACTTGGTAGTACCAGGCGAGCCTTCCGGTATCGGCATGCAGAGCGATGATCGAGGCCGTGTAGAGGCTGTCGAGCTTGGCGGGTCCGAGTTCGCGCAAGTCGTAAGGAGCCGCATTGGCGGTGCCGAAATACACGAGGTTCAGCGCGCGATCGTACGCCATGCCGTCCCAGACCGTGCCGCCGCCCTGGTACTTCGGGTCGCGGTGCGAATCCCAGGTTTTCGCGGCCGCTTCGAGTTCCGGATTCTCGAACGGCTGCCCGGGTGCCGGGGGCACCGTGTAGAACCGCCATTTGAAGGCGCCGGTCTGCAAATCGTAGGCGGCGACATAGCCGCGCACGCCGACGCGTCCCATGTCCGAACCGCTGTTGCCGATGACGATGACGTCGCCGGCGATCTGCGGCACACCGGTGCTGGAGTAGGGCAGCTTGTGGTTGGTGATGGTGTCGACCACCCAGATTTTCTTGCCGGTTGCCGCGTCCAACGCATGCAGACGCCCGTCGACCGACGCCACGTACACTTTTCCCTGCCAAACCGCCACGCCGCGGTTCACGAGGTCGCAGCAGGGATTTCTCGCGGCCGCATAGTCCGCTTGTGGATCGTAGCGCCACAATTCACGCCCGCTTGCCGCGTCGACTGCGTACACGTAACCCCAGGTGCCCGAGGTATACAGGACGCCGTCGATGACGATCGGCGTCGCCTCCTGGCCGCGCTGCGGGGTTCCGAGATCGTAGCCCCAGGCGAAGCCCAAGTCCTTGACGTTCTTGGCATCGATTAGCTTCAAGGGGGAATAATAGGTGCCGTCCTTGTCGCGCCCGCCGGTGAACCAGTTCTGCGGTTCGGAATCCGCCGCCTGCAGTCGCGCGGCGTCGACGCTGCCCGGCGCGCTCGATGCCGCGCCGGACGCAAGCGCCGCCAGGGGCGCAATCAAGGCGGCGCATACAAAGACACGGCGGGCGATGCGCGCCGCGGCGCGGGCTGGGATGGGCAATGGCGCTCTCCTTAAGGATGATCGAAAGCTTAGCGAACATCCGCCGTGAACGGTACCGCTCCTTATTCCCGCTCGCCGTCATCGCCATAAATGATGATCGACAGCATGCGTATCGGCACCTTTTCCAGGCGCACCGTCTCGAGTCCCTCGCCCGCCCGGCGCGCGCCGATCGGCGCATGAACGCGCTTCATCTCGGCCATTGCGCAATACGCAAGTTAGTTGCTCCACAGTTAAAAATCGTGCTTATATTCGCACATGCCACCTGTGCTGTTAATCGTTATTCGATCGGCCGAAAGAGAGCCATCTGGTGATCGAGAAGGGGGAAATCGCGGGCCGCGTCACCAGCGTGGTGCATTCACGGACATTGAACCAAACCATCGGGCTCGCCATGTTGGCGCCGCAGTTGGCGGAGGCCGGCGGCGAGATCCGGATTCGCGCCGATCACGGCGAAATGCTGGCGGCGCGCGTCGCGG
>DAINPA010000038.1:13769-19785 GCA_036743675.1 Steroidobacteraceae bacterium
GCGTCGCGGTGCTGGTGGTGCCGCAGGCGATGCATGAGGGGTCCTACCCTGAGCGGCGGTATCGGATTTGGTGCGACCCCAGTTTCGGTCCTTCCTTGAGTGAAACCCTTGGGGCGGTGGTCGTTGAAAGCGGCGGCATGATAAGAGGAGTATCGGCGTGAATCGGGATTGGTGGCATTGACGGTGGAAGCCGCGGCGATGGCGGGTGTTCCGTTGGCCGGCACCTCGTGGATTCCGGGAGCCTGTCTGAGTGACGGGTCATGCCCTTGATTCAGAGCATCGATGATCTGCGCAAGATCGCCAGGCGGCGCATACCGCGGGCCATCTTCGATTATGCCGACGGCGGCGCGTATCAAGAGCGCACGCTGCGCGCCAACGCGGCGGATCTGGACGCTCTGACCTTCCGCCAGCGCGTCATGGTGGATGTTTCCTCAACCTCGCTCGCGACCACGGTGCTCGGCACCGAGATCTCGATGCCGCTCGCGATCGCGCCAACCGGGCTCGCCGGGCTGTTCCACGCCGATGGGGAAATCCTCGGCGCGCGGGCCGCCGCGGCCTTCGGTATCCCGTTCTGTTTAAGCACCATGTCGATCTGCTCGATCGAGGACGTGCGCGCGGCCACGGACCGGCCGTTCTGGTTTCAGCAATACCTGATGCGCGACCGCGGATTCAATCAGGCGCTCATCGACCGGGCGATCGCGGCGCAATGTTCGGCGTTGATGCTCACGCTGGATTTGCCGCTGCTCGGGGAGCGCTGGCGCGATGCGCGCAACGGCCTGTCCATCCCGCCGCGCGTGTCGCTGCGCAACGCCTGGGACGTCGCGACCAAACCCGCTTGGGCGATGAAGGTGCTGTTCGGCAAACGCCGCACCTTCGGCAATCTGGTCGGACACATCCACGGTGTCACCGGGGTCTTGAACCTCGCCGAGTGGACGCACTCGCAGTTCGACGCGTCGGCCACCTGGCGCGACGTCGAATGGGTGAGAAGCCGGTGGCCGGGCCGGCTCATTCTGAAGGGCATTTTGGATGCCGAAGATGCGCACCTCGCGCTGGCCGCCGGAGCCGATGCGGTGGTGGTCTCGAATCACGGCGGCCGCCAGCTCGACGGCGCGCCTTCCACGATCTCGGTATTGCCGGAAGTCGTGGCGGCGATCGACGGGCGCTGCGAAGTGCTGTTCGACGGCGGCATACGCTCGGGTCAGGACATTGCCAAAGCGCTCGCCCTGGGAGCTCGCGCCGGCTTGATCGGCAAGTCGTTTTTGTTCGCGCTCGCCGCCGGCGGCGAAGCGGGCGTCACCCGGGCCCTCGGCATCATGCGCGACGAGCTACGCGTGACTTTGGCGCTGACCGGCACCCCGAATGCGGCGGCCGCGGGACGGCACATGCTCAGGTAGCGCAGCCACCGCCCACAGGATGAGGGCGGCGACGATCAACATGATGACGGTCCGAAAAAATGTCGCGAGGTGGGAGTTGATTTCCGATACCGCGACCTTGCCGAAGATGGCGGTGAGCGCGGCAATTAACGCCGATCCGAGCGCATAGAGGCGCCAGTCCGGGTTCATGCGGTCGGCAACGGCCGCGGCTTGCCGCGTGCAAAAGCCGCGTCGATGCGCGCGATTTCCGCAGCGCTGAGCTTGAGCGAACCGGCGCCGGCATTCTCGCGCACGTGCTCGAGCTTGGATGCCTTGGGAATCACGAAGGTGTTCGGATGGCGCAGCAAGAATGCCAGTGCGACTTGTCGGGCGGTGGCGTGATGCGCCGCGGCGATCTCCTGCAGGATGCCCCCGTGCTTGGTGCCTGGGTCGAATGCGCTCGAGGAATCGCCGAAGGGCGTGTAGGCGACCACGGCGGTTCCGTGCTCGAGGCACCACGGCAGCACCGCGTGTTCGATCGCGCGCTCCTGCAGGTGGTACAGCACTTGATTGCACGACGGGTGCCCGGTACCGGCGATCGCCGCAACTTCATCCAGATCGGCGACATCGAAATTGCTCACGCCCCAGGAGAGTATCGCCCCCCTGCGCAGCAACGCATCGAAGGCCTCGATGGTTTCCTCGAGCGGATGAGCGCCGCGCCAATGCAACAAATAGCAGTCGAGCCGATCGGTTCCCAGGCGTTTGAGGGATTTCTCGCAGGCCGCGACCGTACCGCGCCTCGAGGCGTTGCCCGGCAGCACTTTGGACACCAGGAACACCTCGTCCCGCCGCCCCTCGATGGCGGCGCCGATTATTTTCTCCGCGGCGCCGGAGCCGTACATTTCCGCGGTGTCGATGTGCGTCATGCCGAGATCGAGGCCGCAGCGCACAGCGGCAATTGCGTCGTCGATGGCGCATTCCTCGGCACGCCACGAACCCTGGCCGACCGCGCCTACCTCGCGGCCGGTGGAGCCGAAAACACGCTTAGGGGGTCGCAGCGCCGTGCTCATGTGAAGGCCATCCGCGCGCCGCACCGGTGATTCAACCCGGCTGCTCCAGGGCCAGGCGTCGCGTCATGCGCAGCGCCGCCTCCCGTCCCTGGTAGTAACCCGGCACGACATCGAGCGCCGTGAATCCCAGGGACTGGTAGAAGTTGCGCGCCTCCGTGTTGTGGGTGCGCAATTCCAAATTGATGCGAAACACGCCGGCTTCGAGGGCGGTCAAGGTGAGCCAGTCCATCAGCCGGCGGCCGAGCCCTTGGCGGCGGTGATCGCTTGCCACCGCCAGCAGATTAAGATGCGCGACCTCTTCCCCGAAATGCATGATGCCGAAGGCCGCGATCCGCCGCTCGCGTCGCGCGACCACGGCCGAGCATTCCTTGCCGGCGATGAAGCGCTGCACCCGCGCCGGCGTCCATGACCAGGACAGGCCCTGCTCGATCAAATCGCGTGACATTTCCGCGATTTCGCGCGAGTCGGCAAGCCGCGCGAGAGTCAATGTGGCGAGTTGCGGCATAGCGCGGTCAGCGGCTCCGGTATCGGTCCGTGGCCAGCACCAGTTCGTTGGTATTGCCCGCCTCGAACGCCGAATGGCCGGCATCCGGTACCAAGCGCAACGTCGCCTCGGGCCACGCTCGATGCAGGTCCCAAGCGCTGGTTGCCGGACAGACGACGTCATAGCGTCCCTGCACGATGGTTGCCGGGATATGGCGGATGCGCTGCACATCGTCGAGCAGTTGCGTTTCGCTGCGCAGGAAGCCGCGATTCACGAAGTAATGACATTCGATTCGCGCCACCGCGAGCGCGAACTGGTCTTCGCCCCACTTGCGGATGTTGTCCGGATTGCTATACAGGAAACTGGTGGATGCCTCCCACACCGACCAGGCTCGCGCCGCCGCCAGGGCCGCCCGCTGGTCGTTGCCGGTCAGGCGCTGGTGGTAGGCGCGCAGGAAATCGTCGCGTTCGTCGAGCGGGATCGCGTCGCGGTACGCCTCCCAACAATCCGGAAAAATATCCGAGGCTCCATGCTGGTACATCCAGCGGATTTCCGCATAGCGCAACAGAAAAATGCCGCGCAGCACGAGTTCACTGACGCGCTCCGGGTGCGCCTCGGCGTAGGCGAGAGCCAGGGTGCTGCCCCAGGATCCGCCGAACACCAGCCAACGTTCGATGCCGAGATGCTTGCGCAGCCGCTCGAGATCGGCCACCAGATGCCAGGTGGTGTTCTCGATCAGGCTGGCGCTCGGGCGGCTGCGGCCGCAACCGCGCTGATCGAACACCACGATGCGATAATGATGGGGATCGAAGAATTGCCGCGCGCGCTTGTCGGAACCCGCGCCGGGACCGCCGTGCAGGAACACCGCCGGTTTGCCGGCGGGATTTCCGCATTCCTCGTAATAGATCTCGTGGATCTCGGAAACGCGCAGGTAACCGTGCCGGAACGGTTCGATGGCGGGGTACAGTTCGCGGCGCACCACGGGTTGCGAGATCCTCGCGGAGGTACGCGAAGCCACTGCGCGCGCCGCTGACTTTGCGGTGCCGCGTTTTGCTGCGGATGGGCGCTTGGCGGCGGCGCTGCGCCGGGTGCGCTTGGCCGCGGGCTGCGCGTTTTTTTTCTTCTTCATGACCTATTCCTCTGTTGCTACTTTATGCGCGCTGGAGCATCGGCCCCAGCGGTTTGCCGCCCAGCAAATGCAAATGCAGGTGATAGACCTCTTGTCCGCTATCGGGATTGCAGTTGATCACGAGGCGATAGCCGCTCTTTGCGATTCCCTGTTTGCGCGCAAGATCGCGCGCGACGATGACCATGTGTCCGATCAGCGCCGCGTCCTCATCCTCTATATCATCCGTTGTCGGAATGGGTTTATGCGGCACAATTAATATGTGTACCGGGGCAGCGGGGCGGATGTCCAGAAATGCGATCACCCGCGAATCGCGGAAAACCACGGTTGCGGGCAGCTCGCCCGCTATGATCTTTTCAAAAAGCGTAGGCATTTCATACGCCTCCGACGGTTCGGGGGCCATAAGATTAGCAGGAAGCCGGGTGGTGCCTCGATTTCCGGTGGCGCCGCTTGTCTGTTGCAGTGCAGCAAGGTGCCGCTGCTGGTCGCTGCCCCGGCGTGGGCGATGAATGGTAATGGGAACGATTCTCATATAGAATGGGTTTATGGCAGTGAAACCTGAAATTGCCCAGGCAGCGGATGTACAGGCCGGGATCAAACTTGCCGATCTCGCCACGGGTGCGGTGGCACGTGTGGTTTCGGTATCGGCCGCCGACGGAGCTGCCCCCGACATGGACAGACGCCTGGCGGAACTCGGTTTCCTGCCCGGCGAAGCGGTGCGGATCGTCGCCCGCGGCCTGATGGCGCGCGAACCAATCGCGGTGCGCATCGGCACCGGCACCTTCGCATTGCGCTTGTTCGAAGCAGCTTGTATCCGCGTGTGCCCGGAGCAGCCGTTGCTCGGTTAGATTCATGAATGCTTTGGCCAGTGTGCATCCCAGCCCCTTGGTCGCATTGGTCGGCAACCCCAATTGCGGCAAGACCGCCCTGTTCAATGTCCTGACCGGCAGCCGGCAAAAGGTCGCCAACTATGCGGGCGTCACCATCGAACGCAAGGAAGGCTCTCTTCTGACGCCGTCAGGGCGGCGCGTGCGCATCCTCGATCTGCCGGGTGCCTATAGCCTCGACCCGTCGACGCCCGATGAAGAGATCACCGCCGATGTATTGCTCGGGCGGCGTACCGGCGAGACGGCGCCCGATTTCGTGGTCTGCGTTACGGACGCGACCAATCTTCGCCAGAATCTGCGGCTGGTGCTTTCCCTCAAGCGCTTGGGCCTGCCGATGGTCGTCGCACTGAACATGACGGACATCGCGCGCCGCAAAGGCATCCTCATCGATGCGCCGCGTCTGGCAGCCGAGCTCGGTGTACCGGTGGTCGAAACCATCGGCGTCAAAGCGTCCGGAGCGGGCGCTTTGATCAAGGTTCTGGATGCGCTGGAAATTCCGGCGCACTCGCCCCCCAAGGCACCGTGGCGTACTCCCGAGCCCGCCGATATTGAGCGGGATCAGGCCGAAGTACGCAGAATCTTGAGTGTCGTCGGCGCCGACCGGCTCGACGGCGTCACCTTCAGCGACAAGGTGGACGCCGTGGTGCTGCATCCGGTGTTGGGGCCGCTGATACTCGCCTCGATCCTGTTCCTGGTGTTTCAAGCCGTGTTCGCGTGGGCACAGGTGCCGATGGATGCGATCAAATTCGGCGTGGGCGCATTCGGCGGATTGTTGAACCAATCCCTACCGACGGGCCTGTTCAAGGATTTGCTGGTCAACGGCGTGTTGGCGGGCGTCGGCAGCGTGTTGGTGTTCCTGCCGCAGATCCTCATCCTGTTCTTCTTCATATTGATGCTCGAGGATTCGGGATATCTGCCGCGCGCCGCATTTTTGCTGGATCGGCTGATGGGCAGCGTTGGATTGTCGGGGCGCGCCTTCATTCCGTTGCTGTCGAGTTTCGCCTGCGCGATTCCAGGCATCATGGCCACCCGCACCATTCAGAATCCGCGCGATCGGTTGGTGACCATCATGATCGCGCCGTTGATGACCTGCTCGG
>DAINPA010000039.1:0-4199 GCA_036743675.1 Steroidobacteraceae bacterium
CCACTAGCATCCGCGATGGGGGGCTCAGGTCAATCCGTATTCCTACGCACTACCTTTAGCCCGACAACGGCGTCGTCGCGGCCCGCTCGAGCAGTCGGGCGAACCGGTCAGCCACCCAAAGGCCGCAACAAGGCTCTCGAGATGATGTGGCGCTGCACCTCGCTGGTGCCGTCCCATATCCGCTCGATGCGTGCATCGCGCCAGATCCGCTCCAGCGGCAAATCGCTCATGAGGCCCATGCCTCCGTGGATCTGCAGGGCCTCGTCGGCCACCATGGCCAGCATTTCGGTGGCTTTGACCTTGGCGATTGCCATGTCCATCTCGGTGTCGATTTTTTGATCGTGCTTCCATGCGGCTTCCAACACCAGCAGTTCCGCGGCGCGCAGCTCGACCGCCATGTCGGCAAGCTTGAAGCTGACGCCCTGAAACTTGCCGATCTGCTGGCCGAATTGCACCCTATCGACGGCCCATTGAGTCGCGAGTTCCAGGGCGCGCTCGGCGCGACCCAGGCAGGTCGCCGCGACCTGCAGGCGCGTGACCCCCAGCCAGGTATTGGCCAAATCGAAACCGCGATGCACCTCGCCGAGTATGGCGCTCTTCGGCACGCGGCAATTGTTGAATTCCAGGATGCTGTTGGTGTATCCGCGATGCGACACGTTCTTGTAGCCCGGGCGCACGACGAAGCCGGGGTGACCCATGTCGATCAAGAATGCCGTGATCTTCTTGCGGGTGCCTCGCGCGCCGGATTCCTCGCCGGATGCGGCGAAGAGAATGACGAAATCGGAATGATCCGCGTGGCTGATGAAATGCTTGGTGCCGTTGATGATGAAATCGCCTGCGGATTCGACGGCGGAGGTCTTCATGCCCCGCAGATCCGAGCCCGCACCCGGCTCGGTCATCGCCAGACACTCGGCCCGGTCGCCGCGCACCGTCGGCAGCAGGTAGCGTTCCCGCTGTTCGCCCTCGCACGCCAACAAAATATTCGACGGCCTGCCCACGCAGGACCAATGCAGCGCGTAATTGGTGCGACCGAGCTCCTTCTCGTAGAGCACCCACGTGACGGTGTCCAATCCCGCGCCCCCCACCTCCGCCGGCATATTCGCGGCATACAATCCGGCCTCGATCGCCTTGGCTTTCAGTTCACGGTGCAGGTCGTCGCGCAGTACGCCGGTCTCCTCCACTTCCTTTTCGTGCGGATACAGTTCGTTTTGCACGAATTCACGGGTCGTCTTGACGATCAGCTGCTGTTCATCGTTGAGCGAGAAATCCATTGCTGTTCTCCGTTAGCGAAACCTTGCGGCGCGGCCTTGTAGCTCGGCCGTCTTCAGCCGTGGCTTGCGATGCGTTTCGATTGGGCCCACCGGTGCAACAATTCGAGTTGCAAATCCAGCTGCTCGATCTGCCGCCGCGCCGGCCAGTCGCGCGGACTGGTCACCGCGCCCGCGGTCAAGCCGTTGATGCAGGTCACGACCGAGCGCAATACTTGGTCGCGCACCGGCCGCGGCCACTCCCGCCACTCCGACCAGTGCTCGGCCAAACAGCGGGTGAACAGGCGCATGTACTCGCGATGTACCCACGCGTTGAGCCGTTTGAGCTTGCGATCGACGGACACCTGACCCCAAAACGCCATCCAGAATGCGCATTCGGTGAATCGCGTGGCATCGATCGCGAGAGCCTCCGACAACACGCTGAGCAGGCTTGCCTCGCCGCTGCTGCGCTCGCGGGTCAGCCGCTCCTCGATGCGCAACAGCATCAGACGCAGGGCGGCGAGAATGATGTCCTGCTTCGAATCATAGTAGTGAGCCACCATCCCCGTGGTATACCCGGCCGCGCGGGCGATGCGTGCAACGGTCGCCCGTTCGAAGCCACGGCTGGCGACCACCTGGCACGCCACATACGCGATCTCATCGCGACGTTTCGCATGATCGACGATTTTCGGCATGGCGATCGCTATTTCTTGCTGCGGCTGCCGACCGGTTTGCCGGCCTCCTCCGGCACGGGAAGCGCGGCGTGCGCCTGTCGCAGTGCGTCGAGTTTCGTGCGCAGAGTGCGATCCATCGGCGTGGCTTTGGCCGCGGCGGTATCGACGTGCAGATGCATCTGTTCGCCCGTGGCGATCAGCGTATTGTCGCCGCCGCGGTACAGCCGGTGAAACATGTGAAAGCGCTTCTCGTCGAGCGCGAGCACTTGGGTCGTGACGTACAGCGGCTCGTTGACCTTCGCCTCGCCGAGATGCCTGACATGGCTTTCGCCGGTGTAGAACATGCGGCCCTTCTGTCGATAAGCCTCATCGAGGCCCACGCTGCGGTACAGCGCATCCATGGCCTGGCCGAATACGTGACCATAAATAAAATCGGACGTGTGACCGTTGTAGTCGACCCACTCGGGTCTGACCACCGTGTGGTATCGGGGCAGCGCCACTCCGTGCGCGCCGCCGACGGCCGCGCCCTCCATGCCGCCCGCGGCATCCCGGTATAGGCGTGCCTCGAGCGCGCGCAAGGTCGAGCCTGCTCCGATATCGAACTGACGCAGCACCTGCTGAATCGCAACCAGATAGTCGTCTCGCAGCCGCTCCAGCTCCCGAATCGAACGGCCCGCCGCTTGTTCCTGGGTGCCCTTCACCATTCGGTCGATCAACTCTTCGGTGAGCTCCGGAGCCTCCAACTTGGTCCAGGGCCATTTCAGCGCCGGTCCGAATTGCGCCAGCATGTGCCGCATGCCGGTCTCGCCGCCCGCCAGGTGATAGATCAGGTTCGTGCCCATTGCGGCCCAGCGCAAACCCGGGCCGTAAATGATCGACTCGTCCAGCTCGCCGGTGGTCGCCACACCGTCGTTCACCATGTGCAGAATCTCGCGCCAGATGGCTTCCTGAAGGCGATCGGTCAGGTGCCCCGGCACTTCGCGCCGAACCCGCAGGGCGTGCATGCCGATGTAGGTGAAGAACTTGGCGGCCGCTTCGATGGTCGCGGGGACGGTCTTGGCGCCGCCGACGAGTTCCACCAGCGGCAGCAAGTAGACCGGGTTGAACGGATGGGCAACCAAAAAGCGTTCAGGCGCGACCATGTCGCGCTGCAGATCGCTCGGAGTCAGCCCCGAAGTACTGGAGGCGATGATGACGTCGGGGGCTGCATGGCGGCTCACTTCCGCAAGCATCCGCTGCTTCAGCGGCAGCTGCTCGGGGATGTTCTCCTGGATGAAATCCGCCCTTTGCGCCATGACCTTGAGGTCCGTGGTGAATGACAGCTTGCCCTTGGGCGGCAGCGGCGCAAAGGTCAACCGGGCGAGCGCCGGCTCGGCATTGGCGACGGCGCCGCGAATCCACTCCTCCATCTCTGGCTTGACATCCGCCGCGATCACGTCGATGCCGAAATGCAGCGCCCGCGCGGCCCAACCGCCGCCGATCACGCCCGTCCCCAAGAGCCCGAGAGTCTTCACCTTCCGCATGATCCACGCCTCGCAAGCGTCAAAATATTATCTAATTGTCACCAGTATAATATAAAAACCAGCTTGCGGCAGGGCCGCGCGGGGCGCGCTCTCGAGTCGCGGCCCCGCGCCGGTCAGGCCCTCAGGATCGGTCAGGTCTCAGAGTTCTTGGTACAGGCTGTCCGAGGCAATCTTGCGTATCTTGTCCAGACTCTTCAGCCACTGCGCGTACTCCGCATCCGCCCCCGTCTTTTTCGCCGCATCGGCGAAAGCCGCGAAGCTGTCGAACTCCTGGGTGACGACCACGGATCCGGCCTCCGGGCCCGCAAACGTTGCGCGCCACACGCGGGTCTGCACGGATACGCCGAGACGCTTCAGGATGCGCCTGCCGTTGTCCAATTCATGCACGTATCCAGACACATCCTCGGTGCTCACCACGAGTACGCGAAGATACCCCTTGCCCTGCGCCAAAGCGCTGTTCGACGCGCCGATGCCCAAAGCGACCATCAGCGCGAGCGATGCGATGATCTTCAACATCGAGATTCTCCCCAGTTAGTTAGTTAGTTGGTTGGTTGGCCCGCAATATGCCGGCCCCAACCTGATATACCCTTTCTCTGGCGCTGACAAGCTCGGTCGGCAGGCGCCGCCCGAATACAGGCTCACCGGTGGCGCGAAAACGCCCGCGGAAGTCTGCAGGAATAGCGACACGCCATAGTCCGCCGAGACCAGGTCCGGCAGACCATCGTGATTCAGGTCGGCGCTCGCCAGATACAGCG